>JBKPDT010000091.1:0-20616 GCA_046728035.1 Candidatus Methylomirabilota bacterium | reverse complement strand
GCGGTCACCTCGCTCTTCTTCACCGCGGGGAAGTTCCTCATCGGCCTCTATCTCGGCAAGAGCGCCGTCGCCTCGGCCTATGGGGCGGCGGGCTCCCTCGTCATCATCGTCGTGTGGGTGTACTACTCCGCCCAGATCCTCCTCTTCGGCGCCGAGTTCACCAAGGTCTGGACCAAGCGCCGGGGCTCGGGATTCAAGGTGCAGAAGACGGCGACGCCGGTGACGGCGGAGGCGCGCGCCGAGCAGGGCCTGGGGCCGAAGCGGACGGCGTGACGACGCAATTCTCGCCCGATCCCGTCGCCTTCGAGCCCGTCGAGCTCCCGGGGGCATGGCCCAGCCGGCCGTGGATCTACGCGAACGTGATCACGTCGCGGAACGGTATCGTCACGTGGACCCGCGCGGGGGCTCACGACGATCCCATCCGCGCGATTGCCGGCGGCGACTTCACCCGGCCGGGCCGGCGCGCCGACGTGCGGCTCATGCGCCGCCTTCGTGCCGGCGCCGACGCCGTTTCCTTCGGGGCGCAGACCCTCCGGGATCAGCCGCAGGTCATCGGCGCCGTGGATGACATCGGCGGCGAGCTCGGAGCGGCGCTGGTTCGATTCCGGGCGGAGCAGGGGCGGCCCCGCGTGCCCCTCCAGGTCGTCTACTCCGAGTCGGGCCGGCTGAACCTCGACGTTCCGCTCTTCAACGCCCCCGGGCTCACCGCGATCGTCGTCACCACCGTCCCGGGGGCGCGCCTTCTTCGCTCGCAAGGAAGCGACAAGCGGGGCGTCAAGCTCCTGCTCGCCGGCGACGAGCGGGTGGAGTCGAGCGGCCTTGTCCGCGTCCACGAGCGCCTCCTCGGCGAGCTCGGCGTGCGGTGCCTGGACTGCGAGGGTGGAGCGGTGATCCTCGAGGCGCTGCATCGGGCGGGCATCCTGGACGAGATCTTCGTCACCGTCACCGACGTCCACATCGACCCCGCCGCGCACGCGGGAGTCAAGCGCATTGCGGCCCTGGATGGCGGACGCGCGCGTCTTTTCGCGGAGGGCCAGACCGCGGCGGACCCCGGTTACCGTTTCCAGCGGTGGCGCTTCAACGACCGCTAGCGGACAATGCCGTGAGGGAGCGATAGACCTGACAGGGGAGGAGCGACCATGGCGACCAAGGTGCGAATCAACCTGGCCAACGCGCAGGAGCTGCTAGAGCTCACGGGCCTCGGCCCAGCGCAAGTGGACGCCATTGTCCGGTTTCGCGCGGATCACGGCCCCATCAAGGACAGCGCCCAGCTCGCCAAGATCCTGAGCGGCCATCCGCTCCCGGAGGCGCTCCGCGAGCGTGCCGATTTCTCTCCCGCCGACCCCACCGCCCCCGAAGCGCCGGGAGCGTAGCGCTCGACCCTACGCCGCGCCGCGTCTCGGGTCGGGGGCATTGGACCAAGGGTCCATAGACGTCGCGGGCGCCTGGGGCCATCGTTTTCGTGCGGAGACTGCGCGGACGCAATGGTCCCCTCCGACGAGCTACGGGCCCGCCCCGGAACAGGGAGCGGAGAGCGACGTGGCTTCGGGCCTGTCCGGACCCCGCGCTGAGCGGGATAGGAGTGGAAGTCATGAGCGGCGCGTTCCTCATGAATCTGGTCATTCAACTGGTGGCAGGGGCCGTCGGTGGTAACGCTGCCGGCGCGCTCTTGAAGCAATTCAACCTCGGGCCCCTCGGCAATTCCATTGCCGGGATCGTGGGCGGAGGGCTGGGCGGCCTGCTCCTCAACATGCTGGTCGGCGGGGGCGGTGCGCCGGTGGGCGGGTTCGACATCGGCTCGATCCTGACGCAGATCGTGGGCGGCGGGGTTGGCGGTGGTGTTCTACTGGTGATCGTCGGCCTCATCCGCCAGGTCATGGGCGGTCAGAGCCGCCACGCCTGAGATTTAGCCCCGGTCCGGTTGGGAGAGCGGCTGGCCTCGTGGCGCCGTGCGTCCGAGTGGAGTATCGTCAGCGTGAGCCATGAGCCAGCTCAACTCCCGGAAACGGGCGCAGCTGCCGAAGAGCGCCTTCGCGTACGTGGATTCGAAGGGACGAAGGCGCCTGCCGATCAACGATGAGCCACACGTGCGCAACGCGCTGGCGCGCTTCAACCAGGTGGCGTTCGAGGACGAGGCGGCCAGAGAGAGGGCGCGCAAGCGCCTCCTCGAGGCCGCCAAGAAGTACGGAATCGTGCCCATCGGCTTCATGACCGGCCAGCTGCGGTCTCAGATGAGCGAGGCGGTGGCCGGGCGGTTGGTCATCGAGCTGGGACAGGTCGGCACACCGGCCGAGCTCGAGCGACGGCTGCGCACGGCCCTCCGTGACCCCTCGCTCTCGGTCCTGCACTGGTCCGAATCGGCCGGCACCTATCTCGACGGCGCCGGGCGACCCACCGCGCTGCCGGCCGATGGCGAGGGGCGGGCGGTGACGCTCCTCGAGCGCCAGGGCCGCGCGATGACCGCCCTCGTGCACGACCGCGCCGTCCTCGACAATCCGGACCTCGTGAAGACGGTGACGGCAGCGGCCCGGATGGCGGTCGAGAACGAGCGGCTGCGGGGTCAGGTCGAAGCCCAGGTCAGTGAAGCGCGAACCCTGCCAACCGGGCACGTGACCTTCCTCTCGACGGATATCGAAGGGTCAACGGGCCTCCTCCAGCGGTTGGGTGACCGCTACGCCTCCCTCCTGGCCGAGGTGCGCGCCATCATCCGGGGCTCCGTGCATCGCACGGGCGGCCGCGAGGTCGACGCTCGCGCCGATGAGTTCTTCGCGGTCTTCGATCGCGCTCCCGCGGCGCTCGAGGCCGCCCTGGCGATCGAGCGGACCCTGCGGGGGCGTGCCTGGCCCGATGGGGTCGACGTCAAGGTGCGGGCCGGGATTCACAGCGGCCGGCCCACGCTCACCGACTCCGGCTACGTCGGTCTGGCCGTGCACACCGTGGCTCGGATCTGCTCGGCCGGGCACGGTGATCAGATCCTGCTCTCCGCCGCGGCCCGGGATGCCGTGGGCCGGGCGCGGCCCACCGGCATACGCTTCCGGAGTCTGGGCTCGCACCGGTTGCGCGGCCTGCGCGAGCCGCAGGTCGTCTTCCAGGTCGAGGCCGCGGACCTGCCAGCCCGCTTCCCGCCCCTGCGGACCCTCCAGGCGCCGGCTGACGACACCTCGCAGGCGGCCTCTTCTAGCCGCCGGCCAGTGTCCCCAGCGCGTAGCCGGCCGCGCCCCCGATCAGGCAGAACAGGAGTGAGCGGGTCGGGCTGATCAGCAGCGCGCCCAGGGCGGCCCAGAGGATCGGGCCGGCGACGAGCGAGCGATCGCCGGTCAGCAAGGTCGCCGTCGCGAGGCCGGCGAAGATCGGCGCCGGCATGCGCGCCAGGATCGCCTCGAAGCGCGCCCCGGGTCGGGGCAGCAGCGCCAGCGAGGCCGCGCGGCTGCCGTAGGTGATGGCGGTGATGATCACGAGCAGCAGCGCGCTCATCGCTCGCCTCCCGGCAGGGCCACCAGGACCGCGGCGACGACGGGGGCGAGGACGCGCAGGTCCGGCACCGCGAAGGCGATCCCCGCCGTCAGCACGGCGGCGGCCAGTGCGCGCACGGCGTGGGAGCGGCGGGTCACCGCCAGCGAGGCCAACCCGATGAAGAGGACGGGGAAGATCGCGCCGGCCAGGCTCTCGGCGACCGCGAACCCCGCGCCCAGCACGCCGATGAGGGTGCCCACCAGCCAGGCGAGGTAGCAGACGACGCCCGAGAGCAGGAACGTGCGCTCGATGGCCGCCCCCACGGGCGCTCCGGCGCGCTCCGCGGCGTGGCCCGCGGCGACGGCGAATCCGAAGGTCTCGTCGACGAGAAAGAAGGCCAGCGCCGCCCGGCGCCATCGGGATCCCTCCATGCGGGGCCGGAGGACCGCGCCGAGGACCAGATGACGCAGGTTCAGCATGACGGCGATCAGTACGAGCGGCAGCGTCGTGGCTCCCGCGCTCAGCAGGGCCAGCAGCGCGAACTGCAGCGCGCCGGAGAAGACGAGCAGCGAGGAGGCCAGCGTCAGGGGCACGCCCATGATGGTGCGGGCGGCGGCCCCGTAGAGGGTGCCGAAGACGAGGATGGCGGCCGCCGCGGGCAGGCAGGTCGCCAGGATGGCGCGGGTGCCCGCCGCCCTCACGCGTTGCGCCCGGCCCTCACTCGGCGAGCTCCCGACGCACCCGGTCCCGGTCGAAGCCGGCGGCGGTGAGTGCGCGGAGGATGAGCGCGACGTGCTTCTTGGTGAGGTCCTGCGGCCCATGCCCGGGCAGCGTGATCTTCACCCCGCCGGGGCCGTCGTACTGCACGTGCCCCGTCATCCCGCCCTTGAGCTGACGGAACCCGTTCCGCAGCAGCCACGCCTCCATCTGACGTCGCGTCACCTGACCGGGCATCTGGGGGGACCTGACTCATCCTACGCGGGTGGCCGCCGCGTCAGGAAGCGATCGAGGTGATTGGCGAAGAGATGCCGGTCGGCCGCGCCGAACGGCGCCGGGCCGGCGATGAGCTCGCCGGTGGAGCGCAGCTCCTGCATGAGATTGCGGATCGCCAGGCGCTCGCGGACATTGTCCTCCGAGTAGAGCTCTCCGCGCGGATCGAGCGCGTGGGCGCCGCGCGCGATCACCTCGGCGGCCAGAGGGATGTCGGCGGTGACCACGAGATCGCCGGGTTGCACCTCCTGCACGATCCGGTGGTCCGCCACGTCGAAGCCCTTCGCGACCCGGAGGCTCCGGATGAAGGGGGACGGTGGGGTGCGGAGAGGCGTGTTGGCCACGAGCGTCGTCAGCACCTGCGCGCGCTCGGCGGCGCGGTAGAGGATCTCCTTGATGACTTGCGGGCACGCGTCCGCATCGACCCAGATCTGCAAGGCGCGGGCTAGAGCCCGTTCATCGCATCGAGCAGCGGCTCCATGCCCAGCTCGGCGGCGATCGCGGCGGCCTGAGCATAGAGGTCGCGAGCGGTCGCGTCGTCCGCCGGGGTCCGGCGCCCCGTCACCTCGGCGAGGAGCCGCAGCGCCAGCGCCTCGTTGCCGCGCTCCTTGTGCTTCCGGGCGAGCTCGAGCGCGCGCTCCGCGAGCTCGTGAGCCTCGTCGAGCCGTCCGTCCAGGAGCAGCGCCTCGCCGAGGCGCGTGACCTCGCTCGCGTGATTCACCATGCCGCCGCTGGCGCGCGACGCGTCGATCGCCTGCTGCATGAGCGAAACTCCTTCCTCCATCCGGCCGGACTGGGCGTAGGCGTACCCCAGGATCGATGCGATGTTGGAGAACCAGGCGGGGAGCTTCCACGTGCGGCAGAGCTGGAGGCTCCGCTCGAGCTCGTCGATCGCGCGCGGCAGGTCGGGACGGTGGGTCAGGAAGAATCCGGCCGTGTAATGGGCCACCATGAGGACCAGGGGCTGGTCCGCCCGGCGCGCGATCCGGAGACCTTCCTCCGCCTGCGCTTCCGCCTCATCGAATCGGCCGAGCCGGGTGAGGGACGAAACGAGCCAGTAGCGGAAGAAGACGGACGCGGCCCCGGGAAGGCCGAAGCGCCGGAGCTCGAGCCCGCCGCGGAGGGTGTCCACGCCCTTGCCCAGGAGCTCCACCGCCTGGCGGTAGTCGCCGCGCGCGAAGCACACCGAGCCGAGATACCCGTTGATGAGCATCTCGAGCTCGAGGTCGGCCGCCTCCGGCACGAGGGCCAGGGCCCGCTGGCCCCGCTCGATCGCCTGATCGGGCATGCCCAGGATCGAGAAGTCGCGGATCATGTAGGCGAGGATCCACGCCAGGCGACGCCGATCGCCGAGCCGCAGGGCCTGGGCCTCGGCGGCCTTGAGGTTTTCCAGGTCGCGCGCGATCTCGCCCAGGGGGAAGAGCGAGCTCCGGAGGGCCAGCCGGAGATCGATGGCGTGGGCGAGCCGCCCCGTGGTCTCGGGCAATCGCCCGAGGGCGGCCAGGGCTTGCTCGACGTGGGCAACGGCTTCCTGGTAGGCGGAGCGGGCCGCCGCCTTGGTGGCCGCGTCGTGAGAGTGCACGGCGGCCTGCTCCCACAGTTCGCCGTGGATCGCGTGATGGGCGAGCCGCTCGGCGTGCTCGGCGAGCCGCTCCGCGTAGTGCGACTCCATCGCGGCCACGATGCGCGCGTGCAGGGCGCGCCGCCGCTCCTGGAGGAGGCTCCCGTAGGCGACGTCGCAGGTGATCGCGTGCGTGAACGCGTACTCCACCTCCGGGTAGAGGCGCGACTCGTAGAGGAAGCCGGCCTCCCGCAAGCGCATGAGACCGGCCTGCAGCGTATCCGTGGTCTCTTCGGTAACCCTCTGGAGGAGCTCGATGGGCACCGACGGGCCGATCACCGCCGCCGCCTGGAGCAGGCGCTTGTCCGCGGCGGCGAGGCCGTCGACGCGCGCGGCCACGACGGATTGCACGGTGGGCGAGACCTCGATGCGATCGAGGGCCTTCATGAGGCGATAACGGCCGGGCTCGCCCGCGAGCACGCCGGCGTGCGCGAGGGTCCGGACGCTCTCCTCGAGGAAGTACGGATTGCCTCCCGTTTGCTTGAAGAGGGCTTCCGCGAGCGGGCGCAGGGCCGGATCCGCACCGACCAGGGCGGCGAGGAGCTCGCCCGCGCCGGCCTGATCGAGCGGCTCGAGCCGGATCTGCGTGAACGAGGTCTTGCTTCCCCACGGGAGCGGATACTCGGGGCGACAGTTGACGAGAAGGCCGACGCGGTGGCTCGCCAGGCGATCGGCCAGCGTGTCGAGGATCGCCTCGGTTTCCCGATCCACCCAGTGAAGGTCCTCCAGCACGATCAGCAGGGGCTGACTCTGGCTCTCGCGAAGCAGGAGTCGCCGGATCGCGTCGTTGGTTTGCTGACGGCGTTGCGGAGGATCCAGCCCCGCCCACTGGGCGTCCTCGATCGGCATGTCGAGCAGCGCCAGGAGCGGCACCGCGAGCTCCGCGAAGCGCGGGTCGAGCGCGAGGAGCCGGTCGGTGACCTTCTCGCGAACGGCCGCCCCGTCGTCCTGGTCGTCGATGTGGAAGTAGACCTGCAGGAGCCGTCGCACCGGCAGATACGGGGTGCCGCTCCCGTACGACAGCGCCCCCGCCTCGAGCACCCGCCAGCCCTGCGTGAGTGGAGACCGCGTTACTTCCCACACCAGGCGTGACTTTCCGATGCCCGGCTCGCCGATCAGGGCGATGAGCTGACCATGCCCCTGCTCGACGCGGCGCAGCGTCTCCGTGATCGCGTCGTATTCCTCCCGACGGCCCACGAAGCGGGTGAGGCCGCGCGCCGCCGCCGCGTGAAACCGCTGCCGCGCGGGCGTGACGCCGGTCAGCTCGAGCACGTCCACGGGCTCGGCGAGGCCCCGGATGGGCACGGGGCCGAGGGCGCGGGTCTCGAAGAAGCCCTCGGCCAAGCGAATCGTCGCCGCCGAGCAGAGCGCGGTGCCCGGCTTGGCGAGCTGTTCCAGGCGCGCGGCCAGATTGGTCGTCTGGCCGATCGCCGAGTAGTCCATGTCCAGGTCGGAGCCGATGGACCGGACGAGGACCTCGCCGGAGTTCACCCCGATCCTGATCTGCAGGGGAATGCCGTGCCGCCGCTGCGTCTCGTCGCCATGCCGCGCGATGCTGGCCAGCATGCGGAGCGCGGCGTATCCCGCGCGGAGGGCATGATCCTCCAGGGCGAGCGGCGCGCCGAAGAGGGCCATGATCCCGTCGCCCAGGACCTGGTTGACGACGCCCTCGTAGGCGTGGACGGCCTCCATCATGAGCTCGAGGACGGGGTCGAGGAGCTGCCGGGCCTCTTCCGGATCGCGGTCCGCGAGCAGCTCCATCGAGCTCTTGATGTCGGCGAAGAGGACGGTGATCTGCTTGCGCTCGCCTTCCATGGCGCTGCGCGAGGTGAGGATCCGATCGGTGAGGTGGTGCGGCGTGTAGCCGCGCCGGGCGCCGAATCGCGGGGGCGCGCCGACGAGGGTGGGGACGGTGCGCAGGGGCGTCCCGCACATGTCGCAGAAGTGGTTGTCGGGGGCGCACTTCGCGCCGCAAGCCGGACACACGCCGCCCATGATCGCGCCGCAGTCCCGGCAGAACACCGCGGTCCGGCGATTCTCGATCCCGCACCGTGGACAGGTCATGGATCTCTCGTCATCGTCTGGCCCCGGCGCGCCCGACGCTCCCTCGAGACCGCGCGGCCGCTACCGCCGCAGCGCCGTGCCCTTGCCTGGGGGCACGTAGCTTCCCTTGTGAGTCGCGGCCGCTCCCATCGCGCCCACCGCCTCGTCCCAGGGGATGATGCGCGTCGTCTTGATGGACGTGACGCCTCCGCCGGCCGAGATGGCAATCGCGAACGCGGCCGCCGCCTGGTCGCTCGGGAAGGCGATGAGGACCACGACGTCGTAGTCTCCGAACGACACGAACTTCTCCCTGGGCGTCGGCGAGTCCTCGCACGGGAACTTGATGATGCCGATGCATCCGCCGAGGCTGGACACGAGGCTCCGCACGGCGGCGACGCGATCGCGATTCACTCGTTCATTCACGAGATCGTCCCACGCGGCGCTGGTGTAGGAGAACTGCACCAGGTAGTGCTGTTGCCTGCCGGCGGTCACTGCCCTCGAGGGCTTGGCTTTCGCGGCCATGGGTTCCTCCACGCTAGACGTTGTTTGATGTGAGACCAGCGCCGAGACTACAGCACACCCACCGGCGCCGGGCAAGTGGCGACCGGCCATCGAGAGACGGACACTCACTTATTTGACTCCAATCAATCCTGGCTGTCATAATCCGCGGGCGCTCGGCCACGGGGAAACGTTCGACCACGCGTTCTCGGCGAAGAGGAGCAGCCGTGACACGCTACGTAGGCGCGCTCGCGACCATGGCCCTCCTCGTGCTGAGCACCGCCGATTCCTGCTTCGCTGGCGACCTCAGCGACGAGACCTTCGGCCTGAGACTCGGCCTGACGCTGGACCGCGCGTCCACCTTCACGGACGTCGTTGCGTTGTCCGCCTCCACCGCATATCCCTACCTGTCTTCGGTGAACCCCGCGGCGGGCGATTTCTTGCGGGAGCCCCCCAACGAGTTCCGGTTCATCGGAACGCTCACCGGAGCCTACGTGGCGTTCAACAATGGCAGCTCGATCACCGCGGGCGCCGCGAGCGCGACCTACCGACTGCCTTCCGCCGGCACCATCCTCGCGTCCTACACGCGTATCGACTCACAGGACGTGGAGAGTCACCAGGGGGACCATTTCACCCTGAGGTCGAACGAGCTGCGCTTGAGCTACAGCCACTTGCTCGCGCGGTGGATCGCCGTCGGAGGATCGGTACGTCTCAGCGAATCGAGGCTGGGCATGTCGAGCCTCTTCGAGGGTCCCTCGGCGTGGAGGGCAGCGTCGGCGTCCTGGTGGCCCCACACAAGCATTGGCTGATCGGGATTCTCGTGGCTCTCGGGTGGACGCATGGGGAGACGACCGGATTCGTAGACCTCCCTCCGGAGCCGTTCGGGCCCGGCCTCACGCCCATCGACTTCCGGGACAACACGCGCTCGCTGAACATTCGCGGAGGGCTCGGATGGCGGCCATCCGATAAGTTCGGCGCATACGCCGATTGGCAGTACCTCCGCCTCAAGAACGTACGGAGCGGCTCGAGCGATGACAGCGCCGATGTCGGTCGCATGTTCGCCGGAGTCGAGTACCTCCCCTACCAGTCCGTCGCGCTGTGGCTGGGTGGCTCCGCCGATACCGATCGCCAGTTCACTGCGAGTGGCGGCGTGGCGGAGCTAGCGTACGTCTACAACGCGTTCCCGGAGATCCGAAAGGAGTTCGGCCGCGCCCATCTGATCAGCCTTTCGCTCGCGTTCGTCTTCTAGCTGCCTTCTCGGCTCCCCTGCTTGTTTGGCGAAACACGACCAGCGTATGATCGGCGCCCATGACGGGCGTGCTCGTCAACGACGTGAAGGTCGAGGAGACGCGGACGGGCGTGCGCCTGTCGGCGCGGCTACGGGGCGGGTCGGATCTGCCGCCTTCCCTCTGGTTCGAAGTACCGGCGGCGTTCGGCGCCGGCCTGAGCGCGCGCGGGGATCCCTTCCTCCCGGGGCTGCTGCTGCGCGCGCTCCAGCGGCCGGGCCCGATCATCATCGAGGCCGAGATCTCGCCCGAGCTGCTGGCCTCGGCGCGGCGGGTCGCCGCCCTTCTGGAGACGTGGGGGCTGCCGCCGGGGCGCGTCCGTGGCGCCGCGATCGAGATCCAGGCGCCGGTCGGTGTCGCCCCACGCCGGGGGACCGCGGTGGGCACCTTCTTCTCGGGCGGTGTGGATTCCTTCTACACCGTGCTCAAGAACATCAACCGGTATCCCACGGGGGATTCGCGGTCCCTCACCCATCTGATCGTGCTGCATGGGTTCGACATGCGGGCCGACGACGGAGCGGTGTTCGAGCGGCGCGCCGGCCCGCTCCGGGAGGCGGCGACGGCCCTGGGGAAGGGCTTCGTCACGCTCCGGACCAATCTCCGGGAGCTGCTCGACGATGACCATTTCGATTTCACCCACGGGGTCGTGCTGGCCGGCGCCGGTCACGCCATGGCGGGACTCTTTCACACGCTCTACGTCGCCTCTTCCTACCCCTACTCGGAGCTCAGGCCGTGGGGCTCGCATCCGAACCTCGATCCGCTCTGGTCGAGCGAACGGGTCGACTTCGTCCACGACGGATCCGAGCGCTCCCGGCCGGAAAAGATCGCCTTGATCGCGCGGAGCCCGGTCGGGCTTCGCGCGCTCCGCGTGTGCTTGAGTCAGGGGGAGGCGTACAACTGCGGGAAGTGCGAGAAGTGCGTCCGCACCATGCTGGGGCTGGCCGCCAACGGGGTGCTCGGGCAGGCCACCACCTTCCCATCGCCCCTCGATCCGGACGAGGTGGAGCGGATCTTCGTCCCCGAGTTCATCCGCATCCGGTGGAAGGACATCTGCCGCGAGCTCGCGGCCCGGGAGCCCGCGCTCGCGCGGGCGGCCGAGCGGGCGGTCGCGCGGAGCGAGCGGCGGGACGCCGCATGGGGCGTCCTGTCGCGGCTGGGACTCACGCGGGCGCGCGCCCGGGCCATCGATCGCGCGGTGTTCCGGGGCGCCGGGCTCGCCCTGTGGCGCCGGCTGATCCGGCGCCACTGACTCTCAGGCGTCGCGCCTCGCGCGGCCTACCGCCCCTCCGGCGCCTCGCACGCCACCGTCCCCATGTCGGCGGGCACGGAGACCTCGAGGATCTCCAGCGTGTCCGATGTCGCGGTCTCGTTGTGGCGCAGGCCGCCGGGGATGAAGAGGGACTCGCCGCCCTGGACGCGGAGCTTCTGGCCGTCCTCGAACTCGAGATCGACCCAGCCCTTCAGCACGTAGACGAACTGGCCGTCGCAGACGTGGTAATGCCAGCCGGTCGGCTTGGTCATGCCCGCGGTGGCGCTCATCACCTGGGCCCGCATGCGGCCGCTGCTGGCCGCCGTGACGCCCAGGTCCTGGTACTTGAGGAAGGTGCGCCGCCCCTCGACGAACGGGGCATTGGCGGGGGTCGCGTGCGCGAGCTTGCCGGTGGGTGTCGCCGTGCTGGTGCTCATGATGGGGCCTCCCTGAGAGAGTCGATGTCCGGACAAGGGATGCCAGGACTCTACCATGGGAGCGCGGCGAGCGGTGCCAGCCGCGCACGCGTCCGGGCAGGGGCCGCCCGGGTCAGGGCGCGGCGAAGGTGATGCGGCCGAACAGGGCCTCCGCGGTGGCGCGCGTGTCGTTGGTGTCGATGGACAGCGCGATCGCGCCGGGCGCGGCCGGCGCCTCGCCGAAGATCTTCCGGTGGTCGGCCACGACGTCGCGCCGCTCGTCCACCCAGCGTCCGAGCTCCCGCTCGCCGGACCGCGCGACCACGAAGGTCACGGTGCCGGTCTTGCGGCTGTTGACGACCGTCCCGACGGGCAAGCTCGGGTCCCAGACATAGCCGACCAGTCGCGAGCGCACGAGCGCGGGGAAGCGCGGCCAGACGACGAAGATGTGCCCGGTGGCGTCCGAGGTGGCGCGCTCGCGCAGGTCGGCGCCGCGCGGAAGACTCACGACCTTCCACTGCCAGGTGAGCAGCGGGGTGGCGCCGAGATCGACGCGGATCTGCTTGGCGATGGTCGAGTGATCGTCGGCGCTTCTGAGGGTCAGCGCGCGGCGCCCGCCGTCCTCCACCACCGTGAAGTCGTACGCCGGATGTCCGCGCGGCGTCTCGTACTTCTCCCAACCCGGCGGGACGCCCCTGGCGCCCAGCGGCACCTGGCTCCAGTCCTCGACGGGCTCGACCGAGCCCGCCCTCGCGCGCGGGAGGCGCCCGCCGAGCACGGCCGCCATGGCCGCGAGGAGCACAGCGCGTCGGGAGAGCGGCATCCTTCATTGTACGCTCGGGGCATGAGCCTGGGCGGCTGGCTGCAGGAGCAGCTCTTCGAGCGCCGCATCGTGCTGGTCACGGGCCGGCTGGACGACGACGTCGCGGCGAGGGCCGCAGCGGCGCTCATGGCCCTCGACGCCGCCGGGGACCGGCCCATCGAGCTGCACCTGGACAGCCCGGACGGGACGCTCGGGGCCGCTTTCGTCGTGATCGACACGGTCGAGGCGCTTCGCGCGGCGCTGCGCGTCCGCTGTCGGGGGCAGGTCGGGGGTCCCGCCATCGGGATCGTGGCGGCCGCCGACCACCGCGCGGCCGCTCCGCACACGCGCTTCCACCTCTCCCAGCCCACGGCGCAGCTCACCGGGACGCCGGACGAGATCGCCGCGCAGAGCCGGCAGCAGCAGGATCTCCTGTGGCGGCTCTATGGTCGGCTGGCGCGGCGCACGGGGCGGCCGGCCGAGGAGATCGCCGAGGACATGCGGCGCGGCCGCTATTTGGACGCCCGGGAAGCGCTCGAATATGGGCTCATCGACGAGGTGACGAGCAAGTCGGTTTGACAAGGGCGCTCACGGCGGCCTAGCATCAGCCCAAGCGCGCGCACGCCGGCCGCTCCGGACTCCAGGGAGGCACCCGATGGGCGAGATCCTCGGCTTGGGCTTGACGCATTACCCGCCGCTCATCGGCCACGACAAGAACATGGCCGATATCCTGCGAACGGTCATGAAGGATCCGGGTCTGCCCGAGCGCTACCGCGAGCCCGCGGGCTGGCCCGAGGCGATGCGACGGGAGTACGGCGACGACGGCGGCACCGCGTCGGCGGCCGCGCACCGGGCCAGCCTGCTCCGCCACTTCCGCCACGCGCGCAAGCTGCTCGACGACTTCCGGCCCGACGTGGTCGTCATCTGGGGCGACGACCAGCACGAGAACTTCACGGCGGACATCATCCCGCCGTTCTGCGTCCTGGCATACGACCAGATCGAGGCGCGGCACCGGAAGCGCGACGCCGGCAACAACGTCTGGGGCGAGTCCGAGGACACGGCGATCCGACTGCCCGGCCATCGAGAAGCCGGCAAGTTCCTCGCGCGGCGGCTCCTCGAGCAGGACATCGACATGGCCTACGCCTACACGCCGCTGCACCACCCCGGGCTCGCGCACGCCTTCCTCAACACCATCCTGTACCTCGACTACGACCGCGTGGGCTTCCCCTACCCGGTCGTCGCGTTCCAGGTCAACTGCTATGGCCGGCGGGTGATCGCCCAGCGCGGCTTTCGCGCCAGCCTGGTCAAGCCGCTCGCCGACGCCGAGCTCGATCCGCCCTCGCCGTCGCCCAAGCGCTGCATGGAGGTGGGCGCGGCGACGGCACGCGCGATGCGCGAGAGCCCGTGGCGGACGGCGCTCGTCGCCTCCTCGAGCTGGTCGCACGCCTTCCTGACCGATAAGCACTGCCAGCTCTACCCCGACATCGTCGCGGACCGCCGGCTCTACGAGGCGCTTCGCCGCGGCGACTACGACGCCTGGCGGTCCCGGCCGCTCGCGGAGATCGAGACATCGGGCCAGCAGGAGATGCTCAACTGGTACATGCTCGCGGGCGCCATGGAGGCGCTCGGTCGCAAGCCCGACGAGAGCGACTTCATCGAGACGTGGATCTTCAACTCCAACAAGTGCTTCGCGGTGTTCAAGCCATGACGACGACAGCGACGACGACCGCCATCCCCAGGCTCTCCGGCGATATCCGCCACCTCATCCCCAAGCTCGGCCTGCGCGAGTACTGGTATCCCGCTGTCGCGGACCGCTCGGTGGGCTCGCGAAAGCCCGTGAAGGTCTCGCTCCTCGGAGACGAGCTTTGCCTCTTCCGCGGCGCCAACGGAGCCGTCGCGGCCATCCAGGACGTCTGCCCGCATCGGGGCGCGCGACTGAGCGAGGGCGAATGCCACTACCGCGGTACGGTGGCCTGCCCGTACCACGGCTGGGTGTACGACGAGAGCGGCAAGAACGTGGCGGTGCTCTCCGAGGGGCCCGACTCCGGCGTCTGCGGCAAACCGGGCACCGAGGCGAAGGTGTACCCGACCCACACGCTCAAGGGTCTCGTCTTCGTGTGGATGGGGCAAGGGGAGCCCGCGCCCATCGAGGAGGACGTGCCCGAGGAGTTCTTCGACGCCGACGCTCTCGTGCAGGTGGGGCAGGTGTACTGGAAGTGCAACTGGGAGGTCGCGCTGGAGAACTCGATGGACTCGCACGTGAACTACGTGCACCGCAACGCGGTGGTCGTCATGCGCGGGGGCTTCATCGCCCGGGGCGCGCAGGGCGAGCACCCCATCTTCGTCGGCAATGGCTTCGGCGGCGACGTGGCGGAGAGCAACTACATGCGGCGGAGCCCCGCCTTCGACCTCTACCCGAACGGGTGGCGGTGGCCCAAGACGAACTACCGCCGGTTCTGGACGTGGCTCACGCGGCCGCTGGCGGATCGGGCGCGCCGCAATATCCCGCCACCGGCCTCCGCGCGGTGGTGCGGCGGGCATCATCTGCCCGGGATGTTCCGCGCGGAGTTCGGCTGGGACCTCTACACGCGCATGTGCGTGCCGGTGGAGGAGCACCTCACCCGCGTCTGGTACTACCACTGCACCCGGCCGAGGAACGCATGGCGCCGCTTCTGGGACCGCGTCGCCTACGCGACGATCCGGCGCTGGATCATCGAGTACAACTTCTCGCGCCAGGACGAGCGGGTGATGCTGCACCAGCGCTACGACACGCCCGAGAAGCTGTCGGGCACCGACGCCGAGGTCATCGCCTGGCGCCGGCTCGTGGTGACCAAGCAGCATGGCGGGCGCAATGCCGCCTTCGAGTACCGCAACCCGGACGGCCTCGACCCGAACCACGTGCCGCTCGAGCGGGTGTCGGTGCGCTACCTCCAGGAAAAGGCGCGGAGGAACGGCGGCGCGGCGCGCCCATGATCACGCGGCGCCGCTTCCTCGAGGGCGTGATGCTGGGCGGCGCCGTGGCGGCGCTGGGGCCCGCCCGGCGGGCGGCCGCCCAGTCGGCCGACTGGACGCAGGCGGTGGCGGCGGCGAAGAAGGAAGCCAAGGTCGTCGTCAACACCTTCCCCGGCGACGGCTACAAGCGGGCGCTCAAGGCGTTCACCCAGGCCTACCCCGAGATCAAGCTCGAGCACACGAGCCTGCACTCGCAGGACTTCGCCCCGCGCATCATCCAGGAGCGGCAGGGCAACCTCTTCACCTGGGACGTGGCGCTCATTCCCACGAGCACCGCGCTCCAGGTGCTGCGGCCGGCAGGCGTGTGGGATCCCGTCCGCCCCGCCATCGTGCTGCCGGAGGTGAAGGACGGCGCGGGGTGGGACGGCGGGTTCGAGCGCGGCTTCGCCCTGGTGAAGGACCGCGCCCTCTGCTACGGCTTCGTGGCGGTGCGCGGGGGCGGGGTCACCATCAACACCGATCAGGTGAAGGAGGGCGAGGTTCGGGGGCTGAAGGACCTCCTCGACCCGCGCTGGAAGGGCAAGCTCCTGCTGCCCGACGTGCGGACCATGGGCGACACCTTCTGGCCCATGACTGCGGCGCGGCTCAGCCTGGGCGACGACATCATCAAGAAGCTCTTCGTGGATCAGGAGGCGGTGCTGAGCCGCGACAACCGGCAGGTGGCGGAGTTCATGGTGCGCGGCCGCTATCCCATCGCCATCGGCGTCAACCCGCAGATTCTCGCCACCTACCAGCGTCAGGGCCTCGCCAAGAACCTCAAGCTGCTGCACTTCCCCGAGATGTCCACCATGAGCTCGAGCAGCAGCACGATCTGGCTCGTCAACCGCGCGCCCCATCCCAACGCGGCCAAGGTCTTCATCAACTGGCTCCTCACCCGGGAGGCGCAGGTCGTCTGGGCCAAGGAAGTGGAGACGAACAGCCGGCGGGTGGGGATCGAGCCCGGCAATCCCCAGTACGCGGTACCGCCCGAGGCCAAGTTCATGCAGATCGACGCCGAGGAGAACCTGCCCGAGGTCGTGAAGACGCAGGACATCGCCCGCGCCGCCATCAAGTAGGCCGTCATCACGTAGGTCCAGCGCGATCGAACCGGTCCTCACGCTCGACGACGTCAGCAAGGTCTTCCCGCCGCACCGGGCGGTGGACCGCGCGTCGCTGGACGTCCGGCGGGGCGAGGTCTTCACCCTCCTCGGCCCCAGCGGCTGCGGCAAGACCACCACGCTGCGGCTCGTGGCCGGGCTCGAGCGGCCCGACGGGGGCGAGATCACCCTGCGTGGGCGCGTGGTGGCCTCGGTGCCCCGGCGGGTCTTCGTCCCGCCGAACCGCCGCAACCTCGGCATGGTCTTCCAGTCGTACGCCATCTGGCCGCACATGACCGTGTTCGACAACGTGGCCTACCCCCTGACCCTTCGCCGCCTCGGGCGCGCGGCGATCCGGGAGCGGGTGACGCGCGTGCTGGACCTCGTCGGCCTCGCCGGCATGGAGACGCGCGGGGCCACGCTCCTCAGCGGCGGCCAGATGCAGCGCCTGGCGCTGTGCCGCGCCCTCGTCTACGAGCCGGACCTCCTGCTGCTCGACGAGCCCTTCAGCAACCTCGACGCGAAGCTGCGGGAGCAGATGCGGCTCGAGCTGCGGCTTCTCCAGCGGCGGCTCGGCATCACCGTGCTCTTCGTCACCCACGACCAGATCGAGGCGCTCAGCCTCTCCGACCGCATCGCGGTGATGCAGGGCGGGCGCGTGGAGCAGGTGGGCCCGCCGCGGAGCCTCTACGAGGGTCCGGCGACCGCCTTCGTGCGCGACTTCGTGGGCTCGACGGTGATCCTGCGCGGCCGGGTGAGCACGCTCGCGCCGGGGACCGTCGGCGTCACGTTGAACGGCGCGCTCGGCGGCCGGCCCCTCGCCGGGCGGTCGGTGGGCGCCGCCCCGCTCGTGACCGGCGCGGAGGTGCACGTCGCCATCCGTCCCGAGGACATCGAGGTGGATGGTGCGCGAGCGGACGGCGGAGCCCTCCCCGGCGTGATCGATACCCTCCTCTTCGTGGGCGACCGCTACGAGGCGCGCGTGAGCCTGGGCGGGGATCAGCGCATCGTGCTGCTGCTGCCCCGATCGCGCGAGTGGAAGGAGGGACAGGCGGTCTCGCTCGCCTTCCCGCCGGACACGGTGAGCGTATGGCCGGCGTAGCGGCGCCGATCGCGGAGCGCCCGCCGTGGCGGGTCGAGACGCCGTCCATCCTCTGCACGGCGGTCCTCGCGGTGGTGGCGTTCGGCGTGGTCTACCCGGTGCTGCTCGTCGTGCTCCAGAGCTTCCAGACGGCGCTGCCGGGGCAGCCGGCGCGCTATGGCCTCGACGGCTGGCGCGCCGCGCTGGCCGAGCCCGCGCTGCGCACGTCGCTCTGGAACACGCTGACGGTGACGTTCGTGCGTCAGCTCCTCTCCTTGCCGCTGGCCGTCTTCGTGGCGTGGCTGCTGGCGCGCACCGACCTGCCGGGGCGCCGGGGGATCGAGTTCGCCTTCTGGGCGGCGTTCTTCCTGCCGCCGCTGACGGTGACCCTGAGCTGGATCCTCCTGCTCGATCCGGAATACGGCCTGATCAACACGACCCTCGCGGCGCTGCCACTCCTCGGGACGGGGCGGTTCAACATCTACTCGTTCTGGGGCATCGTATGGGTCCACGTCATCACCGGCTCGCTCACCGTGAAGGTCATCCTCCTCACGCCGGCGTTCCGCAACATGAACGCGTCCTTCGAGGAGGCCTCCCGGGTCGCCGGCGCGGGCACGCTGCGGACCGCGCTCCGCATCACCGTGCCCGTCATGGCGCCGGTGATCCTGTCGGTGCTGCTGCTGGGCACCATGGTGTCGCTCCAGACCTTCGAGGTGGAGCAGGTGCTGGGCACCCCGTTTCGCTTCTTCGTCTTCAGCACCACGATCTACGACCTCCTGGTCACCCGGGTGCCGCGCTACGACGCGGCGACGGCGCTGGCCGTCCTCGTCTTGGCATCCATGCTCCCGCTCATCCTCGCCCAGCAGTGGGTGACGCGCGGCCGCCGCTATGCCACGGTGACCGGCCAGTTCCAGGGGAAGCCCCATGCCCTCGGGGCCTGGCGGTGGCCGGCGCTGGCCTTCGCGCTGGTGCTGGTGGGCATCGTGCTGGGGGTGCCCGTCGTGTTCGCGCTGCTCGGCACCTTCATGAAGCTCTTCGGCTTCTTCAACGTGCCGGAGCCGTGGACGCTCGACAACTGGAAGACCGTGCTCACCGACGACCTCTTCGCGAGCTCGCTGCGCAACACCATCGTGCTGGCGGTGGGCACCGCGGTGGCCGCGGTGCTCCTGCACTCGCTCATCGCCTACATCGCCGTGCGCACGCGCTACGCCGGCCGGCGCCTTCTCGACTTCATCTCCTGGCTGCCCTTCACCGTGCCGGGCGTGATCCTGGGCCTGGCCCTCCTCTGGCTCTTCCTCGGCACGCCCGTGCTGCGCCCGCTCTACGGCACCACGGCGGTGCTGATCGCCGCCGGGCTCATCTCCGGCATGCCGCTCGGCGTGCAGATCATCAAGAGCGGGCTCATGCAGCTCGGCGGCGAGCTCGAGGAAGCCTCCCGGATCGCCGGGGCCACTTGGTGGACGACCTACCGCCGTATTGTCTTGCGGTTGATGGCGCCGACCCTCATGGCGGTCGGGATGATCACCTTCGTGGGCGCCGCGCGGAACATCGCGAACATCGCCCTGCTGAGCACCACCGCCAACCGGCCCCTGGCCATCCTGCAGCTCGACTACATCGCCCAGAAGAAGCTCGAGGAGGCGGTGGTCATCGCCAGCATCATCATGTTGATCTCGCTGGCCGGCGCGCTGGCCGCCTATGTCCTCGGCGTGCGCGGCAACGTCGGCTGAGGAGTCGCGTGTGAAGCTCCAGGGCAAGGTCGCGATGGTCACGGGGACGAGTCCCAATATCGGCGCCGGCATCGCCGGCGGGCTGGCGGAGGAAGGGGCGAAGGTCGTCTGCGTGGACGTGAGCGCGGACAACGCGCGGGAGTGCGCGGCCTGGATCACGGGCCGGGGCGGCGAGGCCATCGGCCTTACCGGTGACGTGTCGGACGAGGCCCAGGTGGAGGACATGGTCGCGCGGGCGCGCGAGGCCTACGGGGCGATCGACGTCCTGGTCAACAACGCCGGCGTGCTGGGTGGCCAGAGCGTGCTGGAGATGCCGCTCGACCGCTGGAACCGGCAGCTCGCGGTGAACCTCACCGGGACCTTTCTCTGCACCAAGCACGTGGGACGGCTCATGGTCGAGCGCGGCACCCGAGGCAGCATCATCGTCATCGTCTCCACCGCCGGGCATCAGGGCCAGCCGGGGAATATCGGCTACTGCACGAGCAAGAGCGGGCTGCTCAACTTCACACGGGCCGCCGCCATGGACCTCGCGCGGCACGGGGTCCGGGTGAACAGCCTCACGCCGACCGCGACCGACATCGAGGAAGGCGTCGAGCGCGCGGTGGCTTGGGGCCGGCCGCGGCCGGAGCGGCGCGCCCGCATGCTCGATTTCGCCAGGATGATTCCCACCGGGGCGCTCCCGAGCCCGCGGCACTACGCGCGCGCCGTCGTCTTCCTCGCCTCCGACGACGCCGAGATGATCACCGGCATGGACCTGCGCGTGGACGCGGGCGCAATTGCGAAGTACTGGCCCTGGGTGCCGGGCGCCTGACCCGATGGCCGATCCGATCGTCGTGAGCGCCGCGGTTCGCGTTCCTGCCGCCGCCCTGACCGTCCGCGCCGTCCGCGCCTCGGGCCCGGGCGGGCAGAACGTGAACAAGGTCGCCACGAAGATCGACCTGCGCGTGGACCTGGCGGCGATCGAGGGGTTGTCCGATGCGGCCCGCGCGCGGCTGGAGGCGCTCGCCCGGCATCGGCGGGACGCCGATGGGCGGCTGACGGTGACGAGCCAGGTGACGCGCAACCAGGCGCGCAACCTGGAAGCCGCTCGCGAGCGGGTGGCCGAGCTGATCCGCGCCGCTCTCGTTCCGCCGCGCCGGCGGGTGGAGACGGCGCCGTCGCGCGGCGCGCGCCAGCGGCGCCTCGCGGGCAAGAAGCGGCGGGCCGCCGTGAAGCGGTGGCGCGCGCGGCCGGACGAGGCCTGTCTCTTATACACATCTCCGAGCCCACGAGACGGTCTATTAAATCGCGTTTGCCGTCTTCGGCGTGTAAATGGGGGGGGGGGGGGGGGGGGGGGGGGGGGGGGGGGGGGGGGGGGGGGGG
>JBKPDT010000090.1:0-4259 GCA_046728035.1 Candidatus Methylomirabilota bacterium | reverse complement strand
TGCCGATCCGGCTCGCCGCCGGCTCGTCGGCGGGCGCGCTCAATGCCGCCGCGCTCGTCGACGGGCGCCTGGACCGTCTCGAGGCGCTGTGGCGCGGCGTCACGCGCGAGCAGGTCTACGCACTCCGTCCCGGCGTGTTCTTCGCGGGCCTCCTGCCGGGCTGGCTGACCCTCCGCGCCCTCGATGGGGCGGGCTCGCTCTTCGACCCGCAGCCGCTGCGTGATCTCATCGTGGGCGCGGTCGATCTCGGCCGTGTCCGCGCCTCGCCGGTCGCCCTCCGTGTCGTCGCGACCGACCTCGAGCGACGGGCGCCGCGGATCTTCGACAACCAGACGGTCTCGGTCGACGCGCTGGTGGCGGCCTCGGCGGTGCCGGGCATGTTCCCGCCCGTCGCCGTGGACGGCGCGCTTCTCGTCGATGGCGGTCTCATCGGCCGCGCCCCGGTGCTGGAGGCGCTCGAAAGGGGCGTGCCCGTGGCGCGCGCGATCGTCGTGATGAGCTACGCCGCCGACGAGCGTGGGCAGCGAGCGACGACGGTGCGCCGCGTCCTCGAGGAGGCCTTCGAGACGTCCATGGTCCACCAGATCCGGCGCGACACGGAGCTGGCCCGCCTCAAGTACCCATCGGTCGAGATCCAGCTCCTGACCCCGTCGGCGCCGCTCCTCCTGCGTCCGCTCGACTTCGACGGCGCGGAGATGGGCCGGGCGCTCGAGCGCGGGCGCGCCGACGCGCTCGCGTGTCTCGACGCGTGGGGGACTCGCTAGCCGGTGGCGATCAAATGTCCGCGAACACCTCCAGTAGATTTCCATCCGGATCACGGAAGAACAGCGTGCGATGGCCAAAGGCCTGGTCAGTGGGCGGGGACAGCAGCGTGACGCCCTGCCGCATGAGTTCGTCGGCGCACTGGTCAACTTCGGGAGCGGAAACCTTGAATGCCAGCTGAAGCGAGGCGCTGCCGTTGGGCGTTGGAACATCCGCTGCAGTAAGTCTTGGCCTGGCCAAGGCCAAGGTGTTGGCGCCCACCCGATATTCGATCCAACCGGGCGAAAGCTCTCGGAACAGTGGAAAACCAAGGATGTCTTGATAGAAGCGACGCATCCTTGGCATATCGCGCACGAAAATGACCGTATAGTCGATCGCCCGAATGGCCTGAAAGGCCGAACCCGAGTGCGGATTCCGTTCGTTCACGACTGCTTCTCTAGCTCTCGCGCGCCGCGCCCTGGATGCCCCGCAGCTTGGGGTCGAGGAGATCCCGGAGGCCGTCGCCGAAGAGGTTGAGCCCGAGGATGCTCGCCATGATGGCGGCGCCTGGGAAGAGGGTGAGCCAGGGCGCCTGCTGTAGATAGGAGCGTCCCTCCGCGAGCACGTTCCCCCACGACGGGATCTGGGGCGGCACGCCCACGCCGAGGAACGACAGCGCCGCCTCCCCCAGCACCGCCGCCGCGAAGATGAAGGTGCCCTGGACGATCACCGGCGAGAGGCAATTGGGGAGGACGTGGCGCGCGATGATGCGGCCATCGCCGATCCCGAGCGCGCGCGCCGCCTCGACGTACGGCGTCTCCCGGATCACCAGCACCGATCCGCGCACGATCCGCGCCACCCGCGGAACGTAGACCACCCCGAGCGCGACGATGACGTTGAACACGCTGGGCCCGAGCGAGGCCATCATCGCGATGGCCAGGATGATCCCGGGAAAGGCCATCACCCCGTCCATCATCCGCATGAGCACGTTGTCGAGCGCGCGGAAGTAGCCGCCGAGCACGCCGAAGGCCAGGCCGCCGACGAAGGAGAGCGCCACCACCGAGGCGCCCACGATCATGGAGAGCCGCGCCCCGTGGATCACACGGCTCCAGGCGTCCCGCCCCACGTGGTCGGTGCCGAACCAGTGCGCGGCGGTGGGGCGGGCCAGCCGTGCCTTTACATCCAGCACCTGGGGGTCCACCCGGGCGATGGTGGTCGCCCCAAGCGCGACCAGCACGTTCGCGGCGACCAGCGCCGCGCCGAGCACCGCGCTCCGGCGGCGGAGAAAGGACTTCACACCGAGGTAGCGCGCCCCTCGATCGCCCGGAGTCGACTTCGCATTTGATCCACGGTTACCCCAAGGGGCGACCTTCATGAGGAGGCCCCGCATCATTATCTGAACCGGATGCGCGGATCGATCGCCAGGTAGGCGAGGTCCACGAGGAGATTGATGGCGGTGTAGGTGACCGCGATGAGGAGCACCACGCCCTGGACCACGGGATAGTCGCGGCGGAGCACCGCCGAGATGATGAGCCGGCCCAGGCCGGGGATATTGAACACGGTCTCGATAACGACGGCGCCCCCGATCAGGAGGGCGAAGGTGATGCCGATCACGGTCAGGGTGGGGATGATGGCGTTCTTGAGCGCGTGCTTGTAGATCACCGCCCGCTCGGACAGCCCCTTGGAGCGCCCGGCCAGGATGTACTGCTCGCGCAGGACGTCGAGCATGCTCGAGCGGGTGATGCGGGCGATGAGGGCGGATTGGACGAGACCCAGGGCGAGCGCGGGCATGATGAGCGAGCGCAAGTTGAGCCAGAGCCCGCCCTCCAGCGCCACGTAGCCGGCCACGGGTAGCCAGCCGAGCCACACCCCGAAGCAGAGGATCATGAGGAGGCCGAGGAGGAAATTCGGCACCGATAGCCCCACCAGGGCCAGGGCCATGAAGGACTGGTCGAGGAGGGAATTGTGGTGGCTCGCCGAGACCACACCGACAGGAATGCCCACGACGATAGCGACCAGCATGGCCCAGGCGGTCAGGAGCAAGGTGGGCTCGAGCCGCTCACGGATGGCCTCGATGACGGGACGGCGGAGAAAGATCGAGTCCCCGAGATCGCCGCGCGCCAGGCGCCCGTACCACTTCACGAGCTGGACGGCCAGGGACTGATCGAGGCCCAGCGCCTGCTGGAGCCGGCCGATATCGTCGGCGGTGGCATAGGGTCCGGCGATCACGCTCGCGGGGTCGCCGGGCGCGAGGCGGATCAGCACGAAGGACACCGTCGCCACCACCAGCATCACCGGGATGACGGCGAGCAACCGCCGGACGACGTAGACGATCACGGGGCCACCCCCTCACCCCGCCCACTCCCCCTCATCCCAACCCTCTCCCCTGAGGGGAGAGGCCAGGGTGAGGGGAGAGGGAAGAGAGGAAGCTACTTGGCGAGCCACGCGTTCCAGAGGTGGACGTACGGAGAGGAGCGGAACCCGCGGAGCTCCTTGCGCGTGACCTGGAAGGTGAAGTAGTCGCCGAGCTTCACCCGTCCGACGTCGTCGTAGAAGATCGCCTGGAGCCGCTCGATCTGGGCCTTGCGCTTCTTGGGGTCGGTCTCCCGGAGCATCTCGGCGAGGATGCGCTCCTTTTCCTCCTGGCACCACCAGCCCGGCCAGTTGCATTGCACCGACGTGACCAGGGCGGGATCGGCGCCGAGCGTGAAGCCGGTGGAGAAGATCTCGTAGAGCTCGGGCTTGTTGCGGCGCTGGACGAGGGTCGCCCAGTCGAGCACCTGGAGGTCCACCGTGAAGCCCGCCGCCTCCATCTGCTGCTTGGCGACGAGCGCGGTGTTGTACATCCAGTCGTACTCCTTGGTGGTGATCCAGCGGACGGGCTCGCCCTTGTAGCCTGCCTCGGCGAGCAGCGCCTTGGCCTTGGCGGTGTTCTTCTGGTTGTAGCCGGTCACCCCGGCCTGGCTGTGGAAGTTCGGCTGCTCCGGGAAGAAGAGGGCGCCGTCGATACGGTAGAAGGCCTTGTTGCCGATGCCCGCGGCCATGATGGGGTCGACGTCGAGCGCGGCCAGGAAGGCCTGGCGCACCTTCTTGTTCGTCATCACACCCTGCTTGTGGTTGGGCACGGCGGTGATCCAGCCGTACGGCTTGACCACGCCGGGCTCGAGCGCGGGGAGAGACTTCACGCGGTCGTACTGGTCCGCCTTGATGGACTGGGCGTAGTGATACTCGCCCGTCTCGACGCCGGCGAGGCGCACCGCCTCGTCGGGCACGGGGATGAAGAGGATCTCGTCCGCGTAGGCGACCCGGCGGCCACCGTAGCCGCCGTCGGGCGACTCGGCCCGCGCGGAGTATTCCTTGAAGCGCGCCACCTTGATGTGCCGGTCCGGCTTGTGCTCGACGAACCGATAGGGGCCGGTGCCGATGACGTCCTTGATCTGGCCGTCGCCGGCCGCGGCCACGACTTCCTTGGGATAGATGGCCGCCCCCGCGTTGGGCCGGCCCAGCCCGAACAGCAG
>JBKPDT010000089.1:0-3863 GCA_046728035.1 Candidatus Methylomirabilota bacterium | reverse complement strand
CGCCGCGCGGAGGCCCGCAGCGGCTCGAACGCCTCCTCCAGCGGCTGCTCGACGAACACCACCCAGCCGAGCGGAGCGATCGCCGCGTGGGCGGTGAGCACCTCGCGGCCCTTGGAATCGCGCGCGATCGTCACCTCCCCGCGGCCCTCCGTCAGCGCGGCCTTCACCTGCTCGAGGTGGTCCAGGGTGGTCTTCTGCAACACGAGGCTGATGTCGGGGTGGGCGATGAGGGCGCCGGTACGGTCCACCACGTAGGCCAGTCCCGCCTTGCCCACCTTGATCTGCGACACGACATCCCAGATGAACTTGAGGTTGACCTCGGCGACGGTGACGCCGCCGCCGCTCTGGGGCAAGGAGATCGTCATGTACGGCTCGGACTCCTTGCGGAAGTACACGGGGCCGAAGAAGGTCCGGCCGGCCTTGGCCTCGCGGAATCGCGCGTCCTGCGAGTAGTCGGTCTGGCTGCCCACCACGTCCATGGCCAGGCGCGAGATCCGCAGCTGCTCCCGCCCGGCGGCGTCGAGCTGGCTCAGCTCGGTGACGGCCAGCACCTGGCGAAGCAGTCGAATCGAGTCCTGCCGGCGCTGGTCGAGCGCCGCCGCCGATCCCACGAGCTGGGGCTGGGTGGTCCAGCCGAGCGAGCGCTCGATCTCCTTCACGAAGGTCTCGATACGGGAGGCGGCGCCCCGGGCCTTCTCGTACTGCAGCGCGACGAGGGCGGCCTTGCTCTCGTTGTAGGAGCCGTAGATCTGGACCGCCCCGCTCGCGAGCAGCGCGCCGGTGACGAGCGCCACCAGCGCGATCACGTACTTGCGTGAGAGCCGTCCGCCCTTCCTCGTCACCGGATCACCTCGTCCGCGCGGAGGAGCACGGATTGGGGGATGCTCAGACCGAGCGCGCGGGCAATCCGCAGGTTGACAACCAGCGTCAGCTTCGTCGGCCGCTCGACGGGCAGGTCGCCGGCGGATGCCCCCTTGAGGATCTTGCCCAGCAGGCGCGCCGCGTCCCGCGCGACGTCCACGTCGCTGGCCCCGTAGGTCAGCAAGGCCTCGCGGGTCGCCCGCGTCCGGGCGTGGAGGATCGTCGGGAGACGCCTGGCGTTCGCCGCTTCGATAATCGTCTCGTAGTGCCCGGAGGTCGCGCCGCCCGGGAAGACCAGCACGGCACCGGCCTGGTCCGGCGCCCGGAGACCGCTCGCCACCGCCTCCGCACTTTCCACCCTGTGCTCGACGAGCGTGATTCCGAGAGCGGTCGCGGCGAGTCGAGCAGAGGCCATGCCCTGTCGGGGGGAGGCGTCGCGCGGGTCGTAGAGCGCGAGCACGCGTCGAACCCCGGGCGCGATCTCGTGAAGCAGCTCGAGGCGCTTGCCGGACAGCTCCGGATACTCGAAGGTCATGGCGGTCATGTTCCTGCCGGGTCGAGCCAGACTCGACACCACGCCGGCCGCGACCGGATCGCCGGGCGTGATGAAGACGATCGGGGGCTCCGGGTCGGTTTCACGGGCGAGACGCGCCAACGCCGATCCGATGACGAAGAGCGCGGCAAGCTGCTGCGCGCGCAGGTCCCGGATCGCCGTCTGCGCGCTCGCCCGGTCCTCTCGCGGCACCCGACGTTCCACGATCCGGACGGACTCCTCCCCATAGCCCTGATCGCGGAGCCCCTGCTTGAGGCCCCCCGCGATCTCCGAGTACCGTGGCTCCTCGTCGGGGCCCAGGAGCCCCAGCCGTACCGCGCGGCTCTGTGCCTCGGCGGGCGAGTGTGCAAGCGTGACGCTCAGGGTGAGAGTCATCGCGACGGCGAATCGCGCGCCCTTCGTCCTCAGCTCCACCGGGAGCCCTCGAGCGGCCTTCCGCCCTTGGCCAGGCGCTCGGCGCGGAGCGCGGTCCGCCGGACCTTCCCGTCGTCCCCGCGCAGGGGCGCCGTCACGAACTCGTAGGTGCGGGGCCGCTTGTACTTCACGAGGCGCGAGCACAGGAACTCGTCGAGCTCCGCCCCGGTGAGCGGCTCGAGCGCCTGCACGATGGCGTGCACCGTGTTGCCGTAGTCGTCGTCGGGCAGCCCGATCACGCAGGACGACGTCACCCCGGGATGCTCATCGAGGGCGGCCTCGACCTCGGCGGGATACACGTTGGCGCCGCCGATCAGGATCATGTCAGTGTCGCGGTCGCTGAGGTAGACGTAGCCTTCCTCGTCCAGCCGGCCCATGTCGCCGAGGGACTCCCAGCCCCCCGGTCGCGACTTGGCGCTGGCCCCGACGTAGCGGTACGAGGGCGGAGCATCCACGCCGCGGCGCATCCAGATTTCCCCGACCTGGCCACGAGGCAGCTCGTTCCCATCGGCGTCGAGGATCCGCATCTCTCCGAGAACGGGGCGCCCGACCGAGCCCCGATGCTCCAGCCATTCGCTCCCGGAGATCACCGTGAAGGACTGCGCCTCGGTTCCGCCGTAGAGCTCGAGGACGCGGTCGGCGCCGAGCCACTCGATCCAGGCATCCTTGAGCCAGATGGGGCACGGGGCCGCCATGTGGAACACCACGCGCAGGCTCGACAGGTCGTGCCGCGCGCGCTCGTCCTCGGGCAGGCGCCAGATCCGGTGCATCATCGTGGGCACCGCGTACATCCAGTCCACGCGGTGGCGCTCGACGAGGGCGAGGGCCTCGACCGGGTCGAAGCGCGGCATGACGACGAGGTGGTTGCCGCTCAGCAGCGCGAGCGCGGACGTCACGAACGGGCCGTTGTGGTAGAGCGGCCCCGTCAGCAGGTGCACGCCGTCCTGCGGGATGCGCAGCAAGGTCGCGAAGCCGGAGACCGCCTCCCACGTCGAGGGTTGTGTCGCGACGATGAGCTTGGGCCGTCCCGTGCTTCCCCCCGAGGTGGGCGCCTTGAACGAGGCGCCGATGACCGGCGGCAGCGGGTCAGCCGACAGCGACAGGTCGGGCGCGAAGCCGGCGGCGACGGTCGTCCGACCGGGGGTCTCGGACGGGTCGACGCCGACGACCAGGGACGGATTCGCGAGATCGATGATCGCGCTCCGCTCCGCGGCCGGCAGCCGGGACGAGATCGGCTGCGGCGTCGCGCCGAGCTTCCAGGCGGCCACCATCGCCTCGAAGAACTCGATCCCGTTGGGAAGCCCGATGGTGACGAACGAGTCACGCGTCACGCCGAGATCGCGGTAGGCACGGGCGAGACGGTTGGTCCGCGCTTCCAGCTCGCCGCGCGAGACGGACTGCCCCGCGCACGAGAGGGCGGGCCGGCTCGGGGCCGCCTGCGCGAGCCGGCCGGTCAGGACGCCGAGGGGCGTCTCGTCGCTCACTCCAGCTCGGCCTCCGCGCTCATCGCCACCGTGCCCTCCGGCGTCACCGCCCAGAGCTCGCCGCCCCGACCGTCGGCGGTGGGCCGGCCGCGCAGCTCGAACGGCGCGCCGGCGAAGAGCGGGGCGCGCGCCTGCGTGGTATAAGCGCGGAAGGCGCGCCCGGGGTTCGAATCGCGCGCGAAATCCAGCAGGAGGGTGGAGGTGAGCGGACCGTGGACGACGAGATCGGGATACCCCTCCACGTCCACCGCCCACGTCCGGTCGTAGTGGATGCGATGGCTATTGAACGTGAGCGCCGAGAAGCGGAAGAGGAGGATGGGCTCGGGCTCCACGCGGCGTCGCCATGGAACGGCGGTGGGCGCCTCCTCGCGGCGCGGGGCCTGGTTCCGCTCGCCGGCCTTGACCTCCTCGCGGAACACCGTCCGGCGCTCCTCCTCGATGGCAAGCCCGTCGGGCCCGAAGATGCGGTTGACCACGGTGGCGAAGACGAGGGTACCGGTGCCGCCCGACTTGACCGAGATGTCGGCCAGCTCGGTCTCGCGGCGCAGGGT
>JBKPDT010000088.1:0-6461 GCA_046728035.1 Candidatus Methylomirabilota bacterium | reverse complement strand
GGGGCCAAGGTGATCGTGAGCCCGGACGTCCCGAACAACGAGGGCGCCTTCCGGCCGCTCCGCATCACCGCGCCCGAGGGTTCCATCCTCAACGCGCGGCATCCGGCGCCGGTGGCCGCGCGACACGTCGTCGGCCATTTCCTGCCGCATGCCATCGCGGGCGCGCTCAAGGAGGCGCTCCCCGACCGCGTGATGGCGGAAGGGTCCGCCAACATCTGGGGCGTGCAGGTCGCGGGCAAGGACGAGGGCGGGCGGCCCTTCAGCTTCGTCGTCTTCACCTCCGGCGGCACGGGCGCGCGGGCCACCAAGGACGGGCTTGCCGCCACCGCCTTCCCGTCGGGCGTGCTCGGCACGCCCGCCGAGGTCATCGAGTCGCTCTCGCCCCTGGTGGTCGAGCGGAAGGGGCTGCGTCCGGACTCGGGCGGCAACGGGCGCTACCGCGGCGGCCTGGGCCAGGAGATCGCCTTCCGCGTCCGCACGCGCGGCGCCTTCACGTGCTCCCTGCTCTGCGACCGCACCCGCATTCCCGCCCAGGGCTTCTTCGGGGGGGCGCCGGGCGCGCGCGGCGAGGTGCTCATCAACGGGCGCGTGCCCGCCAACCCCAAGGCCGAGCAGACGCTCCAGCCGGGGGACCTGATCGAGATCCGCCTCCCGGGCGGCGGCGGCTACGGCCCGCCCGCCGAGCGCGACCCCGCGCTGCGCGCCCGCGACCTCCGCGAGGGCTACGTCTCCGCGGACCGGGCCTCCTGACCTAAGCCCCCGGGGCGGGGCTGCCCCGTGCTAAGATTCCGCCACTCGCTCCGCGAGGTCAGCGCCGACCGCTACCGCCACCGATCCGACCGCAAGGAGGAAGCATGGCAATGGTCACGCGCGTGACTGCCCTCGTCCTGGCTCTGCTTACCCTCGTCGCCCCCGCCGTCTTCGCCCAGGCCCCCAAGGAAGTCGTGATCGGCGTCATCTACCCGCTCTCGGGCCAGCTCGCCCAGCTCGGCATCGACTCCGTGACCATGATGCGGATGACCACCGACTTCATCAACAACGGCACCGCGGGGGCCATGAATCTCCCCCTCGGAAAGACTCCGGGGCTCCCCGGGCTCGGCGGCGCCAAGATCCGGCTCATCGTGGTGGACCACCAGGGCAAGCCCGAGGTGGGCCAGGCGGAGGCGGAGCGGCTCATCACCCAGGAAAAGGTCCACGCCATCATCGGCGCGGTCCACTCGAGCGTGACCGCCACCGCGAGCCAGGTCGCCGAGCGCTACGGCGTGCCCTTCCTCAACGCGGAGTCGTCGTCGCCCACCCTCACCGAGCGCGGCTTCAAGTGGTTCTTCCGCACCTCGCCCCACGACGGCCACTTCACCCAGGGGATGTTCGACTTCATGCGGGACTTCGAGAAGAAGCGCGGCGTGAAGCTCCGCACTCTCGCCATCATGCACGAAGACACGCTCTTCGGCGCCGACTCCGGCAAGGTCCAGGAGGAGCTCGCCAAGAAGTACGGCTACGAGGTCCTGGTCAAGATGGCGTACCGGAACCGCACCACCAGCCTCGACGCCGAGGTGGGCAAGGTCAAGGCGGCCAACCCCGACGTCTTCATGCCCACCTCCTACACGACCGACGCCGTGCTCTACGTGAAGACGTCGCGCACGCTCGACTACAACCCCAAGATGCTGATCGCGCAGAACGCGGGCTGGATCGATCCCGCCTTTGTGCAGGAGATGGGCAAGGAGGCGGAAGGGCACCTGAGCCGGTCCCCCTTCGCCCTCGACCTCGCCCCCAAGAAGCCGCTCATCGCCCAGGTCAACGCGCTGTTCAAGCAGCAGAAGGACAATCCCGGGGGCCGCGACCTCTCCGAGGCGCCCGCCCGGGGGTTCACCGGCTTCATGACCTTGCTCGACGCCATCAATCGCGCCCGCTCCGTGGCTCCCGACGACATCCGGAAGGCCCTCATCGCCACCAACCTGCCCCCCGAGCAGCTCCTGATGCCGTGGACGGGCGTGCGCTTCGACGAGAAGGGGCAGAACTCGGGTGTGCGCGCCATCATGATCCAGATGCAGGGCGGCGTGTACAAGACGGTGTACCCGTTCGAGCTCGCCTCCGCCGACGTCATCTACCCGATCCCGGCCTGGAAGGACCGCAAGTAGCGCGCGCGACCACCGGTTGAGGCTCCCGCCGCGCACATGACCGCCGAGCTCCTGCTCCAGGGCCTCGTGGGCGGTCTCCTGATGGGCTGCGTCTACGCCCTCATCGCCGCCGGCCTCTCCCTCATCTTCGGGCTCATGGAAGTCGTCAACTTTGCCCACGGCGAGTTCTTGATGCTCGCCATGTTCGCGTCCTACTGGGCATGGGCGCTCTGGCGTCTGGACCCGCTGCTGTCCCTGCCGCTCACGGTGGCGATGCTATTCCTCCTCGGGCTCGCGACCTACTACGGCATCATCCGGTGGATCCTCGGCGCGCCCATGCTGGCGCAGATCTTCGCCACCTTCGGTCTCGCCGTCTTCCTGCGCTCCCTCGCCCAGGCGCTCTGGGGCGCGGACTTCCAGCTCGTCAAGGATCCCTGGGCGGCCGGCCGGCTCACGGTGGGTGGGCTCCACATCGGCCTGCCCCAGCTGGTGGCGAGCGTGGGGGCCCTGGCCGCCTTCGGCTTCCTGCACTGGTTCATCCGCAAGACCGAGACGGGGCGCGCGCTGCAGGCCACCGCGCAGGACCGACAGGCCGCCGCCCTCATGGGAATTCCCACGGAGCGGATGTTCGCGCTCGGCTGGGGCATCGGGGCGGGCTGCGTGGGCGTGGCGGGCGCGCTCCTCGCCGTCTTCTTCTACATCTTCCCCGAGGTGGGCGCGAGCTTCGCCCTCCTGGCCTACGTGGCGGTGGCGCTGGGCGGCTTCGGCAATGTGTCGGGTACCCTCGCCGGCGGTGTGGTAGTCGGGCTCGTCGAGGTGATGGGCGGCCTCCTCATCGCGCCCGCGCTCAAGTACGTCGCGGTGTTCATCATCTACCTGGCGGTCGTGCTCTGGCGGCCGCAGGGCCTGTTCGGTCGCTTCTGATGGGACGGACGGGATGGGGGCTCGCGGCCGGCGCGCTCGGCGCCGCCCTCCTCGCCTTTCCGCTCCTCGTCACCAAGCCCTACCCGCGCCACGTGATGATCTCGATCTTCCTCTATGCCATGCTCGCCCAGGCCTGGAACCTTCTCGCCGGCTACTGCGGGCAGATCTCGCTCGGCCATGCCGTGTTCTTCGGCGCAGGGGCCTACACCTCCACCGTGCTCGTCATCCAGGCCGGCCTCACGCCCTGGCTCGGGATGCTCGCGGGCGTCGTCCTCGCCGTCCTCCTCTCCCAGCTGATCGGGTTTCCGGTGTTCCGGCTCCGCGGCCACTACTTCGCCATCGCCACCATCGCGGTAGGCGAGATCGTGCAAACACTCATGATCAACTGGGAGTGGGCGGGGGGCGCGCGCGGTCTGTTCGTGCCCATCAAGCGGGGGGACTCCCTCGCCGCCTTCCAGTTCCACGAGAGCAAGCAGGCCTACTACTACATCGCCCTCGGGCTCCTCGTCCTCGCCTGCGGTCTCGCGCACCGCCTCGAGCGCTCCCGCGCCGGTTACTACTTTCGTGCCATCAGAGAGGACCAGGATGCGGCGGCGAGCCTCGGCATCCCGGTGGCGCAGTACAAGCAGCGCGCGATGGCCCTGTCCGCCGGGCTCACCGCGCTCGGCGGCACGTTCTACGCCCAGTACATCCTGTTCATCGACCCGGAGTCGGTGTTGCCCTTGTCGCTGTCCATCCTCATCTGTCTCATCGCGGTGCTGGGCGGCGTCGGGACCCTGTGGGGACCGCTGGTGGGCGCCGCCATCCTGGTGCCGCTGTCCGAGGGGACCCGCATCTGGTTCGGCGGCACCGGCAAGGCGGTGGACCTCCTCATCTTCGGCGGGCTCATCATGCTGATCTCGGTGATCCAGCCGGGCGGCATCATGGCTCTCGCCCAGCGCGGGCGGCGGCGCACGGGATGAGCGTGCCGGTCCTGCTCGAGGTGCGCGACCTCACCAAGCGCTTCGGAGGCCTCACCGCCAATCGCGAGGTGGCATTCCAGGTCGCGCCGGGCGAGCTCGTCGGCATCATCGGCCCGAACGGCGCCGGCAAGTCGACCCTCTTCGACCTCCTCACCGGCTTCCTGCGCCCCGACGCGGGGCGGGTGATCCTGGACGGCGCCGACATCACCGGGCTCCGTCCCGACGTGGTGAGCCGGCGCGGCGTCGGCCGCACGTTTCAGAAGCTCAAGCCCTTCGGGGGCATGACCGTGCTCGAGAACGTGATGGTGGGCGCCTTCCAGAAGACCGCCAATCCGCGGGAAGCTCGCGAGCGGGCGCGCGCCGCGCTGGCCGGCGTGGGGCTCGGGGGAAAGGAGGACGCCCACGCGCGGGTCCTCTCCACCGGTCAGCGCAAGCGCCTCGAGCTGGCGCGCGCGCTGGCCACGCGACCCCGCCTTCTCCTCCTCGACGAGGTGACGGGGGGCGTGGACCAGGGCAGCATCCCCGGCCTGGTGGACCTCGTGCGGGGGCTCCATGTCGAGGGCATGGCGCTACTGGTCATCGAGCACAACATGCGGGTCATCATGGACATCTCGCAGCGCATCGTCGCGCTGCACCTCGGCGAGGTGATCGGCGACGGGCCGCCCGCGGCGGTAGCGCGCGATCCCCGCGTGATCGAGGCGTATCTCGGCCGCGCATACGTGCGCGAGCCGGAGGCGCGGCCGGGTGCTTGAGGCGCGCGGCCTCGACGTCCTGTATGGCGACTACCAGATCCTCTGGGAGGCGGGCCTTCGCGCGGAGGCGGGCGAGATGGTGGCCATCCTCGGCCCGAATGGCGCCGGGAAGTCCACTCTCATGAACACGCTGTCGGGGCTGATCCGCCCCCGCCGGGGCAGCGTCACCTTCAAAGGCCGTCCCATCGGCGGGCTCCCCCCGCACCGCATCGTCGGGCTCGGGCTCGCTCATGTGCTGGAGCGGCGCCGGCTCTTCCCCTACATGACGGTGCGCGAGAACCTGCTCCTCGGCGGCTATCACCCGGACGCGCGCGCCCGGCGCGAGGCGAGCCTGGCCGACGTCGAGCGGCTGTTCCCGTTCCTGCGCGCGCGAGCCGACCAGCTCGGCCACACGCTCTCGGGCGGCGAGCAGCAGATGGTGGCGATCGCCCGCGGGCTCATGGCCTGCCCCGAGCTGCTCATGATCGATGAGCCGTTCCTCGGCCTGGCGCCCCGGATCGTCGAGCAGATCGCCGAGGTCATCCGCGCCCTCAATCGCGAACGCGGCCTCACCGTGGTGTTCATCGAGCAGAACGTCGAGCTCGCCCTGGGCATGGCGCATCGGGGGTACGTGCTCGAGTCCGGCCGGACCATCCTGGAGGGCCCGGCCGCGTCCCTTCTCGGCTCTGCCGAGGTGAAGCGGATATTCCTGGGTGCCTAGCGCCGCCTGCCAGGACCCCGTCAACTTGCGGCGGGGGAGGGGCTATGTTAGCGTAGCAATGCGATTTTTCCCCACAAGGAGACCTACGCCCATGGCCGATAGCGCCCTTCACCTCACCGAGGCCAACTTCGACGCGGAGGTTGGCAAGCACGCCGAGGTCCTCATGGTGGATTTCTGGGCCGAGTGGTGCGCGCCCTGTCGCGCCATCGCCCCCACCCTGGAGGAGCTCGCCCGCGAGGGGAGCGGCAAGGTGAGCCTCGCCAAGGTGAACGTAGACGACAACCCCGCCCTGGCCGCCCGCTACGGGATCCGCTCGATCCCCACCATCCTCTTCATGAAGGCGGGCGCCGTGGTCGATCAGGTCGTAGGCGCCGTCCCCAAGGCCCAGCTCAAGAAGAAGCTGGACGCCATCGGCTGACGTCAGCCACTCCGCCATGTCCCCGGTCGCGCCCCGCGTTCCCCCACTCTCGCCCTCGCGCGAGGAGTTCCGGGCGCTCGCCACGCGCGGCAACCTCGTGCCCGTCTATGCCGAGCTGGCCGCGGATCTCGACACCCCGCTCTCCGCCTTCTTGCGCCTCCGGCCGGGCCCCTACGCCTTCCTGCTCGAGTCGGTGGAAGGCGGCGAGAAGTGGGCGCGCTACTCCTTCCTCGGGTCGGATCCGCTCATGGTGTTCACCGCGAAGGGCAACCGCATCACCGTCCGCCATGCCGACGGCCGTACCGAGCAGATGGCGACGGCGAACCCGCTGGACGGGTTGAGGAGCGTGCTCTCCCGCTTCACCCCCGTCTCCGTGCCGGGGCTGCCGCGCTTCCAGGGTGGGGCGGTCGGATTCTTCTCGTACGACATCGTGCGCCACGTCGAGCGGCTGCCCCGCCTGGCCAAGGACGACCTCCGGATGCCCGACGCGGTGTTCATGCTCACCGACAGCCTGCTCGTCTTCGACAACCTCCGGCATCGGCTCCTCGTCATCGCCAACGCGCACGTGGACAAGGCCGATCCCGCCTC
>JBKPDT010000087.1:0-18934 GCA_046728035.1 Candidatus Methylomirabilota bacterium | reverse complement strand
CCACCGCGGCGCCGGCGGGGCAGCGCCTGCATGCCGAGGCCACCCGGCTCGCGCGCGCGCTGGCGGCGTCCCACCCGGCGGCGCGCCTGGCCGAGGCCTTTCCCAACGCGTTTCTGCGCACCATGCTTGCCGCCGACGCCTTTGCGCGCGTGCCCAGAGGCGCCAAGAGCCAGGTCTACTGGGAGCGCTGCGTCACCGAGGGGGTCCTCGCGCGCGTGGTCGCCGCGGTCTACGGGGCAGCCGCCGCGCCGATCGGCGCGGGCCTGACCGCGCTCACGCAACGAGACGAACGCGCGGCGGCGGTGTGCGCCCTCACCGCGCGCGCCGCGGCGCTCGGCGTGGACACGCGCGTGGGCGATTCGCACGACGGCTGGATCTCGCTGGCCCCCCGCCCCTTCCTTGCAGACTGGGCGCGGCGGGCCCTATAGTCGCTCCATGACGACTCTGGACAAGATCCTCGCGAGGATCGACGGTGACGAGGTGGTCGCGCTGACGCGCGATCTCGTGCGCATCCCCAGCGTATATCGGCCCGACGATCCCGACGCCACCGAGGCGCGCGTCGCCGCCCACGTCGAGGCCTGGCTGCGGCGGGAAGGCTTCACGGTGGAGGTTCAGGACGTCGCGCCGGGCCGGCCCAACGTCATCGGCACCCTCGGCGAGAAGCGCGCTGGCCAGAAGAGCCTCCTCCTCGAGGGCCACACCGACGTCGTCACCGAGGGCGATCCGAGGGAATGGAGCTGGCCACCGTTCGGCGCGGAGCTCGCGAACGGGCGGATCTACGGCCGCGGCGCCGCCGACATGAAGGGCGGGCTCGCCGCCGCGATGGTGGCGGCCGCGGCCTTTCGTCGCGCTGGCGTGGAGCCGTCCGGCAAGCTCGTGGTGGGCGCCCTCGTGGACGAGGAGGACCGCATGCTCGGCGTACGCCACCTCGTCTCGACGCCGGTGGGGCGCGAGCTGGACGCGGCCATCATCTGCGAGCCCGAGGACAACGAGCTCTGCCTCGTCCAGCGCGGCGTCGTGTGGGCGCGCGTCCGGGTGCGCGGCAAGATGGCCCACGGCGCGATGCCGGAGGCGGGGCTCAATCCCATTACGGCGCTTGGCGCGCTCCTCGAGGAAGTGCCCGCGCTCGAGCGACGCATCCGCCGCCGCTGCGAGCGGAGTCCGCATCTCCGACCTCCCACCGTGACCCCCACCATCATACAGGCGCCTCCCAAAGGCGTGGGGGTGCCGCAGTCGAATGTCATCCCCGCCTTCGGCGAGATCACGCTCGACGTGCGGGTGACGCCGGGCATCGGCGCCGAGGAGCTCCACGCCGAGATGGAAGCGCTCTGCCGCGCCGCCGAGCGGGCGGTAGCGGGCGTCAAGGTCGAATGGGAGCCCGTGAACGCCTTCCGCCTCGCCACCAAGGTCGACAAGGCCGAGCCCATCGTGCAGGCGATGATCGCGGGAGTCCGGAAGGCGACGAGGCGCGCGCCACGCTACGGCGGGGTCCCGGGCTCCACCGACGGCACCATCCTTCGCATGGAGCTGGGGCTTCCGATCGTGACCTGCGGGCCCGGGAACCGGCTGATTCCCCATCAGGTCGACGAGTACGTGGAGATCCAAGAACTGGTCGACGCGGCAAAGATTTACGCCGCCTCGGCGCTCAAGTTCCTCGAAGGGTCGTGACGCCTCCGGCCCGGCCCCGTCTCCGCGCGCTCGAGGCCTTTCCGATCGAGCAGGACGGGCAGCGCGCGGTGGGACTGCGGGATCCGGCGGGCTTCACCGATCAGGTGGCGGTGCTGCCCCTCCCGTTGCTCGACATCGTCTCGCTCTTCGACGGGGAACACTCGCTCGCCGAGATCCGCGCTATCGTGGCTGCCCGGCACGACGCGACCCTCACCCACGAGCAGATCGCCGCGGTGGCCGAGCGGCTGGACGAAGCCGGCTTCCTCGACTCGCCCCGCTTCGCGGCCCGCCGGGATCGCATCGAGTCCGAGTTCGCGTCGAGCCCGGTGCGGTCGGCCGCGCATGCGGGCGGCGCCTACGCGGGCGAGCCGGCCGCGTTGCGTGCGCAGATCGACGGCTTTTTCCGCGGGCCCCAGGGTCCGGGGGTGCTTGAGGTTGTTTCTGATCTTGATCTACGGTCGCCCCAAGAGGCGACCTCTATAGGGAGGCTTCGCGGCCCCCAGGGAGGGCCGCTCGCGCCTTTGAGAGGGGTGCTCGCACCTCACATCGATTTTCACCGCGGCGGGCCGACGTATGCCTGGGCCTATCGCGCGATTCTCGAACGCTCCGACGCCGATTGCTTCGTGATCCTCGGGACCTGTCACGCCGGGATGGCGGATCCCTTCGCGGCCACCCTCAAGGCCTACGACACGCCGCTCGGCCCGGCGGCGGTGGACGGCGACTTCGTGGCGTCGCTGGGCCGCCGGTACGGTCGCGATCTCTTCGCGTCCGAGGGCGCGCATCGCGTCGAGCACTCTATCGAGTTTCAGACGGTGATGCTGCGCTGGGCGCTCGGCGACCGCCGCCCGTTCACGGTGGTGCCCATCCTGGCCTCTTTCCTCCACGAGGCGGTGTGGACGGGAGGGGAGCCCGAAGCTGATCCACGCGTGCCGCGTTTCCTGGACGCCCTCGTCGAGACCATCGCGGCCGGGGACCGCCGCGTCTGCGTGGTCGGAAGCGTGGATCTCGCGCACGTGGGGCCGCGCTTCGGCGACGCCGAGCCGAATACCCCCGCCTTCCTGCAGGAGGTCGAGCGGCAGGACCGGGCCATGCTCGACGCGGTGGTGGCGGGAAGCGCGAGCGCCTTCTTCGAGTCGGTCGCGCGCGACGGCGACGCGCGGCGCATCTGCGGGCTCTCGCCCATCTACACCTTCCTGCGCGCCTTGCCGCAGGCCCGCGGCCGGCTCCTCCGCTACAGCCAGTGGCCCGATCCCCACGGCGCCGTGACCTTCTGCGCGGCGGCGATGTTCTGATGGCCACCCCCCCGCCCTCCGATCCCTCGACGTGGACCCTGCCGCGCCTGCGCATCGACCGAGACGGTGCCTGGCACCACGAGAACGCCGAGGTCACCCATCCCGGCATCGTCGCGAGTCTCTGGGAGAGCCTCCAGCGCGACGCCGAAGGCCATCACATCCGGATCGGACCGGTGCGCGTCCCGGTGGAGGTGGAGGACGTGCCCTTCATCGTGGTGCGCGCGGAGCCGGACGGCGAGGGCCTCGCCCTCACCCTCAACGACGGCAGCCGCGAGCCGCTCGCGCCCGACACGCTCCGGATCGGGGCGGGGGACGCGCCCTACTGCGCCGTGAAGGACGGCCGCTTCGAGGCGCGGCTGAGCCGCGCCGCCGCCTACCAGCTCCTCGCGCACATGAGCGAGGACGCCGTCAGCGGGCGAACCATCCTCACCCTGGGCGGCCGTCGCTGGGAGGTGCCACGGCGGGGAGCGGCGTGATCAGCGGCCGCGAACGCTCGCGAGCGTCCGCAGCATCTCGTCGTGGATCCGGCCGTTGGAGGCGACGACGGCGGGCGACGCGAGGTCGAGCGGGCCGCCCCGGAGATCGGTGACGCGTCCCCCCGCCTCCTCCACGAGCAGGAGGCCGGCGGCCACGTCCCACGGGCCCAGGACCAGCTCCCAGTACCCGTCCAGGCGCCCCGCCGCCACCGCGGCCAGGGTGATGGCCGCCGAGCCAAGCTCGCGAACGCTCCGGTTCTGGCGCGTGAAGGCCGCGTACTCGGCGAGATTGTTGTCGGCGGTCTCACGCACATCGTAGGGGAAGCCGCTGGCGAGGAGGCTCGCCCCCAACGAGGTCGTCTCGGACACGGCCAGACGGCGGCCGTCGAGGAAGGCGCCGACGCCGCGCTCGGCCACGAAGCACTCGTCCAGGCTCGGATCGTAGACCACGCCCACCACCATGCGCCCCTCCACCTCGAGGCCGATGGACACCGAGAAGAGCGGCAGGCCGTGGACGAAGTTCGTGGTGCCGTCGAGCGGGTCGATGATCCACCGGTGGGTGGACGAGCGAGCCTGCGCTCCGCCTTCCTCGCCCAGGACGGAGTGCTCCGGGAAGCGGGCGTGGATGGTCTCGACGACGAGCGCCTCGGCCTGGCGGTCGATCTCGGTGACGAGGTTGATCGGGCTCGACTTGGCGCTGACCGACCGCGCCGCGCCCCGGTGGGCGCGGAGCAGCGCGCCCGCGCGCCGGGCCGCCGCCACCGCGACCTCCCGGAAGGCGTCCGTCATGGCGAGGGAGGGTACCACGCGGAATGATTGACAACCACGGCGGCGGCTCGGCACAGTGGGCGCGAGGAGAGAGCCTCCATGGAGCACGAGACCGTCCCCGGAGTTGTCGCCTGCGTGGCCTACGCGAAGGGCCAGCGTGTGGCAGACGTCCGCATCGAGGACATCAGCGAGGTCCTCAAGCAGCCCGATGTCTTCGTGTGGCTGGGCCTCTACGAGCCGGGCCCCGAGCTCCTCCAGACCGTCCAGCGCGAGTTCGGCCTCCACGAGCTCGCCATCGAAGACGCGCTCCTCGCGCACCAGCGTCCCAAGCTCGAGCGCTACGGCGATTCGCTCTTCATGGCGCTGCGCACCGCCCAGATGGACCGCGAGCGCAAGTGCCTGGAGTTCGGCGAGACCCACATCTTCGTGGGGGCCCGCTACGTCGTGTCGGTGCGCCACGGCTCCTCGCGCTCCTACGCGCCGGTGCGCGCGCGCTGCGAGGTGAATCCGCGGCTGCTGAGCCTGGGGCCGGGCTTCGTCCTCTACGCGATCATGGACTACATCGTGGACCAGTACTTCCCGGTGGTGGATGCCCTCGAGGCCGAGCTCCAAGGCGTGGAGGAGGCCATCTTCGACGAGCGCATGAGCCGCGGCACCACCGAAGAGATCTACAACCTCAAGCGGAGCCTCCTCGAGCTCAAGCGCGCGGTCTCGCCCCTGGTGGACATCTGCAATCGCCTCGTGCGATTCGACCTCGAGCTCATCCCGGAGGAGGTGCGCCCCTATATCCGGGACGTCTACGACCATTCGGTGCGGATCAACGAGTCGGTGGACATGCTCCGCGAGCTCCTGACCTCCGCGCTGGAGGCCAACCTCTCCCTCATCGCGGTGGCCCAGAACGAGTCGATGAAGAAACTCGCGGCGTGGGCCGCCATCATCGCGGTGCCCACCATGATCGCGGGCGTCTACGGGATGAACTTCGAGCACATGCCCGAGCTGCGGTGGTGGTTCGGCTATCCGCTCATCATGGGGATGATGGTGGCGGTGTGCGGCGGCCTCTACCTGCACTTCAAGCGCTCGGGGTGGCTCTGATGCGCCTCGTGGTCATGGGTAGCGGGGGAACCGGCGGCTTTTTCGGAGCCAAGCTCGCGCGGGCGGGGGAGGACGTGACCTTCGTGGCCCGCGGCGAGCATCTGCGGGCCATCCAGGCGCGGGGTCTCACCGTGAAGTCCGCCACCGACGGCGAGTGGACGGTGCGGGCCTCCGCGCGCGAGCAGCTCGACGGGCAGCCGCCCGCCGATCTCGTCCTCTTCTGCGTGAAATCCTTCGACACCGAGCCGGCGGCGGAGGCGATCCGGCCGGTGGTGGGCCCGAAGACCGGCGTCCTCTCGATCCAGAACGGCGTGGACAACGAGGACAAGCTCGCCGCGAAACTGGGACCGGGGCACGTCATCGCGGGCATCGCCGAGGTCTTCGCCGTCATCGAGTCGCCGGGCGTCATCGCTCACACCCTTCTCGGCCGCCTGCGCTTCGGCGAGATGGACGGCAAGGAGTCCGAGCGATCGCGCGCGTTCCTGCAGGCCTGCGGCCGCGCGGGGATCCCCGCCGAGCTGGCTGCCGATCCCCTCCGCATGCTCTGGGAGAAGTACGTCTTCCTCGTCGCCCAGTCGGGCATGACCGCGCTCACCCGCTGTCCGGCGGGCGTGCTGCGCGCGCTCCCCGAGACGCGCGCGCAGTACGGCCGGCTCATGGACGAGCTCGTGCGCCTCGGGCGGGCGGCGGGGGCCGACCTCGATGGAGGCCTGGCCGAGGCGCTCATGGCGCGCATCGACACGCTGGCGCCGGGCGCCTTTTCCTCGCTCCACCACGACCTCGCGCGCGGCAAGCGGCTCGAGCTGGAGGCGCTCCAGGGCCATGCCGTGCGTCTCGGTGAGCGGATGGGGATCCCCACGCCGGCGCTCGGCACGGTGTACGCGGCGCTCCGCCCGTTCCGCGACGGGCGCCCGACCGAAGCCGTCGGCTGATCCTCCCGCCTCCGCGCGCCGCCCGCTATACTGGAGCGATGTCGCCGGCCCGGCGGTTCCTCCGTTATCTACGTCCCTATCGAGCCCGTTATCTCGCGGGACTGGCGTGCCTCGTGCTCGCGACCGGATTCTCCCTCACCATTCCCTGGACGGTGAAGGAGGCGGTGGATGCCCTCACCGCGGGCGCCGGCCGCGATACCGTCGCCGCCTACGCGGGGCTCATCCTGGTCCTGGCGCTCCTCCACGGGGTCGCCCGGCTCGGATCGCGCTTCAGCATGATCGGCGCCGGGCAGTGGGTCGAGCACGATCTCCGGCGCGACCTTTACGAGCGTTTCCTCCGCCTGCCTGCCCTCTTCTACCACGCGCGTCGCACCGGCGATCTCATGTCCCGGGCGACCAACGACGTGACGAACGTCCGTTCGCTCGCCGGCTTCGGCAGCGTGATGCTCGCCCAGACCTCGCTGGCCTTCATCGGCACGCTCGTGGCCATGTCGAGCATCGACCTGTGGCTCACGCTCTGGGCGCTCTCGCCCACGCCCATCCTCGTGGTGGCGATCAAGCGCTTCAGCCACGCGGTGGACGAGCAGTCGACCGCCGTCCAGGAGCAGCTCGGGGTCCTCTCCGCCAAGGTGCAAGAGAACCTCACGGGCATGGCGGTGGTGCGCGCCTATACCCTGGAGCCGCGCGAGATCGACAGCTTCGGACGGCTGAACACGGAGTACCTCACCCGGAGCGTTCGGCTCGCCCGCACCCAGGCCGGCTTCTGGCCCCTGATGGGCCTGGTGGGGGGACTCGGAGCCCTCATCATCCTGTGGCTAGGCGGCCGTGGGGTGATCGAGGGCCGCATCTCGCTCGGGGCGTTCGTCGCCTTCAATGGCTATCTGGCGTATCTGGCCTGGCCCACGGTGGCGCTCGGCTGGACGCTCGCGGTGGCCCGCCGGGGCCTCTCGTCGATGGAACGCATCACCGAGATCCTCGACGCCGGGCCCGACGAGGGGTCCGTGGAAACGGAACTCCGCGCCGGGGGGGCCATTTCGGGGCCCCCGCCGCTGGAAATCGGATCCGGCGCGCTGGAGTTCCGCTCGCTCACGTTCGCCTATCCGGAGCGCGGGGCGGCGCTGCGGGACGTGAGCGTGACCGTGCCGGAAGGGGCGCTGGTCGCGGTAGTGGGGCCCACCGGCAGCGGCAAGTCCACGCTCGGCGCGCTCGTCTGCCGCCTGTATGATCCGCCGCGCGGCACCGTCTTCGTGGGCGGCGTCGACGTGCTGGACCTCCCGCTGGGCGCCCTGCGCCGCGCCATCGGCTACGTGCCGCAGGACGCCTTCCTGTTCTCGCGGTCGCTCCGGGACAACGCGCGTCTGGCCGACGACCACGCCGACGACGAGCGGGTGCGCGCGGCGGCGGCGACGGCGGGGCTCACCGCCGAGATCGAGGCGTTTCCGGAGGGCTGGGACACGCTGGTGGGCGAGCGGGGTCTCACCCTCTCGGGCGGGCAGCGGCAGCGCGTGGCCCTTGCGCGGGCCCTCCTCGGCGACCCGCCCTACCTCATCCTGGACGACGTCTTCGCCGCGGTGGACCCCGCCAAGGAGACGGAGATCCTCCGGTCGCTCAGAGACGTGCTCCGCGGGCGCACGACACTCGCCGCCACCCATCGGCTCCGGATCGCCGAGACCGCGGACTGGATCGTGGTCCTGGACGAGGGCCGCGTGGTCGAGCAGGGAGTTCACGCCAACCTCATCGGTGCCGGCGGCCTCTACGCCAGGCTCTGGCGCATCCAGCAGATCGAGGCAGAGCTTGAGCAGGCCTGACGACGAGGTCCTCGGCAAGGCGTACGACGCGCGGCTGATGGCGCGCCTGTGGGAGGTCACGCGCCCGCACAAGGGACTGGTGGTGCTCTCGCTCCTCCTCTTCCCGTTCACCGCGGCGGTCGAGCTCCTGGGGCCCTATCTCATCAAGCTGGCCATCGACCATCACATCTTGGTAGGCGACTGGGCCGGCCTCGGCAGGATGGCGCTTCTCTTCCTCCTGACCCTGGTCGCCCTCTACCTGCTCCGCGTCGGCCAGGCCTATGTCACCCAGCTCACCGGCCAGCGCGTCATGCACGACCTCCGCCAGGCTCTCTTCGCGCACCTCCAGCGCCTGGACGCCGCCTTCTTCGACCGGAACCCGGTCGGACGCCTCATGACCCGCGTCCTCAACGACGTGGAAGCGATCAACGAGCTCTTTACCAGCGGGGCGGTCGCCATCGTGGGTGACGTGGTGACGCTCACCGGAGTGGTCGTCGTCCTCCTCCTGCTCAACTGGAAGCTCGCGCTGGTGACATTCGCCTTGGTGCCCCTCCTGGTGCTCGCCGCCGCGTACTTCCGCCTCAAGGCGCGCGACTGCTATCGCATCGTCCGCGTGCGGCTCGCCGCGCTCAACAGCTTCCTTCAGGAGTCGCTCCAGGGCATGACAGTGATCCAGCTCTTCGCGCGCGAGCAACAGGAGGCGGCAGCGTTCGCCCGGCTCAACGAAACGCTCCGGGCCGCACAGTTCCGCTCCACCGTCTACGACGCCTCGCTCTACGCCACGGTGGAGGTGATCGGATCGGCGGCGGTGGCGCTGCTCCTCTGGTACGGCGGGGGCGAGGTGCTCGAGGGCGCGCTGACCTTCGGCGGTCTCGTCGCCTTCATCGAGTACACGAGCCGGTTCTTCTTGCCCATCCGCGATCTCGGCGCCAAGTACGCGGTGATGCAGGCGGCCATGGTCTCGGCGGAGCGCGTCTTCGGCCTGCTCGACACCGCCCCCGCCATCGTGAGCGGGCGCCGAGCCGCCGGCCCCCGCGCCGAGCCGGTCCCGGCCGTGGAGTTCCGCGACGTCTCATTCGCGTATCCGGGGGGCGACTGGGTCCTGCGGGGCTGCTCGTTCACCATCGGTGGGCGCGAGCGGGTGGCCCTCGTCGGTCCGACCGGCGAGGGCAAGACCACGGTGGCGCGCCTCATGATGCGCGCCTACGAGGCGTCCGAGGGCCAGGTGCGGGTGGAGGGCGTGGACGTGCGCGAGTGGGACCTGCAGGCACTGCGCCGCCACGTGGGGCTGGTCCCGCAGGAGCCCTTCCTCTTCACGGGGACCATCCGCGACAATCTCGCGCTCGGGGGCGACGGCGCCGGCCAAGGCGAAGCGCTTCGCCGCGCCCTCGCCCGCGCGCAGGCCGCGCGCCTCGTCGAGGGGCTGCCGGGCGGGCTCGACGCCCTGGTGCGCGAGCGCGGCGTGAACCTCTCGCAGGGGCAGCGGCAGCTGCTGGCCATCGCCCGCGCCCTCATCTATAATCCTCGCGTTCTCGCGCTCGACGAGGCGACCTCGAGCGTGGACGCGGAATCCGAGATACTGATCCGCGCCGCCATGGTGGAGTTGCTGGAGGATCGGGCGAGCCTGATCATCGCGCACCGGCTGTCCACCATTCAGAGCGCGGATCGCATCCTCGTGCTCCACAAGGGACGCGTGCGGGAGGTGGGGCGCCACGCCGAGCTGCTGGCGGCGGGCGGGGTGTACGCGCGGCTGTACGAGATGCAGTTCGGGCGGGAGCCGGCATGAAGCGCTTCCACGCGGCGGTATACGGCCTGGTGCGCCGGATTCCGCGCGGGCACGTGGTGACGTACGGGCAGATCGCGGCCCTGCTCGGCTATCCGCGGGCGGCGCGCGCGGTGGGGCAGGCGATGCGGCACTGCCCGTCGTCCTTGCCCTGGCATCGGGTGGTGAACGCGCGGGGCGGGATCAGCCTTCGCGGGAACGTGGGGAGCATGCTGACGCAGCGGATTCTCCTCGAGCAGGAAGGCGTGCGGGTGCGCCGCGGGCGCCTTGCCCTGGCCCGCTACCGCTGGGCGGGGCGGGGACGCGGCCGGCCGCTCCGGCTCGCCGCGCTCGAGCGGCTTTGAACGGAAGGGGAGGCGACATGCGACTGGGACTCAACCTCGGCTACTCCGGCTCCGCCATGGGCATGGATGTCTCGCTCGTGCAGGAAGCCGACCGGCTGGGCTATCACTCGGTGTGGTCGGCGGAGGCCTATGGATCGGATGCGGTGACGCCGCTCACCTGGGTGGCGGCACACACCGAGCGCATCCGCGTCGGCACCGCCATCATGCAGATCCCCGGGCGGACGCCCACCCTGACCGCGACCACCGCCCTCACCCTCGACCAGCTCTCGCGGGGGCGTTTCCTCCTCGGCCTGGGCGTCTCCGGGCCCCAGGTCGTCGAGGGCTGGCACGGGGTGCCCTTCGGCAAGCCGCTCGTCAAGACGCGGGAGTACGTCGACATCGTGAGGGCGGTGTGGAAGCGGGAGCGGCCGCTCGAGTTCAAGGGCGAGTACTACCAGATCCCCTACATGGGCACAGACGCTACCGGGCTCGGCAAGCCGCTCAAGTCCATCCTCCACGGCCGGCCCGACATTCCCATCTACCTCGCCGCCATCGGCCCGAAGAACGTCGCCCTCGCCGCCGAGATCGCGGAGGGCTGGCTGCCGGTCTTCTTCTCGGCCGAGCGCATGCGCGTCTTCAAGGAGTACCTCGACGCGGGCTTCCGAGCCGCGGGCGGGGGGAAGTCCCTCACGCAGTTCGACGTGGCGCCGACGGTGGCGGTGGTGGTGGGCGACGACGTCGCCCGCTGCCGCGCCGTGATCAAACCCCAGCTCGCTCTCTACGTCGGCGGCATGGGCGCGCGCGGCAAGAACTTCTACAACGAGCTCGTCTCACGCTACGGGTACGAGGCCGACGCCAAGCGCATCCAGGACCTCTACCTCGCCGGGAAGAAGGAGGACGCGACGGCGGCGGTGCCCGACGCCCTCGTGGACGAGGTTGCGCTCTGCGGTCCTAAGGAGCGCATTCGCGAGGGGCTGTCCGCGTGGAAGGGGTCGGGGGTGACCACCCTCATCGTGGGCGCGCGGACGCCGGACGCGGTGCGGGTGATGGCGGAGCTCGTGCTCTGATCGCGATGAAGCCCGCCGCCGAGAAGGTCCAGGCCGTCATCGCCGAGCTCGGGCTCGACCGCACCGTCATCGAGCTCGACAGGCACGCGCGCACGTCGCGGCAGGCGGCGGATGCCCTCGGCGTGGAGGTGGCGCAGATCGCGAAGTCGCTGGTCTTCACCGTCAACGGCGCGCCGATCATGGTGGTCGCCGCCGGCGACAACCGGGTGGACGAGGCCAAGGTGGGGCGACTCGCGGGCGGCGCCGTCCGTCGCGCCGACCCGGAGCAGGTGAAGCAAGCCACCGGCTACTCGATCGGCGGGGTGCCGCCCTTCGGGCACGTGAGCCGGCTGCCCATCTGGATCGACGCCGACCTGGGGCGCCACGCCCTGATCTACGCGGCGGCGGGCCTGCCCGAGTGCGTGTTCCCGCTCACCCTGGACGAGCTCGTGCGCGGCAGCGGCGGAGTGGTGGCGGACGTCAAGCAAGATATCGGGCCGCAGCAAGGAGGCAGGTCATGAAGCTCAAGGACCGGGTGGCGCTGGTGACGGGCGCGGGGTCGGGCATCGGGCGGGCGACGGCGGTGCTGTTCGCGCGCGAGGGCGCGCGGGTGGCGGTGGTGGACGTGCGGGAGGACGCCGCCAAGGCCACCGCCCAGGAGATCGAGCGCGCGGGCGGCGAGGCCCTGGCCCTCCGCGCCGACGTGAGCCGGCCCGCCGACAACCAGGCCGCGGTGGAGCAGACGGTGGCGCGCTGGGGACGCCTCGACGTCTTCTACGCCAACGCGGGCGTGCCCGAGCGCCCGACCCCCGTGGAGGACGTGGACGAGGCCACCTTCGACCGCATCATGGCGGTGAACGTCAAGGGGCCGTTCCTCGGGGCGAAGTACGTGGCGCCGGTGATGAAGAAGCAGAAGAGCGGTGTCATCCTGATCACGGGCTCCACCTCCGCGATCCGGCCGCGGCCCGGCGTGCAGACCTATTCCGCGTCCAAGGGCGCCGCGCACGTCTTCGCCAAGAGCCTGGCGCTCGAGCTCGCCCCCTTCGGCGTGCGCGTGGTCGCGATCGCGCCGGTGGCCACCGAGACCCCGATGCTGCCGGCCTTCATGGGCAAGGACACGGTGGACGCCGAGGGTCTCGCCCGCTACCGCGGCACCGTGCCGCTGGGACGGCTCAACCAGCCTGAGGACATCGCACGGGCGGCACTGTTCCTTGCCTCCGACGATGCGGCCATGGTCACGGGCTCGACCTTCGAGGTCGATGGCGGACGGTGCATCTGATGGCGCCGGCGCGATGAAGGTCGTTCCCCTCGCGGCGGACTCCCTCGGCGTGCGATCGGTGGCGACCTATGTCGAGTGCGGCGAGACGCGCATCCTCATAGACCCGGGGGCCGCGCTCGGCGCGTCGCGCTTCGGGCTGCCGCCCGCCGACGCGGAGTGGGAGGCGTTGCGGCGGGCCAATGACCGCATCTCCGCCTATGCCGACCGGGCGGGCTGGATCTTCGTGAGCCACTACCACGAAGAGCACTACCGCCACGATCCGGCGATCTACGTGGGGCGCTCGGTGTGGGCGAAGGACCCCCAGCGCATGGTCTCGGGCGCCCAGGCGGAGCGGGCGCGCCAGTTCTGGGAGGCGCACGCGGCGCAGGCCCGGCTGGACTCCGCCGACGGGCGCTGCATCGAGACGCCGGACTGCATCCTCGCCGCCTCGCCGCCCTTGCCCCACGGCGCCGAGGTCTCGGCGCTCGGCCACGTCATCGCGCTGACCGTGACCGACCGGCGCAGCGGGCAACGCTTCGTGCATGCGTCCGATGTGCAGGGGCCCCTCTCGCCGGTGGCCGCCGCCTACCTGGGCCGCGAGCGTCCGAGCCTTCTCTACCTGTCGGGGCCGCCCGCCTATCTCGAGCACCGACTCGGGCACGCCCTCGTGGAGCAGGGGGTCGAGCACCTGCTGCGGATCGTCGACCGCACGGGCTGCCGGGTGATCATGGATCATCACGCGGTTCGAGACGACGGCTATCGCGAACGCTTCCGGCGGTTGTGGGACACTGGACGCGTGGTGACGGCGGCGGGCTTTCTCGGGCTGGCCGACTCCCCGCTCGAGGCGCGACGCCGGAGCCTGTGGACGGCGCAGCGCAAGCCGCCCGGGGCGCTGCCGAAGCGGCCGTTCGCGGCGCGGCCGGGGCTCCGGGCCGCCGGCGATGGGCGCGGCTTGCTGGATGACCGGCCCGCGCGTCGGGCCAAGGGAGGAATGGGACGGTGAGTGACGAAAAGACGCTGGCGATGGGCGACCCCGCTCCCGACTTCACGCTGAAGACGATCGGGCTCAAGGACGTGAGTCTCCACGACTATCGCGGGAAGAACGTCGTCCTGCTCTTCTACCCGCTCGACTGGACGCCCGGCTGATCCACCTGCATGCCCGCCTTCGATCGTCGGGTGAAAGACTTCGAGGCGGCTAATACCCAGGTGCTGGGTATCAGCACGGACAGTCCCTTCAGCCACGAGAACTGGGCGAAGTCGGTGGGGATCACGAGCTACCCGCTGCTGTCCGACGTCCAGCGGTCGGCGGCCAAGGACTACGGCGTCTACTGGCCGGAATGGAACGCCAACGTGCGCGCGACGTTCATCGTGGATCCGCAGGGCCGGGTGCGCTTCGAGGAGCGGTACGCTCGCGGCGTTCTCCCCGATCCCGACAAGATCCTCGCCGAGATCAAGAAGCTCGGCTCGTCCGGGTCGTGAGCCCCACGCCGGCGAGGACGGCGAGGCCGCCGAGGATCTCGGCGGCCTCCACCGTCTCGCCCAGGAGGCCCCAGGCGAGGACGACGCCCACCACCGGCTGGAGGTTCATGAAGATCGCGGCCCGGCTCGCTCCCACGCGGTGGACGCCCTCGTACCACCACACATGCGCGACGGCGCCCACCACGGCCTGCGTCATCACCACGCCCCACGCCACCGGCGAGGTCCAGTCGGGGGCGGGGAAGAATCGTGCGGTGAGGAACGGGACGGGCAGGAGCATCAGCGCGCCCAGCAGGTAGGCGGCAGTGGTGGCGAGGGCGGGGGAATGCACGGCGAGGACGCGCTTGCCGTAGACGGTGTAGATCGCCCAGCCCGACTGGGCCACGAGGATGATGATGTCCCCGGGCAGCAGCTCGAGGTGGACGATGGCCCGCCAGCTCCCCCGCGTCACCACCAGCAGCACGCCCAGCGTGGACAGCGCCACCCCCGCCCATTGCCGCCTGCGGAGCTGCTCCTTGAGATAGAGACGCGCCCCGATGGCTACCATCACCGGCGAGGCCGCCTGGAGCAGGGCCGCGCTCGAGGCGGTGGTGAAGGCGATGCCGAGGTAGGTGCCGCCGGTGGACACGAAGATGCCCGTGAAGCCCAGGAAGGCGAAGCTTCGCAGGTCGGCCCACGACAGCGCGCGGAACTCGTCGAAGCCGCGGCGCAGGAGGAGCACGGCGAGGAACGACGAGGCGAGGCTCGTGCGGAGGGCGACGAGCACGTACGGCGGGAAGTGGACGAGGGCGATCTTCGCGAAGACGGGATAGGAGCCCCAGAGCGCGGCGATCCCGGTGAGGATCAGGTAGGGCCGCGTTTGACCGCCGGCAGGCACCTGCGTATGATAGCGCCTCGCGCATGGCAGACCGTGTGATCGAGACGCGATTCTGGCTGCCGCGCCCGCGCCCCGAGGTCTTCGCCTTCTTCGCCGATCCGCGGCACCTCGCCTGGCTGACGCCGCGACTGCGCTGGCGGGTGCCCCCTCCTCCACTCGAAGCCGGCGTGGTGCTCGACTTCCGCATCTTCGTCCTCGGAGTGCCGACCACCTGGCGCGTGATCGTGCGGGAGTGGGACCCACCCTACCGCTTCGTGGATGCCCTCGTCCGCGGGCCCTTCACGCGCTGGGAGCATCGCCACCGCTTTCTCGAGGGCCCCGAGCACGAGGCGCCGGGGGCGCGGGTCGGGACCTGGGTGGAGGACCGGGTGACCTACCGGCTGCCGGGCGGACCTCTCGGCGCGGCGCTCGACGTCCTGGGGGCGGGCGCCCGGATCGCCGCCGCCTTCACCCACCGGGAGCGGCAGGCGCGCGGGATCCTCGCCTAGGCGGTGGCGGGCAGCTGGATGCCGAGGGCTTTGAGGCGAGGCCGGACGCGCTCGGTGAGGAGCCCGATCCGCGCGAGATTCGCCACCATGGACGTGTGCATATCGCGCCGGAAGTGCTTCCGGAACACCGCGTAGTCGGCCCGTGCCGCCACCCCGCGCCGGTGGGACTGCACCTCGGCGATCTGGGCGGGGGAGAAGCCGATGTCGCGATAGGCCTCGGCCGGGAAGAACCCGGTGAGCACCTTCTCGAGCGCGCTGCAGGTGAAGTCCTCCATCTCGTGCCGCTCCCGTTCGCCGGCGTCCCGCACGATGGCGGGCAGGGCGATCATGCCGAAGCCCATGTGCCGCGACTCGTCCTGCAGGATGCGGCCGCAGATCTCCCCCAGGAGCGGGTCGACGGCGCACTCCTGCATCATCCGGAACATGGAGACCGCGAAGGTCTCGGCCACGAGCTGGAGCGCGATGGTCTTGATGTACCAGCGCGAGTCCGTGAGGATGGCGTCGAAGATGAACCGCTCGTTCTCCGGCATGGGGTAGTGGAGCCCGCCCAGCCGGTGCTGGATGTACCGCTCGAGCACCTCGTTGTGGCGGGCCTCGTCCATCACCTGGGTAGCCTGGAAGAACTTGGCGTCGGTGCCCGCCACCGTGTCCACGAGCTGACTGCATGCGAGCAGCGCCCCCTGCTCCCCGTAGACGAGGACGGACAGACGCCAGGCGGTGATGCGCCGGTTCAGCTCGACGCGGTCCTTCTCGGAGAGGCGGTCCCAGATGGGGCTCTGATGGATGTCCACCAGCTCATCGGCGAGGACGCGGCCGTCGGAGGGCTCGGGGGTGTCCCACTTGATGTCGCGGGCGGCGTTCCACTGGTCGCGCTTGGCCTTCTCGTAGAGGCCGCGCATGTCTTCGGCCTGCACCGTGTAGTCGAACTCGAACACCGTGTCCATCGCGCTGGGGATCACGCGCCGGTCCATGAGAGCCTCCCGTCAGGTCTGGGCGAAACCCGGAAGTAAAGAAATTGAACTGATTGGTTTTTATCACGGAGGCGGTCGCCCCGTCAAGTAGACTGCCCGCTATGGAGCCGCGGCGGCAGGCGGTACGTGACCGGATCCTCCGAGCGGCGGCCGATCTCTTCCGGGAGCGCGGCTACCGCGCGGCCACCGTCGACGAGATCGCCGCCCGCCTCGGGATGTCGAAGGCGTCCCTCTACGCCTACTTCCGGGCCAAGGAGGACATGCTCGCGGCGATCTCCCGGGAGACGATCGAGGGCTTCACGCGCGAGCTGGGCCTCGTCCTCCGCTCCGACCTCGGCCCCGACGAGAAGCTCCGGCGCGTGGTGCGGCAGCACGTGCGCTTCGTCATCGCCAACCGGTCGTTCCTCACCGTGTTCTTCAGCGAGGAGCCGAACCTGCCCCCGCGCATCGCGCGCGCGCTCGCCGCCCAGAAGGACCGGTACGACAAGGGCGTGGAGGCGATCGTCGCCGAAGGCGCACGGCGGGGCGTGTTCCGCGACGTGCCGCCCCGCCTCGTCGTGTTCGGCATGCTGGGGATGCTCAACTGGCTCTACAAGTGGTACAACCCCGCGGGCCGCTGGGGTGCCGAAGAGGTCTCCGCCGCCTTCATCGACCTCCTCGAGGGCGGCCTCGTGCGCGCCCGGGTGCGGGGGCCCGCCCTCGCGCGCCGACTTGGCCGGTTGCGGAAGGAGCTCGGGGAAGTCACGCGCGCGCTCGGCGACTGAGGCCGGGCGCCGGCGGCTAGCGCGAGCGGGTGACGCCGATGCGGGGGCAGGCCCCGGCCAGGGGGCAGATGGAGCAGTGGGGCGAGACGGGCTGGCAGATGTTCTGGCCGAAGGCGACGAGGAGGTCGTTGTAGCCGATCCAGTAGCGCCTCGGGAGCCGCCGGCGGAGGGCCGCCTCGCTCTCCGAGGGGTTGCGCGTCCGGATCACGCCCCAGCGGTTCGAGATCCGGTGCACGTGCACATCCACGCAGATCCCCGGCTTGCCGAAGCCCATGGTGACGACCAGGTTGGCGGTCTTCCGCCCCACGCCCTTGAGGGTGAGGAGCTCGTCGATGCGGTCCGGCACCGCGCCGCCGAATCGCTCGAGAAGATCGCGGCAGATGCCGAGGATGACCCGAGCCTTGGTTCGATAGAAGCCCACCGGGAAGATGGCCCGTTCGATCTGGCGCGCGGGGAGCCGTCCCATCGCCTCCGGGCCCTCGGCGAGCGCGAAGAGGCGGGACGCCGCCGGCCCCGTGGTCTCGTCCTTGGTGCGGAGCGACAGGATGCACGCGATGAGGACGTAGAAGGGGTCACGCCGCTCCGCCGAGACCTCCGCGAGCGCGGTGATGCGCCAGTCGGGCTGCACCCGGCGCAGCCGCGCGATGAGGCGGCCCACGGGGAGCGCGGAGCCGCTGGCCCGCGGGCGGCGTCTCATCGGCCGGTGCCGAGCGTGGCGAGGAGGGCCCGCGCCTCGCGCGAGTCTTTCAGCGTCCAGTCGGCGGGATTGCGCGGGTCGCGCTCGGCGAGGACGGCCTCGGCCTCACGCCGGGCCTCGGCGGGGCGGCCGCGCTTGACGAGGGTGCGCGCGAGCCCCACCCGCGCGCCCGTCCAGCGCGGGTCGAGGTTGAGCGCCTTCTTGAACATCGCCTCGGACTTCTCCAGGTCGCCGCCGAAGAGGCCGGGCACCTCGTAGTAGACGGAGCCCGCGAGCACGTAGGCGGGGATGAGGCCGGGGTCCAGGGCGATCGCCGTCTCCATGTGCTCCTTCACCGTCGGAAGGAGGAAGAGGGAGCGCAGCACGCCCTTGGTCTGGCCCCAGCGCCCGGCGTTGACCGCGAGCCAGAGATGGGCACGCGCGTTCCGCGGGGCCAGCTCGGCCGCGCGCTCTGCCGCCCGCCGCCCGCGCTCGTAGGCCTGCAACTTCTCTTCGGGTGTGCGCGCGCGGACATCGCCCCACAGAAAAGCCGCGTGGGCCAGCGCGATGAGATTGTCCGGATGTGAGTCGGTCTTCACCGCTTCGATCAGCCCCGCGTAGACCGCGTCGAGACGGGGCAGGTCCTGGTGATAGCGCAGGTTGAGGGCGGCGAGCTCGGCGACGAGCGGGCTCTGCGCGACGGCCAGGTTCGTCGTCCCGAGCAGCATCATGGTGGCGACAAGGACGCGGGCGGCGCTCACGCGCTCATGCTACCATTCTCCAGCGAGTCCTGAGGGAGAGGCTCCCAGACCCATGAAAACCCTGACCATCTTCTCGATCTCGGCCTGGCTGGGGATGCTCGGCTTTCTCGCCGTGGTGGTGGCGCCGGCCGCCTTCGGCACCCTCGAGCGCCCCGCCGCCGCGCGGCTCATCTCGACGGTGATGCCGCGCTATCACTGGGCGGCGCTCGCCCTCGGGCTTCTCGGCCTGGCGGGAATACTCGGGCGACGCCACGAGACCAGCGCCGCCTGGCTCGACCGGCTTCCACTGCTGCTCGTCCTCCTGATGCTCGGCCTCACCGCGGGCTCGCTCTTCGTGCTCCTGCCCCAGATCGAAGCGCTTCGCGACGGCGCCGTGGCGGCCCGCGCCGCCGGCCTGGCGGGCGCGCCGGAGGCGGCGCGCTTCGGGCGGTTCCACGCGCTGTCGAGCCTGAGCGGCATGGGCGTCATGGTCGCGGGCCTCGCCGCCCTGCTCCTC
>JBKPDT010000086.1:0-7363 GCA_046728035.1 Candidatus Methylomirabilota bacterium | reverse complement strand
CACAAGGTCGTGACCCTGATCGACGGAGAGCGACTCGAGGACAAGGTCGCCGCGGAGCAGCCCGATGTGCTCCTCCTCGACATCGTCCTGCCCAAGCGCAACGGCTACGAGATCCTCCGCAGCATCAAGCGCGACGGACGTACCAAGGACACGCCCGTGGTGGTGGTGAGCTCGAAGAACCAGGAGAGCGACCGGGTCTGGGGGAAGCGCCAGGGCGCCGACGAATATCTCGGCAAGCCCTTCACCGCGGAGCAGCTTCTCGAGGCGGTACGCCGCTTCGCTCCGTAGCGGCGCGATGGCATCCACGAGAGCCTGCGCCTTCACGCTCGATGGTCACCGCTTCGCGGTGGACGTAGCGGAGGCGCGCGAGGTGGTCGTGTTCGAGGAGGTCATGCCCCTCCCGCTGGCCCCGTCCTTCGTGCTGGGCCTGGCGAACCTGAGAGGCACGGTGATGCCCGTGGTGGACCTGGCGCCGATGCTGGGGCTCCCCCCCCGCGAGGCCAAGGGGCAGACGCTCGGCGTCGTGCTCGGCCACGGGCCGTGGTCCGCGGCGGCGGTGGTGGACTCGGTGCTCGGGCTCGAGCCGCTGCAGGCGCCCGAGGGAGACGGGGCGGCGGCGCCGACCGGCGCCGGGAAATTCACGGCGGCGGGCACCGCCGGCGCCGATGGCTCGATCACGGTGCTCGACGCGAGCGCCATGTTGACCGCGCTGCGCGGCGCGATGGGCGCCGCTCGAGCGCGAACCACTAGCAGGCAAGGAGGCCGATGATGGAGCGGCGGACGGTCCTTCGGTTGCTGTCGGCGGGGCTCGGGAGCGGTATGGTGGGCGGCCTGACGGCACCGGCGTGGGCGCAGGCCCCGAAGGTCCTGGCCCAGGCCCGGAGCGGCGCGGGGGAGCCCCCCGCGGCGAGCACGCCCGGCGTCACCGCGCGCGAGATCCGAATCGGCATGAGCGCGGCCTTCAAGGGCACTGCGGCGGGGCTCGGCACCGAGTTCTACCGAGGCGCCCAGGCCTACTACGACGAAGTGAACAGCCGCGGCGGGATCAACGGCCGCATGGTGACCGTGATCGCCCTCGACGACGGGTACGAGCCCACGCCCTGCATCCGCAACACGCTCCAGCTGGTCGAGAAGGAGAACGTCTTCTTCCTCTCGAACTACGTGGGCACGCCGACGCTCACCCGCGCCCTGCCCCTCATCAAGCGCTACGCCGCGCAGCAGGTGATCCTCATCGGCAACTTCACCGGTGCCCAGCCGCAGCGCGAGGCCCCCTACGTGGAGCACGTCTTCAACATCCGGGCCTCGTACCGCCAGGAGATGATGGCCCTGGTCGACCGCTTCTGGGATCAGGGGGCGCGGAAGTTCGGCGTCTACTACCAGGTGGATGCGTACGGGCGCAGCGGCACCGACGGGGTGGCCCGCGGGCTGGCCCTCCGGAACGCCCGCATCACCGCGGAGGCCACCTACCGGCGCGGGGCCAAGTTCGAGGACGACATGGGCCCGGCGGTGCAGGAGCTGCGCGGGGCGGGGGTGGACGTGGTCCTCTGCACGGGCGCGTATCAGGGCTGCGGGGCCTTCGTGCGCAGCGCGCGGGACCTCGGCTGGGGCGTGCCCATCGCCAACGTGTCCTTCGTGGGCTCGGACGCCATGCTCGCCCTGCTCCTCCAGCACGGCAGGGCGACGGGGCGGGACTATACGCCGGCGCTGGTGAACTCCCAGGTCGTCCCGAGCTACGACGACGTCTCGCTGCCCGGCGTGGTCGAGTACCGCGCGCTCATGGAGCGGCACAAGCCGACGGTGCCGGAGAGCCTGCGCGATCCCAAGTACGCGCCGCAGAAGCTGTCCTTCATCAGCCTCGAGGGCTTCGTCAACGCCAAGGTCATCACGGAGGCCATCCGTCGCGCCGGCGCCCACCCGACGCGGAACGGCCTTCGCGGGGCGCTGGAAGGCATGCGAAACGTGGACCTCGGGATCGCGGCGCCCCTGAACTTCGGCCCCGAGCGGCATCAGGGGCTCGACAGCGTCTACTTCACCCGGGTCGAGAGCGGCCGCTGGGTTCCCGTCCACGACTGGAACGCCGCGGTCAAGGCGTAGCGAGGAGGAATGGCGATGGCAGCGACGACGGAGCGGGGGCGAGTGAAGATGGAGCCGGCGCGCGTGACGGAGGAGAGCCCGGCGCCGTCTCCGGCGGCGGCACCGGGGCGGATGGGCTGGGGCCGGTACGGCCTCCTCGCGAAGATCACGACCTTCATGTTCCTCATCCTGATCCCGCTCGCTGCGCTCACCTGGATGATCTCGGTGCAGGCGCTCCGGACCAATCTCACCGAGGAATTCACGTCCAAGGGGACCGCCATCGCCAAGGGCCTGGCCAACTCCGGGGTGGACCTCATCCTGACCCGCGACGCCTCCACCGTGCAGGCGCAGGTGGACCAGGTTGCCGGCATCAGCGGCGTGGCCTACGTCATGGTCTACGACCCCCAGAAGACGCTCATCGCCCACACCTTCGCCCCCTTCGTGCCCGCCGGCCTCGTCGACCAGAACACGGTCCCCGGTGACTGGCCGCAGAAGGTGCAGGACGTGACCTTCAAGGATCCCTCCGGCCGCGGCGAGCGCGACGTCATCGACATCGCGGTGCCCGTGCTCGCGGGCCAGCTCGGCACCGTGCGGGTGGGCATGGACCGCTCGATCATCACCGCCGCCGCCGCCCAGGCCGGGCGGAATCTCATCCTGACCTTCGGCGGATTCGCGGTGGCCGCCGCGCTGGCCGGGGTGGTCTTCGCCCGCCGCGTCACGCGCCCGGTCAAGCAGCTCGTCCGGATCGCCGAGCAGGTCGGTAAGGGCGACCTGTCCAAGCTCGCGCCCGTCCAGTCGCGGGACGAGATCGGGCAGCTCGCCGTCACCTTCAACGACTCCATCGTGCGGCTTCGCTCACTCGTGCAGACGGTGGCCGAGCGCGATGCCGAGCGCCGTCAGCGGCAGGACCTGCAGGCCAACATCACGCGCTTCCTCGACGTGACCATGGAAGTCTCCCAGGGCGACCTCACCAAGCGCGGCGACGTGACGTCCGACGTGCTCGGCAGCGTGGTGGACTCCATCAACGTCATGGTCGGCGAGATCGCGGCAATCCTGGTGGAGGTCCGGCAGGCCGCGCTGCACGTGTCCGGCAGCGCCAACGAGATGATCGGGTCCATGGGGCAGATCGAGGCGGGCGCGCGCGCCCAGGCGCGCGACGCCATGCAGGCCACCGGCACCGCCGAACAGCTCGGCACCTCCGCCCGGAGCGTGGCGAGCACCGCAGACGCCTCCGCCCGCGCGGCGCGGCAGGGGCTGGAGGCGGCCCAGCACGGCGAGCAGGCCGTCCGGAACAGTCTCGAGAGCATGCAGCGCATCCGGTCCGAGGTGCAGGGCGTCGCCAAGAAGATCAAGAGCCTCGGCGATCGCTCACTCGAGATCTCCGACATCGTGAACACCATCGACGATATCGCCGCGCAGACCAACCTCCTCGCGCTCAACGCGGCGATCGAGGCGGCGGGCGCCGGCGAGGCGGGGCTCCGGTTCGCCGTGGTCGCCGACGAGGTGCGCAAGCTCGCCGAGCGGTCGGCCAAGGCGACCAAGGACATCGCCACCCTCATCAAGAACTTCCAGTCCGAGACCCAGCAGGCGGTCATCGCCATGGAGGAGGGGACGCGCGAGGTGGAGGCCGGGTACCGGGTCACCACCCAGGCCGGAGAGAGCCTGCGCGAGATCGCGGCGGTGTCCCAGAAGTCGGCGGGGCTGGCCCAGGAGATCTCGGTGTCCACCCAGGAGCAGGTGAAGGGCGCCGAGCACGTGGGCCTCGCCGTCCAGGCCATCGCGGGCGTTTCCCTCCAGACCGAGCAGAGCGTGCTGCAGACCCGCAAGACGGTGGACGACCTCGTGCGGCTCGCCCAGGAGCTCACCCACGCGCTGTCGCGCTTCAAGCTGACGAGCTGAGGAAGAGACGGGAGACCGCCGAACGGAGTCATGACGGAGCAGTCGGATCGGCAGTTCCTGCTGAGCATCTTCCTCATGGAGGCCTGGGACACGGTCTCCACCCTCGAGGACGGCGCTCCCGGTCTGTCCGCGGGCGGGGACGTCGAGCCGCTTCTCCTGGTGGCGCACCGGCTGCGCGGCGCCGCCGCGTTGCACGGCTTCCCCCGGCTCGCCGAGGAGGCCGCCGCGATCGAGGACATGCTCGAGCGGGCAGGGATCGCGGGAGACGAGGAGCGCGCCGAGATCGGGGCCGCCCTCAGCGCCGCGGTGATCCGCCTGCGCGAGCGCCTCGAGGGGGTGGACACGAGCGAGCCCGAGCCGTCAGCGCCTGCGTCCATGCCCGTGCCCACCGCCGTCCCCGCCGAGCCGGCATCGCCGCGGGGCGGTCTCCTCGACGAGCTTGCCGGCTTCTTCGCCCAGAACGAGGATGTCCTGGAGTACTTTGGCCCGGAGGCCGCCGAGCACCTCGACACCATCACCCACTCCCTCCTCGCCCTCGAGCAAGGCGCCGACGAGGCCGCCGAGACGGGGACGCTCTTCCGCGCTTTTCACACCCTCAAGGGCGCCGCGTTCACCGTCGGGTGCCGCACCATCGGCGACTTCGCCCATCGTGTGGAAGACCTCCTCGTCTCCATCCGCGAGGGTCGCCAGCCCTTCACGCCGGCGGTGGTGGAAGCGGTGTTCGCGAGCGCCGACGCCATCCGGCTGATGCTCGCCGTCGCGACGGAGCGCCCGTACGGCCTCGAAGCCGCGACGCAGCGCGCGACCAGGCTCATCGCCGCGCTCACGGGCGTCGGGGGCGCGGAGGCTCACGCGGAACCCGTGGTCGAGGAGATCGCCGAGGCCGCGCTCGAGATGGATGCGGTCGGCGTCTCGACGGGCGCGGCGGCCGATTCGCTCGCCTCGCCTGCGGCTGCGGGTCGCACGACTATACGCGTGGCGGTGGACCGGCTCGACTCGCTGATGAACCTGGTCGGCGAGCTGGTGATCGCCCGCTCGAGGATGGAGGGCCATCTGGGTCAGCTGGACCGGGTGGGCGAGCTGCTCCTCTGGAGCCGCTCGCGCATGGCGCAGGCCGCCCGGACCTTCGAGGGCAAGTACGAGTACACTGCGCTTCCCGCCCTGTCCGGCGTCCGCGCCGGAGGCGGGACGGGTGCGCCGCCGCCCGCGCCGCCGGCCGCCTCGTCCGCGGGCGCCTTCGCCCACGACTTCGAGGAGCTCGAGTTCGATCGCTACGACGACTTCAACATCCTCGCGCGCCGCGTCGCCGAGGTCTCCGCCGACGTGGGAGAGGTCCAGAGCCAGCTCGCGGCCCTTGTCCGGGCCGTCCGGGAGGACGCGGCGCAGGTACAACGCCTGACCTGGGGGCTGCGTGGAGAGATTACCCGCTCGCGCATGGTGCGGATCGGCACCCTCTTCGCGCGCTTCGGACGGCAGGTGCGGGCGATCGCTCGGGAAGCGGGGAAGTCGGTGGACCTCCAGCTCGCGGGCGAGGGCGTCGAGCTCGACAACACGATCATCGAGCAGATCGCCGACCCGCTGCTCCACCTCGTGCAGAACGCGGTGTTCCACGGGATCGAGCCCGAGGCCGATCGGCGGAACGCGGGCAAGCCGGTCCACGGAACCGTGTCCCTCCGTGCCTATCACGAGGGGGACGCGGTGTACGTGGAGGTGGAGGACGACGGGCGGGGCATCGACGCGGACCATCTCCGCGCGAGCGCGGTCCGGAGCGGTTTCCTCGACGGGTCGGCCGCGGCGCGGCTCGGGGATCGCGACGCGCTCGACCTCGTGTTCCTGCCCGGGTTCAGCACCGCCCAGGCGGCCACCTCGGTGGCCGGCCGTGGCGTCGGCATGGACGTGGTGCGGACCAATGTGCTCCGGCTCGGCGGCGAGATCGATGTCGAGACCGAGATCGGCGTGGGCACGCGCTTCACGCTGAAGCTCCCGCTCACCGTCCTCATCGGCCACGCCCTCGGCATCCGGATCGGCGGCACCGAGCTGGCGGTGCCCGTCTCCGCGGTGCGGGGACTGTACTCGGTGCGTCCGGACGAGATACAGGCCGGTCCCGATGGCGACACCGTCGAGATCGAGGGCGAGCCGCTCGATCTGGTCCGGCTCGACCGGGCCCTCGGCCTGATGGGCGACGCTCCCGGCCGTCGCATCCCGGTGGTCGGGCTCCGCGCGGGCCGGCGGGTCTTCGCGGCCGCGGTGGACGAGTTGCTCGGCAAGCAGGAGATCGTGATCAAGAGCCTCGGCGCGTTCCTCGAGGACGTCGGGCCCTGGGCGGGCGCCAGCATCAGCGGCGACGGCCGCGTTGTGCTCCTGCTCGACCCGACCCGCCTCGTCGAGCACGCCCGAGTCGCGGCGCCGCCGATGGCACGCCGGGCCGACCTTGGTGTCCCCGCGCGCCCCGGGGCGGTCGGGGGGGCGCCCCGCGTCCTCGTCGTCGACGACTCGCTCAGCGTGCGGAAGTTCGTGGGGCTCATGCTCGAGCGGGCGGGCCTCGAGGTGCGAACGGCCGCGGACGGGTCCGAAGCCCTCGCGGTTCTCGCCGAGGCGCCCGCCGACGTCGTCGTCACCGACCTCGAGATGCCCCGTGTGAACGGCTTCGAGCTGATCGGCGACATGCGCCGGCGGCCGGAGACGCGCGACATCCCCGTCGTCGTCTTGACCACGCGGGCCGGTGAGAAGCACCTCGCGCTCGCGCGCCGCCTCGGCGTCGAGCACTACGTCACCAAGCCGGTGGACGAGCGCGCCTTCGTCGCGCTCGTCACCGGGCTCGCCGCGCGGAGCGCCGGCCCCGCGGGGGGCCGCGCATGAGCCCCCGCGGTCACGGCGTGGGAGGACCGGTGGGCGTGCCCGTTCGGGTGCTCGTGGCGGGAGAGTCCCGCGCCATGCGAAGTGCGCTCCGCCGCATGCTCACCGCCGACCGGCGGCTCGCCGTCGTGGGGCTGGCCTCCGACGCCGACGAGGTCACCCGCGCGGTGGTCCGGCACGTTCCCGACGTGATCGTGCTCGACGTGGGCATGGATGCCTCCGACGCGCTGACCACCATCGAGCGGGTGATGACCGAGCATCCCACCGCGATGGTCGTGATGAGCGCGACCACGCCGGAGGGCGGCGAGTCGGCGATCCGCGCGCTGGAGCTCGGTGCGGTGGACGTCCTCGCCAAGCCCACGTGGAGCGTGGATCCGGCGCTCGGCGCGCTCGCCGACGAGATCGTGCGCAAGATTCTTGCAGCCTCCCGCGTCCGGCCCACCCGGATCGCGGCGGCGCGGCCGGGGGAGCGGCCGACGGCGGTCTCGCATCCGAGCCTGCCCGCCTTCACCGCGCCCCCCGGCGACGCCGGCTG
>JBKPDT010000085.1:0-12006 GCA_046728035.1 Candidatus Methylomirabilota bacterium | reverse complement strand
TCCCGCCCCGGCGCCGGTGCGGCGGAACGGGCGGCGTCGGCGGCGGGGAGCCAGACGCGCACACGGGTGCCGCGCCCCACCTCGCTCTCCACCTCGATGCGTCCCCGATGACGCCCCACGATCCCGTGCACCACCGAGAGGCCGAGCCCTGTCCGGACCGGCGAGCGGGTGGAGAAGAACGGCTCGAAGATCCGGCTGCGCACGTCCTCGGACATCCCCTCGCCGGTATCCGCGAGCATCAGCTCCACGCCGCCGTCGTGGGGCCGCGTGGCGAGGCTCAGCTGGCCGCCGCGCGGCATGGCGTCGATGGCGTTGAGGACCAGATTCGTGACGGCCTCGCGCAGCTCGGCAGCATTGCCCCGAACCGGCGGGGCCTCCTCGAGGTCCAGGGTCACCTCGATGCGGATGCCGCGTGCCTCCGCCTCGTCCTTCCACAGCCCGCGCGTGAGGGTCACCGCGTCGTGCACGAGGGTGTTCACGTCGATGGGACCGTTGCTGTCGTCCAGACGGGTCGCCGCGAAGCCCTGCAGACGCCGCACGATGTCGGCGGCGCGCCAGGCCGCCTCCTCCACGTGGCCGAGGCCTTCGCGCATCGTGTCGTCCACCGACCGGGCGAGGAGGAGCTGGGTCTTGCCGAGGATGATCGCGAGGATGTTGTTGAACTCGTGCGCGATGCCGCCCGCCATCCCGCCCAGCGCGCGCGCCTTCTCCGTCTGGACGAGACGGTCCTGCGCCGCCTTGATGGCATCCAGCGCGTCGCGCACGTCCCCGTAGAGACGCGCGTTCTCGACGGCGAGGGCGGCCAGCGTCGCCAGCACCTGCGCGGCCTCCACCTCGTCGGCGGAGAAGGAGCGCGGCCGCAGGTCGGCGAGGTAGAGCACACCCAGCGTGCGCTCGTGGATCCGGAGCGGCACGAGCAGGGCGGCGCGGAGCCCCAGCGTCCCGAGAAATTCCCCGGCGGCGCTCTCGCGCGCGCGGAGGTCGCCGATCGCCAGCGGGCGCCCCGCGGCGTAGACCTCGCGTGCCAGTCCCGACTGCGTGTCCGCCGACCAGCCATCGACGCCCTCCTGAGGCAGGCCGGAGGCGGCGGCGAGCCGGAGCCGCGAGTCCCCCTCGGGCAGGCCGAGCGCGGCCACGCGCACGTCGAGGAGTCGGCTGCCGACCTCGCAGGCCCGCGCGAGGATCTCGGCGAGATCGCGACCCACCACCGCCTGGCCCGAGAAGATCTTGAGTTCCCGCAGTCGCGCGAGGTGATCCGCGGCGCGGTCGACGAGGCGCTGATGCGTGAAGGCGGTGGCGACTCGGTCGGCGATCACGAGCAGGAGGACGGTGTCCTCGGTGGTGAAGGTCACGCGCCGATCGCGGCGGCCCACGAAGAGGACGCCCACCACCTCGGAGTCCGCGCGCACGGGCACGGCGAGGGCATCGCGGACGGGAAAGCGCGACACGAAGGGATCGCGCGGCGCGGTCTCGGCGATGCGCCGATAGAGCAGGGATCGACCCTCGGCGAAGGCGCGGCCCACCACTCCCTCGCCGGGCGGGATGGCCAGCTCGGCGAGATCGTCGCGGCGGAAGCCACGGGCGGCGTTGGGAACGAGCACGGCGCGCTCGGGATCGAAGACGAAGAGCATGGCCCGGTCGGCGTCCAGCAGGCTGGCCGCCCGATCCATCACGAGACCGAAGACCTCGCTCGGCGAGAGGCCGGAGGACGGGACGGACAGGATCTCCTGGATCTCGGCCAGGGCCTTGGGATCCACGGCGACCACGGTGTCGCCGGGCCTATCCGGCTCGCGCGGGGGGAGCGCTTCGCCGGCCTCGAGGCGGCGGATGCGCTCGCGAAGGCCCTCGAGGGCGTGCCCGATCTCGGAGATGGATTCCTGGACGGCTGGAGCCGGAGGCCGATGTTCCCCTGGAGTCGGGTCGGCGCTCATCGCAGGGCCCGGCAGGGGCGCGCGCTCATCGGCGTTGACATAGGGAAGTGCTTACGATAGCACCGCCCGTGCCAACCTCGGGGTCAGGTGAGTTCTCTGCTAACCTATTGATTCCATACGTATTGAGAGGACCGCGGCGGAGACGGCCGTCATCAGATCGCCTGCATGGTCGCGATTCCGTAAGATTCTCCGACTCTTGGCTCGAGTGGAGCGATCCGGACGTTCGAGCCGGCGGCGCCCCCATCTGGTCGAGGCCGAGGCCGGCGCCGATGCTACTTGGCCTTGAGCGAGCGGATGTAGTACACGACCGACCAGCGATCGGTCTCGGGTAGATGCTTCCATGACGGCATGGGGCCGCGTCCGTTCGAGATCTTCCAGAAGAGCTCGCCGTCGCTCTCGTCTTGCACCCTCTTCGACGTCCAGTCCGCGGGCTTCGGATTCAGCGCGGCCGCGCCCGGCCCATTGCCCTTCCCCGACTCTCCGTGGCAGAGCACACAGTTGACTTGGGCGACCTTTTTACCCGTCTCCACCGCCTTGGCACCGCCGGGCAAGGGGTTCTTCTTCGCCTTGTCGGCCGCGGGCGCCTCCCAGGCCCCTTGCCCCGATGCGCCGGACACGCCGAGCAAGCCGGCGATGGCGGCTGCGGCGAGGGCTCGGCGCATCCACGATTTCTGCATTTCACTCCTCCTGACACGTCGTGATGGGGTTCACAACGTTGGACATTTAACACCCGGGCAGCGGAAACGGTCAAGCCGCTGGCGTGTTATCTTGGCAACTCGCGTTCACCTCCTGGGGGTTCCATGGCTCACGAGACGGTTTACGTCGTCGCGGTGGTCGGGGCGGGGCCCGCCGGTCTGTTCGCCGCCCGAGCGCTGGCCGCTGCCGGCTGCCGCGTGCTGCTCCTGAACCGCGACATCAAGCCGGGGGGCCTTGCCGAGTACGGGATCTTCCTCAACAAGTACAAGATGAAGGGCGGACTGCGACGGCAGTTCCAGAAGATTCTCAGCGATCCCCGCGTAACCTATCTCGGGAACGTCACGGTGGCCCGGTCCGGCGATCTGACCGTCGACGACCTGCGGAGCGCGGGCTTCGACGCCATCGTCTTCGCGATCGGCGCCCAGGGCACGAAGTACCTCGGCATCGAGGGCGAGCGCCTGCCGGGCGTCTATCACGCCAAGGATCTCGTATACCACTACAACCGGCTCCCGCCCTTCAGCGAGCAGGCCTTCCCCATCGGCCGCCGCGTCGCCATCGTGGGCGTGGGCAACGTGATGGTGGACATCGCGAACTACTGCGTCCACTTCTGCGACTGCGACGCCGTCATCGCGATCGCGCGCCGGGGCCCGTTCGAGAAGGCTTACGACGATCGCGAGTTCGAGGACATCGAGGATGCCTTCGACCGCGACCTCTATCGCCAGGAGATCGCCCGCATCCGCCTGCGGCTCGTGGCGGCGGGTCAGGACGCCGACGAGCTGCTCCGTGCCCTCGGCCAGCGCCCCGAGGCCGAGACACGCACGCGTGCCCGACTGTCGTTCCGTTTCCTCGCCTCACCGCGCCGCGTCCTCGCCGAGGGTGGCAAGATGGTCGGGCTCGAGGTGGAGGAAACCCGGCTGGAGCGAAAGGGCGATCGCATCGCGGCGGTGGGGACGGGCGAGGTGAGCGTCGTGCCCTGCGACACCGTGGTCTTCGCGGTAGGCGATCGCGTGGATCCCGCCACGGGCCTTCCCTACAAGGATGGCCTCTACGTGACCAAGCCGGGCGCGGATCCTGTCTATCAGGTCTGGGACCCCGAGGCCGAGCGCGTGCTCGACGGTGTCTACGTCGTGGGTTGGGCGCGCCGGGCAAGCGACGGCGTGGTCGGGCGCGCCCGGCTCGACGCCGAGACTGGCGTCAAGCAGGTGCTCGCCGAGGTGACGGCGCGGCCGCCGCGGCCGGCCGCCGAAGCGGAGCGTGTGCTCGCGGGCGTCGTCGACACGCTCAAGGCGCGCGGCGCCACCGTGGTCACCTACCCCGACGTCACGAAGATCGAGGCCGCCGAGCGCGCCCGCGCGGCCCGGGCGGGCGTGGAGGAAGACAAGTTCGCGTCCAATCGCGAGATGCTCGAGGTGCTGCGGGGCTCCTAGCCGCGCGCCGCCGCGGCCGGCGGGGGCCGGAGGACCGCGAGCAGCAGCAGCACCGCTCCCGCAAGGCCGTACGCCCCCGCGACCCGAAGCGGTGTCCCCGTCGTCACCGACCAGGGCCAGAAGAGCCCGCCGTTCGGCAGCGGCGAGTGGACGATCCCTACCAGCGCGGCCAGGCTTCCCAGGCCGAACACCGCGGCGGCCTGCGCGAGCCGCCGCTCGATCATGGCCACCACCGCCGCGCCCCAGAGGAGGGAGGTCACGATGAAGCCGTTGCCGAGCACGAGCAGGCCCTCCCAGGCCAGCCGGCCCGCTCCGGCAAGGTCGGCCGCGGATCGCCCCACGCCGGCGAGCAGGGTGCTGCCCTCGATCAGGACGAGCGCGGCCACCGCGGGAATGAACGAGATCGCGACCGCGGCGGCGTGACGCGGCGGCGAGGCCACGAAGGCCTGGGCGGTGATCTCCAGCCCAATGAAGATCAGGATGGGGGCCACCGCCGCCTCGGGAAGCAGGCCCACGAGGAGGGGGATCACCCCCAGCGCCGCGCCCAGTCCGATGACGAGCCCGGTGGCGAGCGTGTAGCCCGCGCGCGCGCCCATGGCCTTGTAGGCGGGGTGCCCGATGTAGGGCGTGTTCTGCACCACGCCGCCACACAGCCCCGCCGCCATGGTGGCGGCGGCCTCGGTAAGCAGGATGTCGCGCGTGCGGTACTCGTCGCCCGCCGCCACTGCCGACTCGGTGGTGTCGATGCCGCCGATCACCGTCGCCAGCGCGAAGGGCAGCCCAAGGGCAAGATAGGGACCGACATGGTCTAGCGCGCCCAGCCAGGCCAGCGTGGGCCATGGCGGCGCGGGATGGAGGCCGGTGATCGTCAGGGCCATCTCCGTCGGCGCGGCGCCCCCGAGGAAGGCCCGTCCCCAGTAGACGGCGGCCCCCGCGAGGACTGCGGCGAGAGCGCCCGGAACACCGCCGGGCAGCCGCACGCCGCCGATCAGCGTCACCAGGACGAGAGTGAGGGACACGAGCCCGACGAGGGGATCGCCGAAGACCCTGAGCGCGGGGAGGAAGGCGATGAGCAGGATGGCCACGCCTGCGATGGAGCCAAGCAGGGCGGCGCGCGGCACCACGCGCCGCGCCCAGTCCCCCGCGAAGGCGAGCGCGAGCTTGAGCACGCCCATGGCGATGGTCACCCCCATGCCGATCTGCCAGGCGAGCATCGGGTCGCCGGTGACGAGCTTGGCGGGCCCCAGCACGCCGAACACCATGCCGAAGAGCGAAGGCGTGTCGATCCCGAACGGCATCGCGGTGACGTCGGCGCGACCCTGGCGGCGCATGAGCGAGATCGCCAGCCAGGTATAGACCAGATCGCCGATGAGCACGCCCGCGGCGGTGCCGGGCACCATCACGTAGAGCACCAGGTCGGAGGGAAAGCCGAAGACACCGATGAGCAGGCTCGACAGGATGACCAGCTGGGTCATGTTGTCGAGGGCGAGGCCGAAGAACGCGTTCCAGTCGCCGGAAGCGTACCAGCGAGGGGAGCCGCCTACGCGGATTTTCGAGCTCCCTGCTCCTGCTCGACCAGGCGCCGGGCAAGGGCCCGGACGCGGCCTGACAGGTCGGCGCACCAGGCGAGGCGCCCACGATTCTGCGCGACCTCGGGATGCGGCAGCTCGAGTGGCGGCTCGCCGAGCGGAGGCAGCCAGCGCTCGTCCAGGCGGAGGCGGACGCCGTAGCTCCGGCCCTCGCGCTCGCCCTCCGTGTCCACCGCCGCCTCGATCCGAGGGCTCTCGCGCTTGGCGTGCGAGGCTGCGAAGTTCGCCAGCCAGCGGGCGACCTCACCGTAGTCACCGCCCGAGAACGTCATCGCGCGGTCGCCTTCGGCTGTGGCTCGCCCGTCTCGCTCCGCTCGACAAGCTCTTTCATATCCGCTCGCCTCGCCTTCGGCTGTGGCTCGCCCGTCTCGCTCCGCTCGACAAGCTCTTTCATATCCGCTCGCCTCGCCTTCGGCTGTGGCTCGCCAATCAGCATTCGTTGAAGCCGCAGGAGACGCACTTCTTGCAGCCTTCCTCGTAGATGAACGTGGCCTGGCCGCACTCGCGGCAGAGGTCGCCGATGTGGCGCCGCTCGGCGGCGGCGGCCGCGGCCGCCGCGCTCCGCTGTCCCACGTGCTCCCCGAGGGTGCGCGCGAGAGCATCCGGCAAGGAAAGGATCTTGGCAGCGCCGAAGCCCGTCGGCTGGCCGCCGCCGATGCGGGAGAGCTGGCTCATCACCTCGTCCACGCGCCGCCGTGCCGACAGTGGCGACGGCAGCCGGAGGATGAGCGAGACCAGCCGGCCGAGCGCCTCCGCTACCGCCATGGTGTCCGTGCCCGCCTTGCCGACCTGCACGAACACCTCGAATGGATCGCCCGCTGGCGTGTCGTTGACCGTGATGAAGGCGGTGCCGATCGGCGTCTCCATCCGGTACGTGGAGCCGGCCAGGCTGTGCGGCCGAGGCTTGACCACTCGCTCGGCCGGCCCGGCGTCCTCGGCCTGGCCCACGCCCACATGGAGCACCTGGCTGCCCTTGCTCCCATCGCGGAACACCGTGATCCCCAGGCAGCTGCGCTGCCAGGCCAGGAGGTAGGCCTGCGCCACGTCATCCTCGGTGGCCTCGTGGGGGAAGTTGATGGTCTTGGACACGCCGTTGTCCGTGTGCCGCTGGAACGCCGCCTGGTGAAGCACGTGCCAGCGATAGTCGATCTCGTGGGCGGTCTTGAACACCGCCCGCACCGAGTCGTCGAGACCCGGAATGCCCTGCACCGACCCGCGGCGGACCACCTCGGCCATGAGGGCGTCGGAGTGGAACCCGCGCGTCCGCGCCAACCGCTCGAAGGTCTCGCTGATGAAGGGCAGGACCCGCTCGCCGTCGGGGCCGTGCACGCGGTGCTCGAAGGCGAGGGCGTAGGAGGGCTCGATGCCCGAGGAGCAACCCGCGATCATCGAGATCGTCCCCGTGGGCGCGATGGTCGTCACCGTGGAGTTACGCAGGGGCCGGCCGTCCCGGTAGATCGACTGGGGGAAGCTCGGAAAGGGCCCCCGCTCCTCGGCCAGCCGCGCCGACTGGTCATGGGCCTTGTCCTGGATGAAGCCCATGAGCCGCTCGGCGAGCGCGAGCGCCTCCTCGCTGTCGTAGGGGATGCCGAGGAGGAACAGCAGGTCGGCCCAGCCCATGACGCCGAGCCCGATGCGGCGGTTGGCCTTCACCGTCGCCTCGATCTGCGGGAGCGGATAGGGGTTGACCTCGATCACGTCGTCGAGGAAGCGCACGGCGAGCCGCACCACGCGCTCCAGCTCGTCCCACTCGATGGTGGTCTGGCCGTCGGAGGTCTCGCGCACGAAGCGCGCGACGTTGACGGAGCCGAGGTTGCAGGCGTCGTGCGGCGCCAACGGCTGCTCGCCACAGTTGTGGACCACGAACCCGTTGGCCACGAAGCTATTGGTGAAGGGTTCCTTGAGATCGTAGACGGGCTCGACCCCGTCCGGGAGGAGCGCTTTGAAGCGCGCCACGAATCCCTCCCGATAGGGTCCGCGGGAATAGGCGGCGTTCGACGCGGCGAGCCGCTCCGTCTTTCGAGTCGTCAGAAAGCCGATTTCGCGTGTGAATCGGGCGACATTGTCGCGGCCGATCACGAGATCGTGGTCGGCCTCGCAGGCGTACAAACGGTTGCCGCCCTTCCCGTCCGGCATGGGATTTTCCCGTCGGTCGTGGCGCTCCGCATAGAGACGGCTCACGATGCCGAAGTTCAAGAGCATTCGCTGGACGTCCTTGAGCAGCGGGAGGGAGATGGAGGTCAGTCGGACCGAAACCCCCTTTTGAGTACTCCCGGCGACGTGTCCGTCCGCCGTGAACAACGCCTGGAGGAAGCCTCGCTGCAGGGCCTCCGAGCCGCCGAGGATCCCAAGCCGCACGCCGTCGACTTTGGACGTGCCGTCCAGTCCGTAACGATCGGCGAGAATTGCCGTGAGGCGCATCGAGCGTATCGTGACCTGGTCGCGCGACGGTACATCGGTGCATCCGACGTGGTATTGATCGCCGGGAACGGATCCGAGCATCGCGTTTACGTATTCGGCGAACAGGGGCGCCAGCTCGCGCTTCTCCTCCCGATAGAAGCTGAGGACGGTCCGCCCTTCGGCGGTGAAGTATCCGTCGCCGACGAGCCAGCCGAGGAGGCGTCCTTCCTCAAGGGATCCCGCCGTCCCGAAGCCGCCCTTCCGATTGAGCAGATGCAGCCGGTCGCCCGGCTCCAGCTGATCTGCCCGTCGCCAGCCCCGTGCCGTCATCAAGCGATGGTCAGCGGTGAGCCGGACCTCGTAGCCTTCCTCGGTGCTCAGACGGAACACGGGTTTCGATCCCGACTCGAATACAGCAGACGCCACCCCCCACTCGCCGGCGTCGAAGCGTGAATCCAGCACGATCTCGACAGGCTCGGACGCGCCCGCCAAGCTGTTTGCTGGGACGAGCCCTCGCCCCGTGTAGATCAGGGTGTCACCGGTCACGCAGGGATTTGTCGCCTCGATGCTGGTCACCTGAGGCGTGGGATTCGCTCGGCTCGCGTTGATGCGATCGAGGAACACCAGCCCGGGGTCGCCGCTCCGCCACGCCGCGCGGACGATGCGCTGGAACACCTCTCTCGCGCTGAGGCGTCCCAGCACCTCCCCGTCGCGCGGGTTCACGAGGTTGTATTCGGCCCCCGCCTCCAGCGCGTCCATGAAGGCGTCGGTGACGCCCACCGAGATGTTGAAGTTCGTCACGCCGCCGTCGAGCTTGCACTCGATGAACTCGAGGATGTCGGGATGGTCCACGCGGAGCACGCCCATGTTCGCCCCGCGTCGGGCCCCTCCTTGCCTCACCGCCTCGGTGGCCGCGTTGAACACGCGCAGGAAGGACACCGGCCCCGAGGCGCGGCCGCCGGTGGAGTGCACGATGTCGTTCTTGGGCCGGAGGCGGGAGAAGGCGAAGCCCGTGCCGCCGCCCGACTGCTGGATGATCGCGGCGGACTTGATGGACTCGAAGATCTCCTCCATCGAGTCGCCCACAGGGAGGACGTAGCAGGCCGAGTACTGGAGCGCGTTCCCCTTCCCGGCGTTCATGAGGGTGGGCGAGTTGGGGAGGAAGTAGCCGTCCACCATCATCTCGTAGAAGGCGATGGCGATCTCGCGCTGTGCGGCGAGGCTACGGCCGAAGCGCGATTCCGCCGCGGCGATGGCCCCGGCGACCCGCCAACACATCTCCTCGGGCGTCTCGATCACCACGCCCCCTTCGCGGGTCAGGTAGCGCTCCCGGAGCACGCGCAGAGCGGACTCGCTCCACCGTCCGGTCTTGGTCGGACGGGTCTGGATCTGACTGGAATGGTCGCTCACCGGAGGCTCCTCGGCGCCACAACCTGCGGCACCAGGTTCAGCGTAGCACACGGCAGGTGGGGGGTAGGAACGATTCTTCCCTATTGAGACTACTTTGCGGCCGTCTGAAGAACCGATAGAATGCGAGGTCATGGCAAGTCCGCGAAACGGTGTACACCTCCGGCCCAGGTGGCGCAGGGGCCTCGCCGTCTCGATCGTCCCTACTGCACCCGCGCTCGCGCCCCAAGGAGAGACCGCATGACCCTCAGTCACGCTCAGCGCATCTTGATGGGGCTCGCCCTCGCGATGCTGGTCCTGCCCGCCCCGGCGACGCCCCAGCCCACCGCCGCCGACCCGATGGCGCCGCGGCAACCGCTCGCCCCCCCGCCCGGCGTCCGGGCGTTCCCCACCCCGGAGGAAATCGGGAGCCGCGAGTTGACCCTGGGCGAGGCGGCGCGCATCTCGCTGGACAACGCCCCCGCCATCCTGCAGCGATTCGGGGAGTACGCGGCCGCCCAGCAGCGGATCGATCAGGCCTTCTCGGCGATGCTCCCCCAGTTCAGCCTGTTCGGAAGGGCCGCGTGGAGCGAGGAGCATCGAAAGTTCATAAGCTCGACGGGCTCGAGCACCGGCTCGACTGCTAGCTCTCCGACTCCCGCCTCCGGAAGGTTGTCCGCCTCCCAGCTCCTCTGGGACTTCGGCAAGAGCTGGGCGGCCACCGACGCGGCCAAGGCCAACTCCGACTCCGCCCGCGAGCAGGTGGAGCTGCAGAAAGACCTCATCGTGCTGGCAGTGAAGGAGAACTACTTCCTTCAGCTCTTGAGCGCCCGGCTCGTGGTCGTCGGCGCCCAGGCGGTGGACCGGGCCGAGCTCAACCTCAAGAGTGCCAAGGGGTTCTTCGATGTGGGGACGCGGCCCAAGTTCGACGTCACCCGCGCCGAGGTCGACGTGGCCAACGCCCGCGTCAACCTCATCCGCGCGCAGAATGCGGTGAGCCTCGCGCGGATCGGGCTCAACCAGGCCATGGGCATCGCCATCAACGCCCCCACGCGGATCAAGGACATCCTCGCCTACGAGCCCGTCCAGTTCGACCGCGACACCCTGGTCGCGGAGGCGCTCCGGCAGCGGCCGGAGTACAAGCAAGCCCGGCTCCGCTCCGACGCCGCCGAGGCGACGGTGCGGCAGAATTTTCGCGACTTCTTCCCCGGCCTCTTCGGCGTGGGCTCGGTGGGGGCGGGGCGGAATGACTTCAACGTGCGGGGGACGGGGACGAGCGCGGCGGCCCCCGCGGGTGTCAGCTCGCTGGAGCAGAAGGACTGGGAGGTCGGGCTCGAGCTGCGCTGGGACATCTTCGACGGCGGCAACAAGATCGCCCGCTACCGCGAGGCCAAGGCGCTCCTGGAGGCTTCCCAGGCGGGCGTGCGGGACACGGAGCTGCAGATCTGGCAACAGGTGGAGCAAGCGCACGTCAACGTGGTGGAAGCGGAGGAGCGGATCGGCGCCGCCCAGAAGGCGGTGGAGTCGGCCCAGGAGAACTTCCGGCTTAGCCAGGGGCGCTTCGATGCCGGCGTGGGCACCATCATCGAGCTGACCGACGCCCAGCTCGCTCTCACGCAGGCCCAGGCCACCGAGGCCCAGGCGCTGTCCGACTACCGGATCGCCATCGCCCGGCTCGAGCGCGCCCTGGCCCGGCGCTAGCATCGCGCCCCGCGGCAGCATATTCTGTAAACATGCGAGCCCCGGGGAGCGTCAGACTGGCATGAAGCGACGCCTTCGCTGGCTCCTGGTGGTGGTCATCGTCGCCGGCGGCCTTTCCGGCGCCTACCTCTATTCCCAGAGCACCGGGAACGCGCCCCGCTTCCGCACGGTTCCGGTGACCCGGGGCCCCGTCACCGCCTTCGTCACCACCACCGGAAACCTCAACGCGGTCATCACGGTCCAGGTGGGCTCCCAGGTCTCCGGGCAGGTCAGGGAGCTCTTCGCCGACTTCAACTCCGAGGTCAAGCGCGGCCAGCTCATCGCGCGGATCGACCCGGCCACCTTCGAGGCTACGGTGGCCCAGGTCAAAGCGGAGGTGGACGCGACGGAGGCCGCCGTCCTCAACCAGGGGGCCCAGGTGGAGCGCGCGCGCGCGGAGGTGGATAACGCCCGCGCGGCCCTTGCGGTGGCCCGGGCCCAGACCGCCAAGTCCAACGCCGCTCTGCTCGACGCCCGCCGCGACCTCAGCCGGAAGAAGGACCTCTTCGGCCAGGAGCTGATCGCGCGGAGCGACCTGGACACCGCCCAGGCCGTCCACGACCAGGCCGAGGCCCAGTTCGAGTCGAGCCGGGCGCAGGAGCTGGCCCTAACCTCCGCCATCAAGGCCGCCGAGGCACAGTTCCGCGTGACGGAAGCGCAGCTCAAGGGCGCCGAAGCGACGGTCCGTCAGAAGCGCGCGACGCTCCAGCAGGCCCAGGTAAACCTCGAGTACACGTTCATTCGCGCCCCCGTGGACGGCGTGGTGATCTCCCGGAACGTGGACGTTGGCCAGACGGTGGCGGCCAGCCTCCAGGCCCCCACCCTCTTCACGATCGC
>JBKPDT010000084.1:0-7837 GCA_046728035.1 Candidatus Methylomirabilota bacterium | reverse complement strand
CCGTCGAAGTCGCCGAGGACGACGTCGTCGATGTCCGCGAGGTCGTCGTTGAGCCGCGCCCAGCGCGTCGAGGCGCTGCGTGACCACGACCACTCGCCGTTTCGCACGTTGAAGACGTCGGTGCGACCGTCGCCATCGAAGTCGCCGAAGCGCAGGTGGTCGGAGCGGTACACCGAGGAGTTGACGATGTCCCACTCGCCCCTGCTATTCCATTTGACCCTCCAGTTCGTCCCGTCCGCCCAGAAGACATCGGTGCGGCCGTTGCGGTCGAAGTCGCCGAACCGCAGCGCGGAGATGACGACGCCGGACGAGCCGAGGTCGTCCTTGAACTTGCGCTCGCGCCCGGAGAAATAGCGCCAGTCGCCTTTGTTGCGGTCGAAGACGTCGGTGAAGCCGTCGCCGTCGAAATCGCCAAACCCGATCTCCGACAGCGTCAGCGCCGAGCGCGTCAGGAACTGCCACGGCGCCAGGCCCCCGCTCGAGAAGTACCAGCCGATGCCGGTCGCGTGGAACACGTCGTCGCGGCCGTCGCCGTCGAAGTCGCCCACGCCGATCTCGAGCGAGTGGTCGGTGTCGAAGGAGTTGCCCTCGACATAGACTCGTTCTCCGGACCCGTAGTAGCCGATGGCGTCGCCGAAGTCGTCGTGCACGAGCACGTTCTCGAGGAACCAGGCCGAGTCACGGGGCACGCCACGGATGCGGAAGGCCTTCCGCACGCCGAACCCGGCGAAGACGTCCTGCTCGCCGCGGATGGTGTTGTACGCGATCTGCACGTACTCGCCGCCGTCGCCGCCGTCTCCCCCCTCGCACCCGTGCATGTCGTAGTGCGTGGGCCAGTAAGCCGGGTTCTGGAGGTTGGTCGACTCGAGGTTGTAGTTGTAGCGGGCGACGTAGCCGCTGTAGGGACTGCCGCTAGACGCGATCGCGTGGCGGTTGTACTCGAAGATGTTCGCCTGGATCGTCGCGTAAGCGCCATCGCCCACCACGACGCCGTAGCCGTGGTTGCGACGGAGGTTGTGGTGGATGTAGTTGCCGACGATGGCGATCTGCGAGGCCTGGGTCTTGGTCATCGCGTGCCAGGGCCGCGCGGTCCGCTCCGCGGGAGGCAGGTCGTCGAAGCAATCCGCGTAGTCGATGGCGCCGCTGACGCTGACCGCGGCTCCCGGCCAGGCCGAGAGCTCGTTGCCCCGGATCACCACTTGCCGAGAGACGCCGGTCGGCGTGCCGGTCGGGTGGGCCGCCCGGACGCGGATCCCGGCGACCGTGTAAGACTCGTCCTCGCTCGCGGACGGCCCTCGGATCCTCAGCCCTTCGATGCGGACGTTCGAGCCCTCGACCACGAACAGGTCGTACCTGCGGTCGAAATCGTTCGTGTAGATGAGCCCGCCCAGACGCGTTCCGCCGCGATCCGAGCGGAGTGTCACTCCGCTCTTGATGCGGACGTTCTGGTGGCCCGCCATGTCGATCCTGGCATCACCGGGAATGAAGATGACGCCCTGGTAGCTCGAGTCGAGAAGCGTCACGAGCGCCGCCGCCGTTCTCACCGTGCGCACCTGGTCCGCGACCGCAGAATCTGCCGGCGCGGCCGCCGCCGAAACGGCGAGCACGAGAGCCGCCGCAGCCGCAAGTGCGGCCACTGGCGTGACCGCGAGTCGCAAGACACCAGCACCCGCTGAACGCTTCATGACTCTCCCCTGCCGTCCAACCCCGTACCCAAGAGACGGCCCGCACCCGCTCGATCTTCCAAAGGATTCGGCCCCGGGCGCCTCAGCGTCCGAAGACCCGTTCACTCGCTCAGGACGAGCCCGCCGTTTTGGGGATGGAGCGCATTCCATCCCCAAAATCCCCGGGTAAGCGCGGGGTAGTCGAGGGGTTCCGCCCCGCCAGACTAGCCGGAAACCTGCTCGTGATGCGGGTTCGGGGCGGCGGCGCTCTTGAATCGCACCCAGGAGGTCGCCGGTTCGAGTCCGGCTAGCTCCATCGGTCGGAAACCTGCTTGCTGAGCGGGTTTGCGGCGTTCGCCGCCGTCTGGATGCGGATCCAGGAGCTCGCTCCCTCTCCCCAAAACTCCTGCTCTCCCACGCCCAACTCGCGGGTGGCCGTGTGCCGTGTATCCCTCTAGCTGAGCGGGAGGCGGGGCATCGACCCTAGAGGCTCGAGCTGGACGTGGATGGGCGGACCCAGGAGGTCGCCGGTTCGAGTCGGCCTAGCTCCTTCAAGGCGAAAGCGCCCTTGTTGAGCGCGTTGCCGGGCGTGTCTGCACCCGGGCCCGCGAATCCTTTGGATCCAGGAGCTCGCCTTCCATCCCCAGAACCTCGCCTCTGACTCAGAAAACCCTAGAAGCTTGATGTGAAAATTCGGGAGCCGTTCTGGCCGGAGACGCTACTGAGCGCTGTCAGTCCGCCTCGTCGCCGTGTCGGTGACTGGGCCTTCCAACATCTCATCCCGTGCGGCTCCCGAAGCTGTCCGTGCTCTGCGCGTCGGCCCCGTCGGCGGGGGACCTCGGTCGGCGCTAGTCGACGTCTTGGATGATGTCGATCAGTTCGTCGGTGGGGTAGCCGCGGCGGCGGGCGAACTCGACGAGCTCTCGTGCTCGCTGGACGACGGCGCCATGACCGGGGGTCGCTGCGACGGTGATGCCGCGGTCGAGGCCCACGAGGAGGGCGAGGGCTATAGACGACGACCTCACGCTCGCGCCTAGCCGTGCGCTTCTTGAGCGGGTTCGGCGACGCTGCGCTTCTGAATCGCACCCAGGAGGTCGCCGCTTCGAGTCCGGCTAGCTCCATCGAAGCCGAAACCCGCTCCAAGAGCGGGCTTCTTGCATCTATTGACCAGTGCGGCAGTGCTATGCGGGGTGTCTCCTCGTGCTGCCATCCCAATACGTCTCGGAGAGGGAAGACGCCTTCCCGCTCCTCCGTCGTGTCGGCAAGCCGACAAGGAGGAGCGATGAGGCAGACGGGTAGGCACGTTGTTGGGACCGAGGGGCGGCGCTCCCCGCGCGGGCGACGCCGGCTCGCCGTGCTGGTGGCGGTCGTCGCGGGGCTGCTCGCGGCCGCCGCGCCCGCACACGCGGAGACCGTGACGGGCACGTTCCGCTACGCGGACACCAACCCGGACACCGGAGCTGTGACCTTGCGGCCGATTGCCTTCTCCCGCGTGGAGATCTGGCGCTTCCGCCCCCGTGCCCTCGGCATCTGGGGCTGGGGCCACGACGCCACCGCGGTCACGAACGGAAGCGGGAGCATCTCCGCCTCCGTGCCCTTCGCGGCCAACGGCACCCTCGTGGCGGTGCGCGTCTTCGCCACGAACTACGCGGCCGAGGTCTGGCCGAACGACGCCGCGCACACCATGCCCTTCCACACCGAGCCGCTCGCGGCCGACGGCTCTAACCTCCAGCGCCGGGTGACCTCGGCGGGCGACGCGGTCGACTTCAGCTTCGACTTCACCGACGGCTGGACGCCTCAGCACTTCAATCTCGCGGAGACCGTGCGTCACGGGTTCGACTACGCCGCTCTGCGGCGCGGGGACAGCGATCCGCTGCCGCAGGCGGACATCCAGCCCACCTCGGTCACGAACAGCTGGTACAACCCGGCCGTCGACACCGTCGTGATCACGAGCGGCGACGTCTTCTCGGACTTCCTCATCCTGCACGAGTACGGGCACTTCCTCGAGGAGCAGATCTCGAGCTTTCCTTGGATCGCGTCCGTCCATGACGGCTGCGTCGCCCGGGACGGGGTGACCGGGGCGATCATCAACAGCGCCGGGCACGCCTGGATGGAGGCCTTCGCGAGCTACTTCGCGGCGTCGGTCGGCCGCTTCTTGCCGCCCGGCACGCTCGCCGGGAACGGGATCTTCGGAAGCACGATCCCCATCGCCACGCTCGAGACGCCGGGCACCTGTCCCGCGCTTCCCGCCACCTTCACCGGAGACACGGTCGAGAACTTCGTCGCGGGCGTGCTCTGGGACCTCTTCGACGCGCCGGGCGATCCCGGTGCCCTCCCGGAGGCCTGCGACACGCTTTCCCGGCGGGACGTCGCGATCTTCCAGATCTTCGACTCCGAGCTCGACGTCCAGGGCACGGCCCCGACGATCACGGCCTTCCGCGCCGCCTGGATGGGCCGCGGCCTGCCGGGGGCGGCTCTCGCCTGCGCCTTCGCGCAGAACGGCGTGCCGCTGCTCCAGGCGTTCCCTCCCGTGGCGAACGCAGGGCCCGACCAGACGCGCAACGAAGGGACGCTCGTCACGCTCGACGGCTCGCGGAGCGAGGATCCCGACCGGAGCCCGCTCTCCTTCAGCTGGACGCAGGTGAGCGGCCCTCCGGTCGCGCTCTCGAACCCCACGAGCGCGAACCCCTTCTTCACGGCGCCCACGAGTCCGGGCGGGGCAACGCTCGTCTTCCGGCTCGTCGTCAACGACGGCTCGGGGAACAGCGCTCCCGACTTCGTCACGATCAACGTGCTCGACGTCCCCGACCCCGAGGCCGACCTCGCCGTCGCGCTCAGCGACTCACCTGATCCCGTCGGCGTCGGCGACGCCCTCGCCTACTCGGTCTCCGTGACGAACCTGGGACCCGATGCGGCGAGCGGCGTGACGCTCCAGCAGACACTGCCCGCCGGCGCGGTGCTCGTCTCGCGGGCGCCGAGTCAGGGAAGCTGCGTAGGCGGCGGCCCGGTCCAGTGCTCGCTGGGGTCTCTCGCTGCCGGGGCGAGCGCGACCGTCAGCGTCGTGGTCAACCCGACCGCCGCCGGTTCGGCCATCTCGACCGCGGCCGTGGCGGGCGGCGGCGGCGTCATCGATCCCAACGCCGCCAACGACAGCCGCAGCGTCTCCACGGCCGTCGTCGGCACCTCGTGCACCATCGTAGGGACGAACGGCGCCGACGTTCTCCCCGGGACGGCCGGGCACGACATCATCTGCGGCCTCGCCGGCGATGACCAGCTCTTCGGCGCGGACGGGAGCGACGAGATCCGCGGCGGCGAGGGCGCCGACGACCTTCGCGGCGGCGCCGCGGGCGACGCCCTCTACGGCGGGCCGGGCCACGACCGCCTCGAGGGAGGTGCGGACAACGATGCAGAGCTGGGAGGCCCCGGGGACGATACGGTCGACCAGGGCGCGGCTCCCGACGGCGGCGACAGCATCTCCGGCGGCGACGGATGGGACGTGATCTCCTACGCCGGGCGCACCTGGGGCGTCTCCGTCAGCCTCGACGGCCTCGCCAACGACGGCGACACGACGAACTCGGGCGCACGCGACGACCTCTCGATCGACCTCGAGCGCGTGGTCGGCGGCGCCGGCGAAGACAACCTCGTGGGAAACGACGACGCCAACCGCCTCGAGGGCGGCCCGGGCGACGACTCCCTCGACGGTCGCCGCGGCAACGACTCGCTCGATGGCGGCTCGGGCAACGACCGCCTCGACGACGGCGAGGGTGACGACGAGCTCCTCGGCTCGCTCGGCGACGACCGCCTCGTCGCCTGGCCGGGAGCCGACTTCCTGCGCGGCGGCGGCGGCCGCGACCTCGCCGACTACCGCGACCGGACCGGCCCGCTCGCCGTCTCGCTCGACGACGTGCCCAACGACGGCGACCTCGGCGGCGAGGGCGACGACGTCGGCAGCGACGTGGAGGACGTCATGGGTGGATGGGCTCCCGACGTGATCGTCGGCAGCCCGGCCGCGAACACGCTCTGGGGAAACGCGGGTCCCGACGAGCTCCACGGCCTCGAGGGCAACGACGTCCTCGTCGGCGGCGCCCACGGCGACCTCGAGCTCGGCGCCGACGGCAACGATCGCTTCCGCCAGCTCGAAACGCCCGAGGGCCCGGACGACCTGAACGGCGGTCTCGGCGTCGACGTCGCCGACTACGGCGAGCGGATGTTCGACGTGAGGGTAACGCTCGACGGACTGCCCGACGACGGCGACGCCGGCGGTGAAGGCGACAACGTCCGGCCGGACGTCGAGAACGTGGTCGGCGGCCGGGGACGCGACCTGCTCGTAGGCAGCGCCGCTCGGAACGACCTCGCCGGCGGGCTTGGCGGCGACCACCTCGACGGCGGCGGCGGCAACGACTCACTCGCCGGCGGCGGCGACCGTGACGTCGAGTCCGGCGGCGCCGGCAAGGACGTCTTCCGGCAAGACGCCGCGGCCAACGGGGGGGACGTCCTCGCAGGAGGCATGAACGCAGACACGGTCACGTACGCGGCCCGTGTGTTGGCGGTGGCGGTCAGCCTCGACGGGGCGGCGAACGACGGCGCCCCGCTCGAGGGGGACAACGTCCGCGCGGACGTCGAGAACGTCACGGGCGGAGCCGCAGGCGACGACCTCGTCGGAAGCGCGCTCGCGAATCGCCTCGCCGGCAACGGCGGCAAGGACCACCTCACCGGCGGGCCGGGCGTGGACGACCTCGCGGGCGGCGGCGCTGCCGACACCCTCTGGGCCAGGGACGGTCTCAAGGACACCGTCTCGGGCGGAAGCGGCGCCGACAGCGCCCAGGTGGACGCTGCCCTCGACGTCGTGAGCCTCGTCGAGGCGCTGCTGCCCTAGTCCCTCGGAGACGGCGGCGCCGCCCCCGGCGGCGCCGCCCTCCTCCGGGGCCTCCGCACCAAAGCGATTCGCTCCTGGCTGGAGAGCGATCCGGCCGCGCAGAGCGGGTCGCTCGGCGCGCTCCAGGACAAGCAGATCGGTCGCGCGATCGCCCTCATCCATCGGGAGCCGGCGCGACAGTGGGCACGAACTTCATCGTCGCCTCACGCTTCAAGTCGCACGCGGTACGCGACGGCCTCTTGATCACCGGCCAACAGCAGTACTCGGGGGCCGCCGCCGCGCGCTTGATCATTGAGGCGCTCGGAGTCTGAGTTGAGAAAGGAGGTGCGAGACGCCCGACTCGCTCGTGGCAACGGTGATACGTAGGGCACCCGTCTCAGCGGGCGAGGCCAGAATCTCGCGCGCGCTCGCCACCCCGAACGGAGATGAGGGATGAGATGAGTTTCGACGTTTTGGAAGACCTCAACTGGCTGGCCGTTCTTGTCGCTACGGCGATCTACTACGGCCTGGCGGCGCCCTGGTTTGCCGACCCAGTCTTTGGTCCGGCTTGGCGGCGGTCGATCGGCTGGGAGAGGCAAGCGGGCGAGCGGCTCGGCCCTCGCTATTACCTCGGGCCGCTGTTGACGTGTCTCGTTGCGTCGGCCGTCGTGTAGTGCAGCACGGTTGCGGTGACCCCGACGCTGAGCGGGGAGAGGACGCCCAGGTCGGGAAACTCGTGGGCGAGCATGACTTGCGTGTCGCCGAACCAGAGCTCAAGCTGCATCAGCCTGCCGCCTGTCGAGCGGCGACAGCCGGACACCGGGCAACGTGTCCGGAAATGTCGAGCATCGCAGCCAGGGCAACGGTATCTTCGCCCTGAGCCCAGCCGTGTGGCACGGAGACGAGATGAGATGGGGCATCGTCCTCGCGATCGCCGTGCTCGCCGGGGTGGCCGGCGCGGTCGTCTGGTACCTGATCGCGAGCGTGTTCGACCCGCCCGGATTCGTCAATTTGATCTTCGTCGCGGTCGTGACGCTGGTCGTCGGCAGAACCTTGCTGCCCCTGGCGGCCAAGAACCGCGGCCGCGGAGAGCGGGGCTGAAGGCGTTTGGTCCAGTCGCGACTCGCATCGCACTCACCGGGCTCTCACTCCTGATCTGTGCGAGCACCGCTGCAACTCGATGGTCAGAGAAGTCTCAGAAGAGCCGTGGCCTCCGGCTATCGCTGACTGTTGAGCTGCGGTCGTGCGACGATCGTTCGTTCGCAGGTATGAGCGCGATCATTCTTCGTGGTGGTGTCGAGATCGAGAATCCACTCGA
>JBKPDT010000083.1:0-10630 GCA_046728035.1 Candidatus Methylomirabilota bacterium | reverse complement strand
GGCGTCGGTGGCGCTCGCCATGTACCTCGTGCTCGCCGAGAAGCAGGGCGTGTCCTGGGACCGCGTGGGCGGGACCATGCAGAACGACATGCTCAAGGAGTTCATCGCCCAGAAGGAGTGGATCTCGCCGCCGGACTCCGCCGTGCGCATCGTGGTGGACACCATCGAGTTCTGCGCGAAGCACGTGCCGAGGTTCAACCCGGTCTCCATCTCCGGCTACCACATCCGCGAGGCGGGCTCGACGGCGGTGCAGGAGCTGGCCTTCACCCTCGCCGACGGCTTCGCCTACGTGGACGCGGCGGCCAAGCGCGGTCTCGCAGTGGACGACTTCGCCCCGCGCCTGTCCTTCTTCTTCGACATCCACAACGACTTCTTCGAAGAGATCGCCAAGCTTCGGGCGGCCCGGCGCATCTGGGCCACCGTGATGCGGGACCGCTTCGGGGCGCGCAAGCCGGAGTCGATGCGCCTGCGTACCCACACGCAGACGGCGGGGGTGTCCGCCACCGCCCAGCAGCCCCTCAACAACGTGGCGCGGGTGGCGATCCAGGCCCTCGCCGCCGTGCTGGGGGGGGCGCAGTCGCTCCACACCAACTCCTTCGACGAGGTGCTGGCGCTGCCCACCGAGGAAGCGGTGACGGTGGCGCTCCGGACCCAGCAGATCATCGCCGAGGAGTCGGGGGTGCCGCTCACCGTGGACCCGCTGGGTGGCTCCTACTTCCTCGAGCGCCTCACCGACGAGATGGAAGCTCGCGCGATGGTCTACATCAATCGAATAAATGAGCTCGGCGGCATGGTGGAAGCCATCGAGCACGGCTACCCGCAGCGGGAGATCGCCGACGCCGCGTACCGCTACCAGCTCATGGACGACCGGGGCGATAAGACCGTCGTGGGCGTGAACAAGTACGTGATGGCCGACGAGCGGCCGCTGCCCATCCTGAGGATCGACGACGCCATCGAGCGCGAGCAGGTCGAGCGGGTCGGCCGGGTCAAGGCGTCGCGGGACACCGCCCGGGTGGAGCGCCGCCTCAAACAGCTCGCCGAGGCCTGCCGCAACGGGCAGAACGTGATGCCGGTGCTGGTGGACGCGGTCAAGGATTACGTCTCGCTCGGCGAGATCTCGGACGTGTACCGGCAGGTGTTCGGGCTCTATCGCGAGCCCATCATCTTCTAGGGGAGAGCACACCATGACAACGGATCCGATCCGCATCACCAAGGCGACGACGCCCAAGAAGAAGCCCAAGGACGCAGAGCTCGGCTTCGGCCAGATCTTCACCGACCACATGTTCCTGGCCGACTTCGAGGAGGAGAAGGGCTGGTATGACCCTCGCGTCGAGCCCTACGGGCCGCTCGCTCTGGACCCCGCGGCGGCGGTGCTGCACTACGCGCAGGCCGTCTTCGACGGCCTCAAGGCCTTCCGGGGCGTGGACGGGAAGATCCGCCTCTTCCGTCCGCAGAAGCACATCGAGCGGATGAACAACTCGGCCCGGCGCATGAGCATCCCGCCGCTGGATCCCGAGCTGGCGCTGCGGTCCATCGTGACCCTCGTGGGCATCGATCGCGAGTGGGTGCCCGGCACGATCGGCACCTCCGTCTACGTCCGGCCGGTGATCCTCGCCAACGAGCCCTTCCTCGGCGTGCGCCCGGCGAAGTCCTACGTGTACTACGTGATCCTCTCCCCGGTGGGCGCCTACTATCCCGAAGGCATGGCTCCGGTGAGGATCCGCGTGGAGGAGAAATACGTGCGCGCGGTCGACGGCGGCCTCGGCCATGCCAAGACCGGCGCCAACTACGCGGCCAGCCTCATGGCCGGCGAGGAGGCCAAGCACGAGGGCTTCACCCAGGTGCTGTGGCTGGACGGCGTGCACCGGAAGTACGTCGACGAGGTCGGCACCATGAACATCATGGTGAAGATCGGCGGCGAGGTGATCACCCCCGCGCTGGGCGGCACCATCCTGCCCGGCGTGACCCGTGACTCCGTGCTCACCCTGCTGCGCGACTGGGGCGTCAAGGCCACCGAGCGCCAGATCAGCATCGACGAGCTCGTGGAGGCCCACAAGAAGGGCCACCTCGAGGAGGTGTTCGGCACGGGGACCGCCGCCGTCATCTCGCCGGTGGGTGAGCTCGCCTACAAGGGGGAGAAGATGACGATCAACGGCGGCCGCACCGGCCCCTTGACCGAGCGCCTCTACGACGCCATTGTGGGCATCCAGTACGGCAAGAGCGCCGATCCGCACCAGTGGACCGTCGAGGTATAGACGGAGGGAGGAACCGATGGACTGCGTCTTCTGCAAGATCCGGGACGGGCAGATCCCCTCGTTCAAGATCTACGAGGACGAGCGCACCCTCACGTTCATGGACATCCACCCGCTGAACTCGGGCCACTGTCTCGTCGTCACCAAGACCCACGCCGCCACCATCCACGACGCGGACGTCGAGGATCTCAAGGCCGCCATCGCGGCGGCCAAGAAGGTGGCCGCCGCCATCCAGCACGCCTTCAAGCCCGACGGACTCAACATGCTCCAGGCCAACGGGGGCGCCGCCTTCCAGTCGGTGCCCCACTACCACCTGCACCTCATCCCGCGCTGGAACGGAGACGGCAAGGGCTTCGAATGGAAGCAGGTCCCGGGCAATCGCGACCACATCATGAAGAACGGCGAGCGCCTGCGCGAGCTGCTCAAGTAGGAGCGAGCCACCGACATGAGCGATCGTAAGGTCCGTGTGATCGTCGCCAAGCCAGGCCTCGACGGCCACGACCGGGGGGCCAAGATCGTGGCGCGCGCGCTGCGCGACGCGGGGTTCGAGGTCATCTACACCGGGCTCCACCAGACCCCCGAGCAGATCGTGGCCACCGCCATCCAGGAGGACGTCGACGCCATCGGGCTCAGCGTGCTCTCCGGCGCCCACAACTACCTCTTCGCGCGCGTGCTCGAGCTGCTGCGCGAGAAGGGCGCGGAGGACATCGCGCTGTTCGGCGGCGGCATCATCCCCCAGGAGGATGTCACCGCGCTGAAGGCCATGGGGGTGAAGGAGCTGTTCACCCCGGGCACGTCCACCCAGGACATCATCCGCTTCGTGCGCGACAACATTCGCGCGGCGGTCTGATGGACTTCACGTTCACGAGCGATCAGCAGGCGATCCGGACGCTGGCGCGCGAGTTCGCCGAGGGTGAGATCGCGCCGGCGATCCGCGAGTACGACGAGAAGCACGAGTTCCCCCATGCCATCGTCGCCCGCCTCGGCGCCACCGGCCTGCTCGGGGCGCTCGTGCCCGAGCAGTACGGCGGTGCCGCCCTCGACTACGTCTCCTACGCGCTCGCGGTGGAGGAGCTGAACCGGGTCGACGGGTCGGTGGGCATCACGATGTGGGCCCACAACTCGCTGTGCACCAACCACATCACCCTCTTCGGCACCCCCGAGCAGAAACAGAAGTACCTCCCGAGGCTCGCGAGCGGCAAGGCGCTCGGCGCCTGGGGGCTCACCGAGCCGGGCTCGGGCTCGGACGCCGCCGCCATGAAGACGCGGGCCGCGCGCGAGGGCGAGCACTGGGTGCTGAACGGCACCAAGGCCTTCATCACCAATGCCGGCGTCGCCGAGATCGCGGTGGTGATGGCGGTGACCAATCCCGCGCGCGGCAAGAAAGGCGTCTCCGCATTCATCCTCGAGAAGGGCATGCCCGGCTTCGCCGCGGGCCCGCCCTACCGGAAGCTCGGGCTGCACGCCTCGAACACTGCCGAGCTGATCCTCGACAACGTCCGCGTGCCCGCCGCCAACCTGCTCGGCGAGGCCGGCATGGGCTTCGTCAACACCATGCAGGTCCTGGAGGGCGGGCGCATTGCCATGGCGGCCATGGCGGTGGGCCTGGCCCAGGGCGCGCTCGACCAGGCGCTCCGCTACATGAAGGAGCGGAGCGCCTTCGGCAAGACGCTGGCCGAGTTCAACGGCCTCCAGGGGATGGTGGCCGACATGGGCACCGAGGTGGAAGCGGCGCGGCTCCTCGCCCTGCGCGCCGCCGCCCTCAAGGACAGCGGCAGGCCCGCCAAGGTCGCCGCGTCCATGGCTAAGGTCTTCGCCTCCGAGGTGGCCATGAAGGCGGCGACCAAGTCCCTGCAGATCCACGGCGGGGCCGGCTACATCACCGAGTTCCCCATCGAGCGCATCTTCCGCGACGCCAAGCTCACCGAGATCGGCGAAGGAACGTCGGAAATTCAGCGAATGGTCATCGCGCGCGCCGTCCTAGACCTCCGCTGAGCCCGCGCGCCCGCTTCCCCATGGCCGAATCGACGGTACGGTACGAGGTAAAGGACGGCGTGGCGACGATCACGCTCGACCGTCCCGCCGTCCTCAACGCGCTGAACCTCGAGCTCACCGCCGGGCTGGCCGACGCTACGGAGGCGGCGGCCAAGGACCCCGGGGTATGGGTGGTGGTGGTGCGCGGCGCCGGGCGGGCGTTTTCTTCCGGCATGGATCGGAAGGCGCTGTCCGCCGGCCGGATCGGCGAGCCCTTCTTCCGGAACTGGGGCCGGGCGCTGAACTGCCTCGAGGAAATGGACAAGCTCTCGGTGGCGGTGCTCCACGGCTACTCCATCGGCGGCGGACTCCAGCTCGCGGTGGCCTGCGACGTGCGGCTCGCCGCGCGCGATGCCGTCATCGGGCTCGGCGCCACCCAGCACGGTCTCATCCCCGACGGCTCCATCCTTCGCCTGGCGCGGATCGTTGGGCTCGGCCGCGCCAAGGAGCTGACGCTGCTCAACGATCAGATCAGCGCGGACACCGCTCTCGCCATGGGCCTGGTCAACTGGGTAGTGCCCGCCGAGGAGCTCGACACGGAGCTGGCGACGATCGTCGCCAAGGCCTTCCACGCCTCGCGCACCGCCACCGGCCACGCCAAGCGGCTCCTCCACGCCTCCTTCCACGAGGATCCGCGCGCCATCACCGAGGACGTGCTCCGCGCGGTGGCCGACTGCATGGACTCCTGGGAGATCCGCGAGGCCAATCGCGCCTGGGACGAGAAGCGGGAGGCGCGCTACTATCCGCCGCCGGACGGCCAGGCCCGCTGATGGCGGAGGACTTCATCCTCGAGACGCAGGGGCTCACCAAGGAGTTCCGGGGGTTCGTGGCGGTGAAGGACGTGAGTCTCCGCGTCCGGCGCGGGAGCATCCATGCCCTCATCGGCCCCAACGGCGCCGGGAAGACCACCTGCTTCAACCTCCTCACCCACTTTCTCGTCCCCACGCGGGGGCGCATCCGCTTCCAGGGGCGCGACATCACGGGCCGCAGCCCCGCCGACATCGCGCGTCTGGGGCTCGTGCGCTCCTTCCAGATCTCGGCGGTGTTTCCGCACCTCACGGTGCTGGAGAACGTGCGGATCGCGCTGCAGCGCCGGCGCGGCGCCTCCTTCGACTTCTGGCGCTCGGAGCGGGCGCTGGAGGCGCTCGACGAGCGAGCCCTGGGGCTGATCGAGGCAGTCGGGCTCGGGGACGCGGCGGGGACGACGGCGGTGGAGCTGCCATACGGGCGGAAACGAGCCCTCGAGATCGCCACCACCCTGGCCCTGGAGCCCGAGATGATGCTGCTGGACGAGCCCACCGCGGGCATGACCCACGAGGACGTGGAGCGCGTCTCCGCCCTCATCAAGCGGGCGGCGGCCAATCGCACCGTGCTCATGGTCGAGCACAACTTGAGCGTGGTGGAGAACCTCTCCGACCGCATCACCGTGCTCGCGCGGGGGGAGGTGCTCGCGGAGGGCGACTACCTCACCGTGTCCCAGAACCAGGACGTGATCCAGGCCTACATGGGATCGGGCGTGTGACCGAGCTCCTCGCGGTCCGCGGCCTCGAGGCCTGGTACGACGAGTCGCACATCCTCCACGGCGTGGACCTCGACGTGCGGGCGGGCGAGGTGGTGACCCTGCTGGGCCGGAACGGGGCGGGGAAGACCACCACGCTCAAGTCCGTCATGGGGATCGTGCGGAAGCGGCGGGGCTCGGTGCGGCTGGGCGCGCAGGAGCTGATCGGCCGGCCCTCGAATGCGATCGCGCGGCTGGGCATCGCCTTCTGCCCGGAGGAGCGCGGGATCTTCGCCAGCCTCAACGTGGACGAGAATCTCCGCCTGCCCCCGGTGGTGGCGCCGGGCGGGCTCGACACCGCCGCCATCTTCGAGCTCTTCCCGAACCTCCGCGAGCGGCTCCGCAGCCAGGGCACCAAGCTCTCGGGCGGCGAGCAGCAGATGCTCGCCATTGCCCGCATCCTGCGCACGGGCGCGCGCCTGCTGCTCCTCGACGAGCCCACCGAGGGGCTCGCGCCGGTGATCGTGCAGCAGATCGGGGCGACGATCCGGCGGCTCAAGGCGGCCGGCTTCACCATCCTCCTCGTCGAGCAGAACTTCCGCTTCGCCGCCACCGTGGCGGACCGGCACTACGTGATGGAGCACGGCCGGGTCGTCGACCTCATCGCCAATGCCGACCTCGCGGCAAGCATGCCCAAGCTCCACGACTACCTGGGGGTATAATGCGACGCCCCAAGCCCCTATTTCCCGCAACGAAAGGAGTCACGCATATGAACCTTCGGACCCTCCTCGTCCTCGCGGCCGTCGTCCTCGCCGCCGCGGGGCCGGCCGCCGCCCAGATGTCGGACGGCGTGATCAAGATCGGGGTGCTCAACGACCAGTCGAGCCTCTACGCGGACCTCGCCGGCCAGGGCTCGGTGGTGGCCGCCCGCATGGCAGTGGAGGACTACGGCGCCGCCGCCAAGGGCCTCAAGGTCGAGATCATCTTCGCCGACCATCAGAACAAGGCCGACGTTGGCTCGGCGATCGCGCGGCAGTGGTACGACGTGGACAGGGTGGACGTGATCGTGGACGTGCCGAACTCCGGGGTCGCGCTCGCCATCAACCAGATCACCCGCGAGAAGGCGAAGGCTTTCCTCGTGTCGTCCGCGGCGTCCTCGGACCTCACCGGCAAGGCCTGCTCACCCAATACCGTGCACTGGACCTACGACACGTGGGCGCTTGCCAACGGCACCGGCAACGCCATCACCAAGACCGGGGGAGACACCTGGTTCTTCATCACCGCCGACTATGCCTTCGGACTCGCGCTCGAGCGCGACGTGGAGGCGGTGGTGCTCAAGAACGGGGGCAAGGTGCTGGGCAAGGTGCGGCACCCGCTCAACACCCAGGACTTCTCCTCGTTCCTGCTCCAGGCCCAGGCCTCGAAGGCCAAGATTATCGGGCTCGCCAACGCGGGCGGGGACACCACCAACTCCATCAAGCAGGGCGCCGAGTTCGGCATCGTGCGAGGCGGTCAGAACTTCGCCGGCCTCCTCGTCTTCCTCACCGACGTGCACGCGCTGGGACTGCCCACCGCGCAGGGGCTCATCTTCACCGAGACTTTCTACTGGGACATGAACGACAAGACCCGTGCCTTCGCCAAGAAGTTCGCGGAGCGGAACCGCGGCATCCACCCCACCATGATCCACGCCGGCGTCTACGCGAGCGTGACGCACTACCTCAAGGCGGCGGAGGCGCTCAAGTCGGACGACGGGACCAAGGTGATCGCCAAGATGAAGGAGCTGCCGACGGACGACCCGCTCTTCGGCAAGGGGACCATCCGGGTCGACGGGCGGAAGATTCACCCCGCCTATCTCTTCGAGGTGAAGAAGCCCGCGGAGTCCAAGGGCGCGTGGGACTACTACAAGCTGCGCGCGACGATCCCGGCGGAGCAGGCCTTCCGGCCTCTGGACCAGGGCGACTGCCCCCTCGTGAAGAAGTAGGAGATCCCCCCTCACCCTACCTTCTCCCCCCCCCGGGGGGGAGAGGGAGGGCTTGACCCTCTCCCACCGGGGAGAGGGCAGGGTGAGGGGATAACCCATGATTCCGATCCTCGGCATCCCGCCCCAGGCGCTCTTCGGCCAGCTGCTGATCGGGCTGATCAATGGCTCGTTCTACGCGCTCCTGAGCCTCGGGCTGGCGGTGATCTTCGGCCTGCTGAACATCATCAACTTCACCCACGGCGCGCAGTACATGATGGGCGCCTTCGCGGCGTGGTTCCTCCTCCAGTACGCGGGGCTCGGCTACTGGTGGGCGCTCCTCGTCGCGCCCATCGCCGTCGGGCTCTTCGGCATTGCGCTCGAGCGCACCATGCTCAAGCGCCTCTACCAGCTCGACCACCTCTACGGGCTGCTCTTGACCTTTGGCCTCGCGCTCATCATCCAGGGGCTCTTCCGCAACGAGTTCGGCTCCTCGGGGTTGCCCTATGCCATCCCCGCCCAGCTCCAGGGCGGGCAGAATCTCGGCTTCATGTTCCTGCCGAACTACCGCGCGTGGGTGATCGGCTTCTCGCTCGTCGTGTGCCTGGGCACCTGGTACGTCATCGAGCGCACGCGTCTGGGATCCTACCTGCGCGCCGCCACCGAGAATCCGACCCTCGTCCAGGCGTTCGGCATCAACGTGCCGCGCATGATCACGCTGACCTACGGCTTCGGCGTCGGCCTCGCCGCCCTCGCCGGCGTGATGGCCGCACCCATCTACCAGGTCAACCCGCTCATGGGTGGCGATCTCATCATCGTGGTCTTCGCGGTGGTGGTGATCGGGGGGATGGGCTCGATCATGGGCTCGATCGTGACGGGCTTCGGGCTGGGAATCGTCGAGGGGCTCACCAAGGTCTTCTACCCGGAGGCCTCCAATACCGTCATCTTCGTCATCATGGCGCTCGTCCTTCTCGTGAAGCCCGCCGGCCTCTTCGGGAGAGCGCAGTAGATGACACGCGCCGGCCTCGGCCACCAAGGGATCGCCTTCGCCCTGATGGTGGCCTTCTTCGTGGCGGCGCCCTTCGTCGTCTATCCGGTCTTCCTCATGAAGGCGCTCTGCTTCGGGCTCTTCGCCTGCGCCTTCAATCTCCTCATCGGCTACGTGGGCCTGCTCTCCTTCGGTCACGCCGCCTTCCTGGGCTCGGCGGGATACGTCACCGCGCACGCCGCCAAGGTCTGGGGCTGGCCACCGGAGGCCGCCATCCTGGCGGGGGTGGCCGCCGCCGCCACCCTGGGCCTCCTCATCGGCGTCCTCGCCATCCGCCGACAGGGCATCTACTTCGCCATGACGACCCTCGCCCTGGCCCAGATGATCTACTTCTTCTGTCTCCAGGCCCCCTTCACCCACGGCGAGGACGGGATCCAGGCGGTGCCCCGCGGCCATCTCTTCGGGCTCCTCGACCTCCGCGACACGCTCACCCTCTACTTCGTCGTCCTCTTCGTCTTCCTGGCCGGCTTCCTCATCATCTACCGCGCCATCCACTCGCCCTTCGGCCAGGTGCTCAAGGCCATCCGCGAGAACGAGCCCCGCGCCATCTCGCTCGGTTACAAGGCCGACCACTACAAGCTCATCGCCTTCGTCCTGTCCACCGCGCTCGTCGGCCTCGCCGGCGGCACCAAGGCGCTGGTCTTCCAGCTGGCCTCCCTCACCGACGTGCACTGGACGATGTCCGGCGAGGTCGTCTTGATGACCCTCCTCGGCGGCCTCGGCACCGTCTTCGGTCCGGTGGTCGGCGCCTTCATCGTGATCGCACTGGAGAACTACCTCGTGCAGCTCGGCGCCTGGGTCACCGTGGTGCAGGGCGCGATCTTCGTGGTGTGCGTGCTCACGTTTCGCCGCGGCGTGGTGGGGGAGCTGGCGCGGCTGATCCGGAAGCCGCTGTAGCGGGCGACCACAGAAGTCCATGGCCAGGTGGCTCCGGTGGCTTCTGGTCCCTCCGGTGGCGTGGCTCTCCTGGATGGTCGCTGCTACTGTCGCCGTTACGCTCTACACGATCGCCGAGACGCTCTGCCCTCGAGAGCAGATGATCTCGGGGCTCTGCATCGCGCCGTGGTTTGATCACGTCGTGAGGGCTATCCTGTGCCTCGGCGCCGGACTTGCCGCGGCTCTGATCACGGTTTCCTGCACGCTCGTCGCACCAAGCCACCGTCGGGCGGTGATGGTCGTGACGCTTCTGGCCGGATTGGCGATCGCGCTGTCGATGGGATTGATGAGCGGCCTCTACCTAGCGCTCGTGACGGCGGTGGTCGCGGGGCTGGCGGCCGCGTGGTGGCTCAGGAGAAGCGGGCGGCTGGCCGAGACCAGGGCAAAAGATCGGTGACGGCCTGATGACGGACCTGACGTATCGCTCGCCGAAGACGGAGGTACGCGAGAGCCCCATCCAGGGCCGCGGCCTCTTCGCGAAGCACGCCATCGCGCGGGGAGAGATCGTGGCCGTCAAGGGCGGCCATGTGCTGACCAGGGCCGCATGGACGGCGGTCGAGCGGGAGCTCGGGCCCGCGGAGATCCAGATCTCGGAGGACCTCGTCATCGCGCCGGTGAACAGTGACGAGCGGCATGGCGCCATGCTGTATACCAACCATTCCTGTGATCCCAACATCGCCATCCAGGGGCAGATCGTCCTCGTGGCGATGCGGAACATCGCGCCGGGCGAGGAGTTGACCCACGACTGGGCGACCACGGACGACGGCGACTACGAGATGGAGTGCCGCTGCGGGAGCCCGCGCTGCCGCCGCATCATCAGCGGCAAGGACTGGATGAGACCGGAGTTACAGGAAAAGTACCGGGGCTGGTTCTGCTGGTTCCTCCAGCGGAAGATCGACGCGGGC
>JBKPDT010000082.1:0-19475 GCA_046728035.1 Candidatus Methylomirabilota bacterium | reverse complement strand
CTTCTCACCGCGGTGCCGCTGGACGTGACCGACGCGGCCTCCGTGGCGGGCGCGGCGCGGACGGTGGCGGCAGTGGCCGGGGAGCGCGGACTGGCGGGGCTCGTGAACAACGCCGGGATCGCGGTGCCCGGCCCCCTCGAGTTCCTCCCTCTCGCCGATCTGCGCCGTCAGCTCGAGGTCAACGTGGTGGGCCAGATCGCGGTGACCCAGGCGCTCCTGCCCTTGCTGCGCGCCGGAGACGGGCGCATCGTGAACATCGGCTCCATCGGGGGGCGCATGGCCACGCCGTTCCTCGGGGCCTACGCCGCTTCGAAGTTTGCCCTGGAGGCCCTCACCGACGCGCTCCGGCTCGAGCTGCGCCCGTGGCGCGTCCACGTCTCCATCATCGAGCCGGGGGCGGTGGCCACGCCGATCTGGAGCAAGTCGGGCGCGGAGGCGGATCGGATGCAGGACGCGCTTCCAACCGAGGCGACGCGCTTGTACGGCACCGCGATGGCCGCCCTGCGCAAGGGCGCCGCGCATGCCGAGCGGAGCGCCAGCGCGCCGGAGGCGGTGGTCGCGGCGGTGGTCCACGCGCTGACCGCGCGGCGGCCGCGCACCCGCTATGTGGTCGGGCGCGATGCCAAGATCCAGGCGCTCATCGCCCGTCTCGCGCCCGACCGAGCCCGCGACCGCCTGCTCGCCCGCTTCCTGCGCCTCCCCGACCGCGCCTGACCCTCACCGCCGCGCCTCGCGGAAGAAGATGCGGGCGACGGCCGCGCTGGCGCGCACGTAGCCGATCATGGTCGCCAGCGCCGCCACGAGTGTCAGCACGATCCACGGCACGCTATCGGGCGCCGCCGCCTCGGGCCATCCCACCATGGGAATGGACAGCGCGGTGAGCGCGAGCCCGCCCAGCGACGTGACGATGAGCGCGCCCGCGAGCCGATCGCGGAGGCCGTGGAGATCGTCCCCCAGCCGCTGGAGTCGGCGGGCATAGGCAATGAGCACGGCCCAGTACACCGCCGACCCGACGAGGGCGGTGCCCTCTCGAGCCACGTCGTCGAGGAAGCGCAAGGCCCAGTGCAGGTCGAGAACGCTCGCGACCGCGCAGACCCAGAGCTGCGCCTTGATGAGGGGGTCGGCTTCGTAGACCCCCCGCGCGTGAAGCAGCGCGCGGAACGTGAAGAGCGTCACCGCGTAGGCGGCCACGGCGGCGAGGAGCACGGCCGCGTGCAGCGTGCCCAGGAGGGCGCTCTCATCCACCGCGAGCCAGCTGAGGAGAGCGACGGCGGGCACGCCCACGAACGCGTTGACGAGCGAGAGCCAGGCGGCCAGTCGCAGCCGGCGGGGCGTCACGGGGCGCGGCGAACGAGCTGGCGGACGCTCAGCGCGTGGAGACTCCAGGCCAGCGGGACCAGGAAGGCGGGCAGCCAGATCCACGGCAGGTATGCGATGAAGGTGACGGGCGGCTCGGTGACGAGGCGACGGTACGGGGTGGGCGCGGACAGCTGGGCGTGGACGACCACGTTGAGCAGGACGAGGATGCCGGCTACGTTCCACCAGACGGCGGCGCGGGCGGGCCAGGCACCCCGGGTGAAGCAGAGCCAGCCGACCACGGGCGCGGTGAGCCCGACCACGATGTCCACGTTGCGGCCCTCGAAGGTCATGACCGCGGGTGCCGCGCCCGCCACGTACAGGCGCCAGAGGATCAGCTCCATGACGATGCGGAAGGCCTGGGGATGCACGAGCCAGCCGTGCGGCGTCTCGTCGAGAAGCCGTCCCACCGCGGCGGACCGGCAGAGCGCCACGATCGTGAGGAGGGGCGGCACGATCGCGAGGAGGAGGCGCGGGGGCAGGCGCGAGAAGTCGGCGAACGCCCCGGCCCCGGCGAGGGTCGCGGTGAGGGCGAGCCAACCTCCCAGCGCCGCGGCGGTGCCGAGGGCGACGCCTCGCCCGCGGAGCGCGCCCACGCCAGCCACGACGAGCACCGCCATCACGAGCACCAGGAGCACGAAGAGCGCGGTCAGCCACGGGGGGACGGCGCCGGGCATGCGGACCCCTTACCGAGACAGCGCGTCCATGAGGTCGCGGGACAACGTGCCGGTGAAGACCTCCTCGACGGGGCCCTGGAGCCGGATGGACCAATCGGGCCGCACGTCGATGTGCAAGGTGCCGCCGGGCATGCGGACCGTCACCCGGCCGTGGTCACAGAGGCCGTTCTTCACCGCCGCGCAGGCCACCGCGCTCGAGGAGGAGCCCGAGGCCAAGGTCCAGCCGGCGCCGCGCTCCCAGATCAGGATGTCCACCTCCGAGCGGGACGCCACGCGCGCGAACTGCACGTTGGTGCGGTTCGGAAAGGCCGGATGGTTCTCGATGAGCGGGCCGAGCCGCCGCACCTCCTTCTCATCGAGGCGGTCGGTGAAGACCACGCAGTGCGGGTTGCCCACCGACACCGCGGTGACGAGCAGGTTCTCATCTCCGACCTGGAGCGGCACCTTGACCACCTCACGCTCGGGACCGTTCATGGGGATCTCGGGCGCCACGAAGGTACAGCGCCCCATCTCCACCGTGACCTCGTTCACCCGCCCATCGACGACATGGCACTGGCACTCCACGCGTCCGCCCATCGTGTCCACCGTGAAGGTGGAACGCGCGGCATGCCCATGGTCGTGGAGATACTTGGCGAAGATGCGCAGGCCGTTGCCGGACTTCTCCGCCTCGCTGCCGTCCGGGTTGAAGATGCGGAGGCCGAAGTCCGCCCCCGCCCAGCCGGGGACGAGCAGGAGGATCCCGTCCGAGCCCACGCCCCAGTTCCGGTCGCAGATCTTCTCGATCTGCCCGGGCCTGAGCGGCGCGGGAAGGTCCGCGCCGTTGATCACGATGTAGTCGTTGCCGAGACCGTGCCCCTTCGCGAACGGGATCATCTGGGAAACACCACGAGCACCCCCGTGTAGTTGTGGAAGTGATTGCGCCCGCCCACCGGCGCGAACTCGCCGTTACCGAAGAAGCCCGCGAGGGGAAAGTCGCCGAGACGCTCGCGGATGAGGCCGATGTCGTGGTCGGCGACCCCGAAGAGGCCGTGCCCCCGCCCCGCGCAGTTGAAGTACAGGCCGAACCCGGGCGGGCGGCCGTCGAGCGCGCTCGACATCCCCGCGAGGGTCGCTCGCAGGTCGTCGGCGGCGGCCTGGGCGTCGCGGAGCTGGAACTGGATGGTCTGCCCCACGCGGACGGGCTCGGCCACCCCCACGCTCCCCGTCTCGCGGTCCACCCCGATGAGGTTTCGCACGAGGAAGTCGCCGCGGCCGAGCGGGCTCTTGGCGGGATCCATGGCAAGCCCCGCGAAGAGCCCGGCATGGCGCACGCGGTCCGCGCCGCCCTTCACGGAGGCCACCGCCTCCGCGAGCGCCTCGAGGGCGGGGCGGCCCGCGATCTCCGTGACCGTCGTTCCCTCGCCCCGCGTGATCACGAACGGCTCGCCGATGGGCTCGCATCCCTGGGCCACTCCCACCACCGGCGCCGCGCCCGCCACCGCGAGGCCGGCGAGCGCGCCCGACACGACCTCGGTATTGCAGATCTCGAAGAGCGGCAGGCCCGAGGCCACTCCGCCGAGCACGGGAACCGCTCGCCCCGCTCCCGCGATCGCGGCGAGCAGGGCCGCGGGCTCGAGGCCCATCGGGTCGGGCAGGACGATGAGGGCGCCCCCACCGGCCTCGACCAGCCGCGTCGCCGCCAGGCGCCCCGCCGCCGCGCCGAGGCCGTCGGTCTCGTCCACGAGGAAGGGCGCAAAACGGAGGGTGTCGCTCCGCACCGCGAGGACCGCCACCGCGGACTGGCGGGGACCCGGCGCGCCCGGTGCCCCGACGCTCTCCACTTCCATGCGCTCGGTGAGGATGCCGACGCCGCTGGCGCCCACCACCGCGGGGGCGCCCGTCACGCGCCGCACGGCATGGAGCATCTCGTGAGCCGAGGGAAAGGCGGGAGGGGTGGTGAACACCACCGCGAGATCGGCGCGGTCGGTGCCGCTCCGCTCCATGGCGGTGAGCGCGGCTTCGAGCGTCGCCTCGACGGGGTCGGCGCTCACGGAGAGCCCGGTGCCGGCCACGTTCACCGCCGGCTCCGCGCGGACCGGATGCGGTCGGCCAGGCGTTCGCCGAGGGTGCGCACGTCGCTGGGAAGGCGGTGGCGCCACTTGGCGGCGAAGCGCGCGAGGGCGGCGCGGCGGTCGGCGAGATCCTGGGCGGGCCGCCGCGGGGCTCCCAGCCCGGTGCGCGTGCCGCCGCCGCGATGGGTGAATGCCGCGCGGACCACCGCGCAGCGCTGGCCGGCCTCACGCACCGCGAAGGAGAGGTCGCGATCGTAGCCGTGGAAGAAGCCGTACCCTTCGTCGAAGCCGCCGACGGCTTCGAGGAGGGCGCGACGGAGGAAGAGACAGACCCCGTCCACCGCCGCCACCTCGGTGACCGCCGCCGCCCGCGGCGCGCTCTCGAGGCTCGAGACGATGGTGTGGCCCACGTAGCGGCCGTCGGCGCGCAGCCGGCGCACGCCGTAGAGCCCCGCCAACCCGATCCCCGCGCCGCCCGCGACCGCCGCGTGCAGCCGCGCCAGCCACTCCGGCTCGTGCATCTCGGTGTCGTTGTGCAGGAAGCAGAGGAATTCGCCGGTGGCCAGTCGCGCTCCCGCGTTCAGGGCGCGGATCAGGCCCACGTTGTCGTCGTGCCGGAGATAGCGGAGCGGATACGGGAGCGGAAAACGCCGGAAATAGGCCTCGGTGCCGTCGCTCGACGCATTGTCCACGACGCAGAGCTCGAAGGGGATGGTGCTGGGACGCAGGCTTTCCAGGCACGCGCGGGTGAGCGAGAGCTGGTTGTACACCACGACCACCACGCTCACGAGCACGGCGGCCTCTCCGTGCCGGGCCGCTCGGCGGGGCCCGGGTTACCGGTTGGCCAGGGACACGTACTTCAGGTCGAGCGCCCCTGTGTACTCGCCCCGCGGCCGGATGAGTCGGTTGTTGCTGTGCTGCTCAAGAACGTGGGCGGCCCAGCCCGTGACGCGACTCATGGCGAAGATGGGCGTGAACTGGTCGGTGGGGATGCCCATCGACGCGTAGGCGGCGCCCGAGAAGAGGTCCACGTTGGGGAAGATGTGCTTCTCGGCGGACACCACCCGAGCGACCGTCTCGAGGATCTCCAGCTTCGCGGTGCTGCCGGCCTGACGACCCAGCTCCAGCGCGAGGCGCCGGAGATGCTTGGCCCGCGGGTCCTCCACGCGATAGACGCGGTGGCCGAAGCCCATGATGCGCATCTTGTCGGCGATGGCCTTGCGGATCCAGGCCTCCGCCTTGGCGGGATCCTTGATCTTCTCGACCATGAGCATCACCTGCTCGTTGGCGCCGCCGTGAAGCGGCCCCTTGAGGGCCCCGATGCCCGACACCACCGCGGAGTGCACGTCGGAGAGGGTGGCCGCGGTGACGCGGGCGGCGAAGGTGGAGGCGTTGAACTCGTGGTCGGCGTGGAGGATGAGGGCGACGTCGAAGGTCTTGGTGGCCAGGTCGGTGGGTTTCTTGCCGCTCATCATGTAGAGGAAGTTGCCGGCGAGGGACAGCTTCGGGTTCGGCGCCACCGGCGCCTTGCCGCGTCGGATCCGCTCCCAGGCGGCGACGAGCGTCGGCAGCTGGGCGGTCAGGCGCATGGACTTCCGCAGCGTCGCCTCGTGCGAGTTGTCGGCGGCGTCGGGATCGAAGGCGGAGAGGGCGGAGACGCCCGTGCGCAAGACCTCCATCGGCGTCGTCTTCTTCGGCAGCGCCTTCAGCAGCGCGACAAGCTTCGGCGGGAGCTTGCGGTTCGCCGTGGAGGCGAGGGTCTTGAGATGGACGTCGAGCTCCTTGCGGCTCGGGAGCCGCCCGTGGAAGAGGAGGAAGACGACTTCCTCGAACGTGGAGTGGGCGACGAGGTCATCCACGTCGTAGCCCCGGTAGACGAGCCGCCCCTTGTGGCCGTCGATGAAGCAGATCTCCGTGGTCGAGACGACGACGTCCTCGAGACCGGCCTTCATGGGGGCTGCCGCCGTGCTGGCTCCGTTCGTCATGGCTCCCTCGGCACTCCTTTTCGCGGTAGATGGGGCGGCCTGAAACGCCTCCTTGTACCACACGGGTGGGGGCACTTCAAGGCTTCTCCGGGCGCCGCGTCGAGGCTAGCATCGCGGCATGCCGTCGCCCGCGCCCGATCCCGACGTCATCGAATTCTACGACCGCCATCCGATCTCCGCGGCGCAGATCCTCGACGCGCTCCGCCGCCAGGGCAAGCTCGGCGCACGCCTGGCGCCGGAAGACCTGGGCGAGCTGGACCACGACCACTACGGCGGCCTCGCCGCGGTGGAGGCCCTCGCGCGGCGCACCGCCGTCGGTCCCGGCGCCCGCGTGCTCGACGTCTGCGCGGGGCTCGCCGGCCCCGCGCGCTTCCTCGCCGCGAGATTCGGCGCGCGCGTCGTCGCTCTGGACCTGAACGCGGGCCGGTGCGTGGGCGCCGCGCGCTTGACGCGGCTCGTGGGCCTCGAGGCGCTCGTGCGTCCGCTGCGGGGCGATGCCCAGGCTTTGCCCTTCCGCGCGGGCGGCTTCTCGGCGGTGATCAGCCAGGAGGGCTTCCTCCACGTGCCCGACAAGGGCCGCGCGCTCGCGGAGTGCGCGCGCGTGCTCATGCCGGGCGGGCGCATCGCCTTCAGCGACTGGATCGCCACCCCGCGCCTGGCCGACAACGAGCGCGAGCGCCTGGCCGCGTGGATGGCGGCGGTGACCATCCAGAGCATCGCGGGCTACGAGACGCTCCTCGCGCGCGCCGGCTTCGCCGGCATCGAAGCCGAGGACGTTTCATCCCAATGGATCGGCATCCTCCAGCGGCGCTTCGCGATGTACCGCAGCCTGCGCGAGGACACGGTGGCACGCCTGGGCGAGGCGCGCTACGAGGAGTACCGGCAGCTCTACGCGTTCTTCGTGGGGCTCGTGGAAGCCGGCAAGCTGGGCGGCGCGCGCTTCAGCGCAGGAGCCGTTCGAGGAGCTGTCTGACCGCGTCCTGTCCCCCCTGCGTGATGCCGGTCGGAGTCACCCGTAGCGATTGGCCCGCGACGCCGCTGACGTGCGCCTTCACCTGGGTGCGGCCCTGGGTGAGCGTGACCGCCATGTTCACCCGGCCGTCGGCGAGCCCGTACGTCCCCGCCACGTTCCCGGTGAGCCCCTCGCCCTGGTACAGCAGATCGTCGCTGGCGACGACGCCGTTGGAGATGCGATAGGTCGCGGTGATGGACTCGAAGTCGAGAGGCCGGCTCGGCAGCGCGAGCGGCTTCCCCTCGACGAGGGGCGCGACCACGCCGGCGACGCTGACGATGTCGCGAAGGAGGCCGAGCGCCGCCGCGCCCACCACGCGCCCGCGGCCGATGCGGAGCCGACCCGCGCCGTTCAGCGTCCTCAGGGGCTCGCGGTCGGCGAAGGCCGCGTCCCCGGCAAGCTCGAGCGGTCCCGTCACCGCGTAGGCCTGGCAGAGGTAGTCGACCAGGACCGGCCCCAGCGCCATGCCCTTCACGTCGAGGTCCTTCGCGGTGACGATTCGGCCGGTCGGCGCAAAGGCGACCGACAGCCGCGCCGACACGGCACCGCCGGCCACCCGCGCGGTCAGGGGCGCCGCGTCGAGACGCGCAGGAGCGAAGGCGACGGGGACCCGCACGTCGCCGAGCTGGAGTTGGCGCTCGGGCGGCGGCGAGCACTGCGGCGGCCGGTCGGACAGGGTGAGCCCGGAGAAGGTGAAGTCTCCCTGGGCGGTGGGCTGGGAGACGGTGCCCGCGACCCGCAGCCGCCCTTCGATTGGCCCGCGGACGGCCGGAGAGGCGACGAAGCCGCGGACGAGTCCGGCGACGTCCGCGCCGCTGACGTCCACCGTGGCGCGCAGCGGGGACTCTCCAAGCGCGCGTCCGAGCGGCACCGTGAGGGCGGTCTGCGCGAGCTTGAACCGGAGCCCGCCCGGCTCGAGGCGAGCGCTTCCCTCGAGGGTATAGATCTCCCCCGACGGACGCACCACGAGGTCCATGTCCTCGAGCCGCAGGTCGAGGCCCTGTGCCCCGCGCCGGACGAAGTGCGCGACCCCGTCCTTCAGGCGGATCTGGGAGATGGCGGCAGCGGCCCCCGCCGCGGGGGCGGCGCCGCCGGACGGCCGCGCGGCGCCGCGCCCACCCGCCCCGGTCGGGCCCAGGCTCGCCACGTTGAGCCGCCCTCCGTCGTCGATGATCTCGATCCGCACCTTGTCGAGAGTCAGGTCGGTCAACTCGACGCGGCCCGAGAGCAGGGGGCGGAGCCGAAGGCGGAAGCGCCCCTCCTCGACAACGAGAAAGGGCTGGTTGCCGAAGCGCGGGTCCTCTGCGACCTGCAGCCCCTTGATCCGCACCGAGGGAGTGGGAAAGGCCGAGACCGTCAGCGAGGTGAAGCGCACCGGACGGCCGAGAGCCTGCGAGGCGGCGTTGGCGACGTAGGCCTGGACGCGCGGGACGTCGACGAGCCAGGGCAGCGCGACGAGCGCGCTCGCCAGGAGCAGGACGAGCGCGCCCGCCGCGACCAGGATCCACTTCAATGGCGCAGGCGCCGCGGAGGAACCGTCACGGGATCAGGAGCAGCTTCCCGGTGGTCTTGCGCCCCTCCAGCGCCCGATGGGCCTCGGGGGCTTTGTCGAGCGGGAAGGTCGTGTCCACCCGCAGCTTGAGCTTGCCGTCCCGGATCCAGCCGAGCACGTCGCCCGAGCGCTGCAGCAGCTCCTCTCGCGAGGCGATGTGGTGGTTGAGGCTCGGCCGGGTGACGAAGAGAGAGCCGTTGACGTTGAGGAGCTGGAGGTCGAGCGGGGGCACCGGCCCGCTCGCCGCGCCGTAGAGCGCCATGACGCCGCGCGGCCGGATGCAGGTCAGGCCCTTCTCGAACGTGGTGACGCCCACGCCGTCGTAGACCACGTCCACCCCACGGCCGTTGGTGATGCGCTTCACCTCGGCGGCGAAGTCCTGCTGGGTGTAGAGGATCACGTGGTCGGCGCCGGCCTGCTTGGCGAGCGCGGCCTTCTCCTCGGTGGACACCGTGCCGATCACGGTGGCGCCGAACATCTTGCCCAGCTGGGTGAGGAGGAGGCCCATGCCGCCGGCGGCGGCGTGCACGAGGCAGGTGTCGCCGGACTTGAGCGGGTAGGTCGAGCGCGTGAGGTAGTGCGCGGTCATGCCCTGGAGCATGGCGGCGGCGCCGTCGCGGAAGGTGAGCTTCTCGGGCAGCTTCACGAGGCGGTCGGCGGGGCAAGCATTCATCTGCGCGTACGACCCCGCGATGCCCGTATAGGCGACGCGGTCGCCGGCCTTGAGGTCGGACACTCCCGACCCCACCGAGACGACGGTGCCCGACCCCTCGAGGCCGGGAATGAGGGGCAGCGGGGCCTTGTAGGCGCCCGAGCGGAAATAGACGTCGATGTAGTTGACGCCCGAGGCCTCGAGCTTCACCACCGCCTGCCCGGCGCCCGGGGAGGGTTCCGGCACGTCCTCGAGCTTCATCACATCGGGACCGCCCGGCGTGTGGACGCGAATCGCCTTCATCGTCTGTCTCCTCCTTCAGGGGTGGGCACGGGATGGGCGCCGGCCCGGGGCCGGCGCCCGCCAGCGGCGTGGAGCGTTACACCTTGAGCAGGGACCGGATCTCCTTCACGACACCGCCGCGCCAGTCCATGTAACGCTCGGCGCGTAGCGCCCGCCGGGTCTCGAGCATCTTCTTCTCGATCTCCTCGGTCTGGGCGGGCGGCCGTTCGATGAAGCGCGCGACCTCGTTCATGTTCTCGTCGAAGAAGGCGAAGACGGGGATGGACCGGTAGATGCCCTGGTTGAGGTACTGATCCATCAGCTCCTTGTTCTTGTCGCGGAGAAAGATGCGCATCTCGATGTTGGGGTTGCCCTCCACCATCTTGGCGAGCACGGGGACGTTGTACAGGGCGTCGCCGCACCAGTCCTCGGTGATGACGAGGACGTTGAGCTTCTTGCCGTACTTGTCGAGCGCCTGCTTGTCCTCGGGGGAGACCTTGATGGTCTGGAGGAACTCCACGAATTTGTCCTTGTTCGTCCCCATCTGGGCGAGGTACTGATCCAGCGTCATGCCCTGCTTGAACTGCTCCTTGGTGACCATAGGGCTCCTTTCCGGCTCTCAGCGCATGGCCGACAGGTCTACGGTGAACGTCGAGACGTCCTTCTCGTCGGAGTTGCGGACAACCAGGCTGTAGCGTCCCCGGCCCTTGAGCTCTTCGGCGGGGAAGACGTAGACGCAGCGCGCGGCATAGCTGCCATCCTCGGCGCGGAGAGCCGTCCGTTCGTTTTGCACGAACGACGGCTTGATCTCGGTCCTGCCGTCGAGGAGGGCGGGGGCATAGAAGCGCGCGAAGTCGGGCTTGCCGCCCCGGAGGGTGACCCACACCGTGAGCTTGTTGGTCGACTCCTTGAGGACGGTGTCGATGTCCTTGGGGCGAAGCGGCTCGTTCTTGAAGGCGGCGTTCCGCGCCGCGAGGGCCAGGCGGTGGAAGGGCGTCATCACCGTGACCGTCTCGCCGGAGGGATTCCGGGATCGCCACTCGTCGCCGAAGTCGTCGCTCACCACGCTGCGCTTCCCCGCGAGGATGGCGTCCTGCTGGTCCCGGTCGGAGAGGACGAAGGAGGCAGCGGCCGCCGACTGGCCCGTGCCCGGCCAGAAGACGACGCCCCCGAGGGCGATCGCGATGAGGGAGAGGATTCCGTAGCGCCGCATGGACCCGCTCAAGCGGGCCTCATTGTAGCATGCGCACCCGGCCCGGCAGGGCTGCGAGGACGGCCTGCGCCTCGCGCACGATCTCGCCCACCACCTCGCCCGCCCCCGGCAGGTCGTGGATGAGGCCGAGGCTCTGCCCGGCGTGCATCGGGAAATACTCGCCCGTCTGCTGCTGGGTGGACGCGGCGAAGACGTCCATGGCCGCACGCGACTGGATGAGCGGAGGAAGCACGGGGGCGCCCGCCGCCGCGTACTCGGCGTTGAAGGTGTTGACCAGCGTGCGGGCGTAGAGCCCGGTGAAGACATCGGTCACCGTGGTGGCGTCGCTGCCGCGCTCCAGCAGTGCCTTCTTCCAGAACTCCGGGGCGCCGGACTCGCGCGTGGCCACGAAGCGGGTGCCGAGGAGGATGCCGCAGGCGCCGAGGGCGAGGGCGGACACGAGCCCGCGTCCGTCGGCGATGCCACCGGCGGCAACCACGGGCACGCGCACGGCGTCCACCACCTGCGGGACGAGGGCCATGGTGCCGATGCTCGCTGCCTCGCGGCTCTCGCGCTTCACCCACGTCGAGCGGTGTCCTCCCGCCTCGCTCCCCTGCGCCACGATCACGTCCACGCCCGCCTCGGCGACGACCCGCGCGTCCTCGACGGTCGCGATCATCGCGATCACCTTGATGCCGCGTGCGTGGCATCGGCCCACGAGCTCGCGACCGGGGTCGCCGAGGCCGATGCTCCACACCGGCACGCGCTCGTCGAGGATCACCTCCACGGCGGCGTCGACGAGGTCGGGCATGGGCGAGGGGCGCGCCGTCGTCGTCGGCAGGCCGAGGCGATCGCGGAACCGGTTGAGCACCTCCTGCACCTCCCGCACGGCGCCCTCGGCGAGGGTGGCCACATCGGCGGGCGGCCGGATATCCCGGTGGAACCACAGGTTCACGCCGAAGGGGCGCCGGGTCAGCGCGCGGACCTTCCGGATGTTCTCGCGCACGACCTCCGGGGGCTGGTTGAGGCTGGCGAGGATGCCGAGGCCACCCGCCTCGCTGACCTCGGCGACGAGGTCGGGGCCCGCCACATTGCCCATTCCGGACTGGAGGATCGGGTACTCGATGCCGAGCAGGTCGCAGAGATCGGTGCGGAATCCGCCCATCAGGTGCCCCCTCGCCGTTGAGATCGCCGAGCCATTCTACCAGCACCGCTCTCGTTGCGGGCCCTGCGGGCGGGGACTAGGCTGAAGCCATGCGACGCCTCTTCGTCCTCGTCCTCGCGTGTCTCGGTCTCGCCGGCTGCGTCTCGGTGTTTCCCAGGGAGATGCTTCGCGGGGTGGATCGCTCGCTCACCCTCGCTATTCTGAGAAGCGATCCCGACCGGTACCGGGAGGCACGCGTGGTCCTCGGCGGGGAGATCATCGTCACGCGCCCCAAGACCGGCGCCACCGAGATCGAGGTCCTCGACCATCCCCTCGGGGAGAGCGACGCGCCCAAGCGCACCGATCGCTCCGAGGGGCGGTTCCTCGTGATCGCGCCCGACTTCCTCGATCCCGCGGTGTACGCGCCGGGCCGACGGCTCAGCGTGGTGGGCACAGTGACGGGAAGCGAGGAACGACCGCTCGGCGAGCGCCCCTACCGGTACGTGGTGATACGCGCCGACCAGATCTACCTCTGGCCGAAGGAGGCGGTGGTCTCCCCCTACCCGTATCCTCCGCCGCCCCCCTTCCCCTACTATGACCGCTTCGGCCGACCGTACCTCTGGCCCTACTACTAATGCCTATGGACGCCGGCCCGTCACCATCACCATCGAGTACGTGTCGGGATCGAGGAAGCGCGCGGCCACGCGCCGCACGTCGGCGGCGGTGACGGCGGCGATGCGCTCGCGGTAGCGATCGGGATAGTCCTGCGCGAGCCCCAGCTCCTCCAGGGAGGCGATCAGCACCGCGACCTTGGAGGACGTATCCGTCCGTAGCGCGTAGCTGCCGATGAGATACGACTTGGCGAGCCCGAGCTCCGCGGCCGACACCTCGGTCCCGCCGAGCCGCCGCATCTCGTCGCGCACCAGCCACACCGCTTCGTCCGCGCTCTCGTTCCGCGTCTGCAGAGAGACCACGAGCGAGGCGCCGTGCTGGGCGGCACCGACGCCCGCGCTCACCGAGTAGGCGAGTCCGCGCTCCTCCCGCACCCTCGCGTACAAGCGAGAGGTGGAGCCGCCGCCGAGGATATAGGAGGCGACGACGAGCGCGGGATAGTCGGGATCGTGCTGGCGGACGGCCGGCCGGCCCAGATACACCGTGGTTTGGGTCAGCTCGCGGCTGATGCTGCGCGCCGCGGGGAGCACGGCGGACGGCGCGAGCGGAACGGACGGGAGCGGGGCGGGGGGCGCCGTCCAGCCGCCGAGCCGGGCGGAGAGACCGGCCCGGATCTCCGCGACCGAGACGTCCCCCACCACCGCGATCACGGTGGCATCCGGCCGATAGTGCGCGCGGTGAAAGCGCACCACCTGGTCGCGATCGAGGGCGCCCACGGACTGCACCGTTCCCATGGCGGGATTCGCGTAGGGATGGCCGGGATAGAGGAGGGGCGCGAGCGCCCGGCCGGCCACCGACTCGGGGTCGGTCTCGGCGTACTGGAGCGAGGCCTGGATCTCGCCGATCTTCCGCCTGAGCTCGTCCTCCGGAAAGGCGGGCTGGGTCAAGACCTCGGCGAGGAGGTCGAGCCCGAGCGCGAGATCCTTGCTGAGGACACCCAGCGACACCGCGGCGCCGTCGCGGCCCCCGCCGCTGCCGAGGCTGCCGCCGACGGACTCGATCGCCCGGTCGATCTCGAGCCCGTTGCGGCGCGCGGTGCCGCTCGTGAGCAGCGCGGCGGTGAGATTGGCAAGGCCACCCGCACCGGGCGGATCGAGCACCGAGCCCGCGCGGACGTACACGTTCACCGCCACGATGGGCAGCACGCGCCGCTCGCTGACGAGGAGCACCAGGCCACTGGGCAGGACCTCGCGCTGGGCGAGCGGCGCCGCGTCCGCGGCAGCGGCCAGGAGCGCGATGACCCCCAGCAGCGCGGCCAGTCGCCCCCTCACGGCGCCCCTCCGCTCGGCAGCGGCAGCCGGAAGCCCTTCACGGTGAGCCCCGGCGCCGGGCTCCAGTCGAGCGCGGGATCCCGGGCGAAGCCCATGCGCTCGTAGAGGCGTACCGCCGCTTGCATCATGTCCGTGGTGTGCAGGGTCAGCGCCTCCGCCCCGACGGCGCACGCGCGCCGGGCGCACTCACGCATCAGCGCCGTCGCGATCCCGCGGCCGCGCTCGGCGGGCGGCACCGCGAGGAGCCGCACCTCCGGCCATTTCGTCGCGACGGGGCCGGTGCCCGGTCCTTCGGACATGACCGCGGCGCCGGGATAGAGGAGCACCGCCCCCACGATGTCCCCCTTCGCCTCCGCGACGATCTGCTCGGCGGGCGCGACGCTGGCCAGCGTGGAGACGATGTTCTCCCGATAGAGCGCCCACAGCGGCCCCAGTGTCTCCGCGTACTGCGCGTAGGACGCGAGGGTGACCGCGCGGATGGCGGCCTCGTCCCCGGGCCGGGCGTCGCGGAGCCGCACGTCCACGCTACCGCTCCGCCCCCGGGGCGGGCTCGGGCACGAGCGCGCCCACCGTCTTGCGGTCGGCGGCGAAGTAGGTGCGGACGACGCGCTGGACGTCGGCGGCGGTGACCGCGCGGATCAAGGGAACGAACTCGTCGACGAGCCGCCACGAGCCCATGCGCTCGAAGCGCGCCAGGGCGGCGGCCCGCGCGTAGATCGAGTCCTGGCCCCAGACGAAGGCGGCCTCGATCTGGTTCTTGGCGCGCTCGAGCTCCTCGGCCTCCACGGGCTCGCGCTGGAGACGCTCGATCTCCGCGACGATCCCGCGCTCGAGGGTCTCGAGGCTGACGCCGGCCCTGGGACGCGCGGAGAGCCAGAAGAGGTTGGGGTCCACGGAGCCGTAAGAGAAGTCCGCGTGGGCGTCGAGAGCGATCCCGGCCTCCACCATCAGCCGGCGGTGGAGGCGCGCCGCCCGGCCGCCCGACAGCAGGGTCTCGAGCACCTCCAGCGCCGGGGCATCCGGGGAGCGGAAGTTGGGCACCAGCCAGGTCAGGGACAAGCTCGGCAGTCGCGCGGCGGTGCTGCGCAGGGTGACCCGGCGCTCCGCGCGCTGCGGCGGCTCCACCGCGGTGACGGGCGGCGGCTGTGGCCCGCGCGGGATCGGGCCGAAGAGCGCGCGGATCCGTTCCATCAGATCCGCCGCGCGGACGTCCCCCACCACGACGAGCACGGCGTTGTTCGGGCGGTAATAGAGGTCGTAGAAGGCCCGCAGCTCGAGGGGATCGATGCGGGCGATGTCCTCCATCCAGCCGATCACCGGCCAGCGGTAGGGATGGGCCGCGAAGGCCGCCGCCGTCTGCTCCTCGGCGAGGAGACCCTCGGGGCTGTCCTCCGTGCGCATGCGCCGCTCCTCCATCACCACCTGACGCTCGGACTCGATCTCGGTGGGATCGAGGAGGAGATTGCGCATGCGGTCGGCTTCGAGGCGCAGCACGTCCTCCACCTTGTCGGCGGCAATGTTCGCGAAGTAAGAGGTCGTGTCCTGAGAGGTGAAGGCATTGTCTTGGCCGCCGTTGCGCTCGATCGCCCGCGAGAACTCGCCCTTGGGATGCGTGGCGGTGCCCTTGAACATCATGTGCTCGAGGAAATGGGCCAGGCCCGTAGCGCCCGGCCGCTCGTTGCGCGAGCCCACGCGGTACCAGACCTGCACGGAGACGAGGGGGCTGCGCCGGTCCTCGAGGAGGAGCACGCGCAGCCCGTTGTCCAGCGTGGCCTCGACGAGGGGGGTGGCGGCCCGCGCGGGCGGGACGGACCCGAGTCCGCCGGCTCCGAGCACGGCAGCCAGCGCGATGGCGACCCGAAGCCGGCGGAGCATGCGTCGGATTATCCTACGGGCGCGAGGGACCGGCAACCGGCGCGGCCGCGCCGGCGAGGCGGAACGGCCGGTCGAGCGCCATCACGCACGCCACGCTGAGGCCGGACAGCGCCGCCGCCCCGTAGAGGCCGGCCACGAAGGACCCGGACAGGTCACGGAGCCAGCCGGTCACGTAGGGGCTCGCGACGCCGCCGAGGAAGCAGATCGTATTGTAGGCGCCGAAGGCACGTCCGAGCACCGAGGGCGGGAACATCTCGCCGAAGATCGCGTAGGCGGGCCCCCAGCAGCACCAGATGAAGAAGGACGTGGCGAGAAGGCTGATGGTGAGGAGCCAGGGTGGGCCCGGCCGCTGGACGGTCAACGCCATCGCGATCAGCGAGGCGATGCTCAGCAGGAGGCCGGCCGCGATGCTGACCTTGCGATGCAATCCGCGCGCGTGGAGCCGGTCCGACACGAGCCCGGAGGCGAGCAGTCCCGCCGGCGCCATCAGGCCCTGGAGGCTCGCCAGCGAGGCGGAGTCGGCGAGATCGCGCACGCCGACCTCGACAAAGAGCGCGGGGCCCCAGGTCGCGAGGAGGAATTGCACGTAGATGGGCATGATCCCGGTGAGGCCCAGCAGCCAGAAGTCGCGCGTGCGGAGCACACGGCGGAAGGGCCAGGCGGAATCGGGGGGCGCCGTCGCGTGCGGTGGCTCGGGGACGAGGCGCCAGAGGAGGACGGCGGCGAGGAGCGGCGGCAGGGCGAAGACGAGGAAGACGCCACGCCACGGGAGGAGGGTCCCCAGGTAGCCGGCCAGGAAGAGGCCCAGGGTGGTGCCGAGGCCGGCGCCCGAGAAGGAGATCCCCTGCCCCAGGGCCATCTTCTCGCGCGGGGTGGTCGCCGCGATGATCACGCGGTCGTTGGAGAAGAGGAAGCCCTGGCTCAGGCCGGTGACGAGCCGAGCCACGAACAGAAGGGTGAGGGTCGCCGCGACCCCGGTGAAGGCGGAGGCGGCGGCGCCGAGCAGCACGCCGGCGATGAGCATGCGCTTGCGGCCGAGGCGGTCGCCGAGCACGCCCGCGGGGAGCTGCATCCCCGCGTAGGCGTAGAAGAGGGCGGAGGACAGGAGCCCGGCCTGGGCATAGCTCAGGCTGAACTCCTCCATGATGGGCGGCAGCAGCGCCGAGAGCGCCATCCGGATGAGGTAGTTGGCGATCCACGCGTAGACGAAGACGGCCCAGATGAGCGAGTAGGTGGGCAGCGCCATCAGCGGCCCCGACGCGCGAGCGCCCGGGCGCGCCTGAAGACGGTATTGAGCATGGGACGCGTGAGCCGACCGGTGAAGGTGTTCTGCTGGCTCGGGTGGAAGGAGCCGAGCAGGATGACCCCGTCGGGCATCTCCGCCTGGGCGCCGTGGCCGAAGCGGGGAAGCGGGCGCGGCACGGGCGCGCCCATCGCCCGACGGGCGCGCAGGTAGGCGTCCCAGCCGATCTTGCCGAGCGCCACCACCACGCGGACCCCCTCCAGGCGGCGCAGCTCCTCCAGGAGAAACGGCTGGCACCGCCCGAGCTCGGCCGGCGTGGGCTTGTTGCCGGGGGGCGCGCAGCGGGCGGCGGCGGTGATGTAGGCGTCGCGGAGCCGGAGATCGTCGTCGCGGTGCCGGGATTCGGGAGCGCTCGCCAAGCCGGCGGCGTGGAGCGCGCGATACAGCCACTCCCCGCTCCGGTCGCCGGTGAACATGCGCCCGGTGCGATTGCCGCCGTGGGCGGCGGGCGCCAGCCCCATCACGAGCACGCGGGCGCGCGGATCGCCGAAGCCGGGCAGCGGCCGCGCCCAGTACCGCTCGCCGTGGTAGCGGCGCGGGGGAGCGGCGGCAGTCGCCTCGCGATGCCGGACGAGGCGGGGACAGCGGCGGCACGCGACGACGCGTGCGGCGAGATCGGCGAGCGAGGCGTTGTCCTCGCCGCCGACTTCGGGGACAATCACGAGGCGATGATACCGAACGGGGGCGAGCGGTGACAAGCCGAGTGCCCGCCCTCGTCGTGCACGGCGGAGCGGGCGCCGATCCCAAGACGGGGCGCGAGGAGCTGCGCGCGGGGATCGCGGAGGCGGCGCGCGCCGGCTGGGAGCGTCTCGCCGGCGGCGGCTCCTCCCTCGACGCGGTGGAGGCGGCGGTGTGCGCGCTCGAGGACCACCCGCGCTTCAACGCCGGGCGCGGCTCCGTGCTGACGAGCGCGGGCACGGTGGAGATGGACGCCTCCATCATGGAGGGCGACCGCCTCGCCAACGGCGCGGTGGCCTGCGTGACCGGACTCCGTCATCCCGTCACCCTCGCCCGGCGCATCCTCGAGGCGGGGCGGCATTCGTTCTTCGTGGGCGAGGGCGCCCTCGCCCAGGCCCGCGCGCTGGGGGTGCCGCTCTGCGATCCTGCCGAGCTCGTGCTCGAGCACCAGCGGCGGCGGCTCCACGACGTCCAGGCGGGCACGGTGGGGGCGGTGGCGCTGGACCGCGCGGGCGTCATCGCCGCCGCCACCTCGACGGGCGGCATGACCGGGAAGCTGCCCGGGCGTGTGGGCGACTCTCCGCTCATCGGCTCCGGCACCTACGCCGAGAGCACGCTGGGCGGCGTGTCCTGTACCGGCGACGGCGAGGCCATCATCCGCGTCGTCCTCGCCCGGCGCACGCTGGAGATCATGAAGTCGGTGGGCGATCCCATGCACGCCTGTCAGGTCGCGGTGGACGTGCTGCTGGAGGAAGGGCGCGGCGGCGGTGGTCTCATCAGCGTGGACTGGAAGGGCCGCATCGGCTGGGCGCACTCGACCCCGCTGATGCCGGTGGGCTGGGCCAATCCCACGCAGGGCGTGGTGGTGGGCTTTTGAGCGAGATCGTCCGCCTGGTGGACGTCGAGGCGGCGCGCGACCGCCTCGCGGGGGTCGTGCACGAGACACCCTGCGCCTTTTCCCAGAGCCTCAGCGATATGACGGGGGCGCGCGTGTTCGTCAAACTCGAGAACCTCCAGATGACCGGCTCGTTCAAGGAGCGCGGGGCCGCCAACGTCCTCCTCCAGCTCTCGCCGGAGGAGCGGCGGCGCGGCGTGGTGACAGCCAGCGCGGGCAATCACGGCCTCGCGGTGGCCTTCCACGCCGCGCGGCTCGGCATCGCCGCCGTCATCGTCATGCCGGAGTGGGCGCCGCTCGCCAAGGTGCTCTCGGCGCGACGCCAGGGCGCAGAGGTGGTGCTCCACGGCGACAACTACGACGAGGCCTACGGGTGCGCCCGCGAGATCGAAGCCGCCCGGCGCCTGGTCTTCGTCCATCCGTTCGACGACCCGCGAGTCATCGCCGGTCAGGGCACCATCGGCCTCGAGCTGGCCGCCCAGGTGCCAGATCTCGACGCGGCGCTGGTCCCGGTGGGCGGCGGTGGCCTCGTCGCCGGCGTCGCGATCGCGCTCAAGTCCCGTCGCGCCGGCGCGGAGGTGATCGGGGTGCAGTCCGACGAGATCGCGGCGATGAAGGCGGCGCTGGCCGCGGGCAATCAGGTGACGGTGGCGGCCGCGCCCACCATCGCCGACGGCATCGCGGTGCGCCGCGTTGGCGAGCACACCCTGCCTCTCGCCCGCCGGTGGGTGGATCAAGTGGTGAGCGTGAGCGAGGAGGAGATCGCCAATGCCATCCTCCTGCTGCTCGAGATCGAGAAGACGGTGGTGGAGGGGGCGGGCGCGGTGCCGCTGGCCGCGCTCGTCAACAAGAAGGTCGCGCTGGCCGGCAAGACGGTG
>JBKPDT010000081.1:0-10830 GCA_046728035.1 Candidatus Methylomirabilota bacterium | reverse complement strand
GCGGCCCGACGGCAAGCTCGTGGTGGTCTCCTCGATCACGCCCACCCCGGCGGGCGACGGCAAGACCACCATGACCATCGGGCTGGGCCAGGCGCTCTGGAAGGCCGGCGCGCGGCCGGTGATCGCGCTGCGCGAGCCCTCCATCGGCCCGACGCTCGGGCTCAAGGGAGGGGGCACCGGCGGCGGTCGCTCGCAGGTAGTCCCGATGGACGAGATCAACCTGCACTTCACCGGCGATTTCCACGCGATCGCCGCCGCCAACAATCTGCTCGCCGCCGCGCTGGACAACCACCTCCATCACGGCAACCCCCTCGGCATCGACGTGCGGCAGGTGCTCTGGAAGCGCGCTCTCGACGTCAACGACCGCGCGCTCCGGCGGCTGGTGCTCGGCCTCGGCGGCCGGATGGACGGGGTGCCGCGCGAGGGCGGCTTCCTCATCACGGCGGCGTCCGAGATCATGGCCGTCCTCTGTCTGGCCGAGGACCTGGCCGATCTCAAGCACCGCCTGGGCCGCATGGTGGTGGCCCTCACCCGCGACGGCAAGACGGTCGCCGCGGACGCTCTCCACGTCACCGGCGCCATGGCCGCCCTCCTCCGCGACGCCCTCCATCCGAACCTCGTGCAGACCATGGAGGGCTCGCCGGCTCTCGTCCACGGCGGCCCCTTCGCCAACATCGCGCACGGCTGCAACTCGGTGGTGGCGACGCGCATGGCTCTGAAGCTCGGCGAGATCTGCCTCACCGAGGCGGGCTTCGCTACCGACCTCGGCGCCGAGAAGTTCTTCGACATCAAGTGCCGCCTCGCCGGGCTCCATCCCGACGCGGCCATGATCGTGGTGACGTGCCGCGCGCTGAAGTACCACGGCGGCGTCCCCGTCAAGGACGTTGACGGCGAGAACCTCGGCGCCCTCCGCCGTGGGCTCGACAACCTCGACGCCCACATCGACTCGGTGCGGCAGTTCAAGGTGCCCGTCCTGGTCGGCATCAACCGGTACCCGAGCGACACCCCAGCCGAGTACAAGATCGTCCTCGAGCACTGCGCGAAGGCGGGCGTGCGCGCCCATGTGGCGGACATCTTCGCGCGGGGCGGGGACGGGGGTGCCGAGCTCGCCAAGGGGCTGCGCGATCTCCTCGCCTCCGAGCGCTCGAACTTCACCCCGCTGTACCCCCTGGATCAGCCCGTCAAGGCCAAGCTCGATACCATCGCCCGGCGCATCTACGGCGCCGACGGTGTGGTGTACCCAGGGCGGGTGGACCGGCAGATCGAGGAGATCGAGGCGCTGGGCTACGGGGGGCTCCCGGTCTGCGTGGCGAAGACCCAGCGCTCGCTCTCCGACGACCCGAAGCTGCTCGGCCGCCCGCGGGGCTTCAAGATCACCGTCAACGACATCTACATCTCGGCGGGGGCCGGCTTCCTCGTCGCCATTACCGGCGACATCACCACCATGCCCGGCTTCCCCCGCAAGCCCAACGCCGAGGGTGTGGACGTGACGCCGGACGGGCGCATCACGGGACTTTTCTAGGGCCAGAACAGATCAGTCGGGCTCCCCGCCGCGGGGGATAGTCCACGAGGGCGCGGCGGCGGGGGGCAGGGCTCGAGGGACCCGTTTCCCTGCAACGGTGCTTCGGAGGCAACGGGCCCGGTCGGAGCCCAGCCGCAACGAGTAATGCGCGCGCGTGCCTCGTGGTCCTCCGAGCCCTGCCCCCGCGCCCGCGCCCGGGGCGGAGAAAGAAGCTACCGCGTCCGCGGAACTTCCGCCTCCGCGATGAGGATGCGGTCGCGGCCCTCCCGCTTGGCGCGGTACAGGGCGGAGTCGGCGGCGTGCAGGAGGGCGTCGCCGGCGAGGCCGTGCTCGGGATAGGCGGCCAGGCCGATCGAGACCGTCACCGGCCCGAGAAGGCGCCCCTTGTCCGAGACGCGCAGCCGCTTGATCTCGGAGCGGAGCTCCTCGGCCCGGCGCTCCGCGTCGGCCAGCGAGGCCTCGGGCAGCACGAGCACGAACTCCTCGCCGCCGAAGCGGCAGGCCACGTCCTCACGCCGTAGATTGCGGAGCAGCGCCGCCCCGATCTCGCGAAGGAGAGCGTCGCCCGCGTCGTGGTCGAAGTCGTCGTTGACCCGCTTGAAGTGGTCGAGGTCCATCATGAGCACGACCATCGGCCGCCCTGCCCGCTGAGCCCGCCGCACCTCGCGCTCGAGTGTCTCTTCCATGTAGCGGCGGTTGAAGAGACCGGTGAGGGGGTCGCGGATGGACTGGCTGCGCAGGACCTCGCGGAGCCGCACGTTGGCGAGCCCGAGGGCCACGTGCTCGGCGACGGCGGCGGCAAGGCGGCGCTTGGCTTCCGACAGCGGCGCGGGGGTGAGCCGCCCGCGGCCCACGAAGCCCATGTAGAGGATGCCGAGGGCGTCGCCCTGCGCCACGAGCGGGGTGCAGAGATAGGCGGCGGGGGCGGGCGAGGGCAGGTGGGTGCAAAGCGGTCCCGTACGCATGTCGTCCACCACGTGGACCCGCCCGCTGCGAAGGGCCCAGCACTCCTCGATGGCGAACACCCCCGCCGTGCTCTGCGGCGTGGGTCCCCAGCGTGCCACCGCCTCGATGAGGTTCCGCGACGGGCTGCACGCGAAGACCGCGCCCGACTCGCCGCGGAACAGCTCCTTGAGGATACGCTCGATGACCGCGTAGGCCTCCCGCACGGTGAGGCAGGCCTGCAGGAGCTCGCCCAGCCGGTTGATGAGGTCGAGCTCGTTCACGCGCTCGGCAAGACCGTCACGCGTCTCCTGCTCCGACTTCACCATGGTGGCGAGCCGCTCCGCCATGGCGTTGAAGGCGTGGCCCATCGCCGCGATCTCGTCGTTGCCGCCCACGTCGGCGCGTGCCGAGAGATCACCCGCCCGCACGATCTCCGCCGTGCGCACCACCTCGCGCAGGCGCCGGATGATGAGGATGTGGCCGATGATGGCGGCCATGCCGAGGGCCACCGCGCCGACCAGCCCCAGGGACAGGAGATTGCGCACGAGGCTGCGGTCGGCCTCGGTGAAGGCCTCCTCCCGCGAGATCCCCACCGCCATGTAGAGGCGGTCGGCCGGTGGCAGCCCCCCGACCGCGGTGAACGCGAAGACACGGCTGATGCCGTCGACGCCCTCGACGGTGAGGCGGCCCTCCGTCTGCTGGGCGCGGATCGCCTGGATGATGGGCTGCTCGGGCATGGGCAGGCCCACCCAGCGTTCGGACTCGGGATACCGGGCGACAACCACCCCGCTGGCGTCGGCGACGACGAAGGTGGAGCCGAGGGGCAGCCGCGCCCGCTCCGCGAAGGAGTGGATGCCGCCAAGGTCGAGGCTCGCGAAGAGCACGCTGCGCACCTCGCCGGTGGGGCCCACCGAGGGCCACGCGAGGATGAGGGCGGGCCTGCCCGTGACGGGCTCGACGGCGTGGCCCGACACCACGAAGTCGTGGGTGGCGCGCGCCCGGAGGAAGTAGGCCTGGTCGGAGACGTTGACGGGGCCCCGCAGGGGCAGGGCGGTGCAGGTGAGGTCCCCCGCCGCATTGGCCTCGCTCAGGTTCACATAGACGGGGAAGCGCTTACGGACGTCGCCGAGGAGGGCGCTGCACGCCCGCGAATTACCCGGCTGCACCGCCGGCGCCTGGGCGATGCCGATGAGGAGCGAGCGCGCCCCCTCGATGAGCCGCTCCTGGTTCGAGGCCGCGACGCGGGCCACGCGGAGGGCGCTTTCCTGGGCGTCCGAGGCGGCCAGCTGACGCTGCTCCCAGGCGGTCACCAGGATGAGGGCGAGGGCGGGCAAGAGAGCGAGCAGCACCAGCAGGAGCAGCCTTGAGCGGAGGCTCGAGCGGAACACGCGGGTCATCTGGGCCACCGCCCCACATTGTCTCATGCCGCCGATGAATAGCGCTACCGGGTGGGGCGTCGGAGCCTGGTGCCCGCTAACTGTGTGGTATACTGAGCGCCGTCACGATAGACCATTTAGATCACGGATGATCCAGGTCGAACATCTCACCAAGCACTACGGGCCCGTCACGGCCGTGTCCGACGTCTCGTTCAACGTCGACAAGGGCCGCATCGTGGGCTTTCTCGGGCCCAACGGCGCTGGGAAGTCCACCACGATGAAGATCCTCGCGTGCTTCATGCCGGCCTCCGGCGGGAGCGCGCGGGTGGCGGGCTACGACGTCTTCTCCCAGTCCCTGGAGGTGCGGCGGCGCATCGGCTACCTGCCGGAGAACGCCCCCCTCTACACCGACCTGCCCGTCGCCCGATTCCTCGATTTCGTGGCCGAGATCAAGGGGGTGGGGCGCCGCGAGCGCCGGGCGAAGGTGGACGAGGTGATGGAGCGCTGCTTCATCACCGACGTGCGGCGCCGCCTCATCGGCAAGCTATCCAAGGGCTACCGGCAGCGGGTGGGCCTGGCCCAGGCCCTGCTCGGCGATCCCGAGGTCCTCATCCTGGACGAGCCCACCATCGGGCTGGACCCTCAGCAGATCACCGAGATCCGCGCTCTCATCCGCTCGCTCGCCGGCCAGCACACCGTGATCCTGTCGACCCACATCCTTCCCGAGGTCTCGATGGTCTGCGACGGCGTGATCATCATCAACAACGGGCGCATCGTCGCCCAGGGGACCCAGACCGAGCTGGTGGAGCAGGTGTTCCCCACCGCGCGGATCGAGGTGGAGGTCGGCGGCCCCCGGGACGCGGTGGTGGCCGCCCTGCGCGGCGTGCCCGGCGTCCTCCGGGTGGAGAACCTCGCGAGCGCCGATGGGACTGCGCGCGTCCTCGTCGAGTCGCCGCGCGGCCGCGACGTGCGCGGCGAGGTGGTCCAGCTCGTGTCCGCGCATGCGTGGCGGCTCCTCGAGCTGCACCAGGTAGGCATGAGCCTGGAAGAAGTGTTCATCCGGGTGGTGGCCGGCGAGCAGCACGAGGAAACGCGGGAGACCACCTGATGCGCTGGCTTCCCGTGTTCAAGAAGGAGATGCGCCTCTACTTCGGCTCGCCGGTGGCCTACGCGTTCCTCGCTCTCTTCCTCCTCATCGCCGGCTGGATGTTCTCGCAGATCTTCCTGATCTACAGCGAGCAGTCCATGCGGGCGTTCATGCAGCCGATGGCCGCCCAGAACCTCAATCCCACCGAGAACGTCATGCGACCGCTCTTCTCCAACATGAGCGTGGTGCTCCTCTTCTTCATCCCCATGCTCACCATGCGGCTGTTCGCCGAGGAGAAGAAGTCGGGGACGATCGAGCTGCTCCTGACCTATCCGGTCCGGGACGGCGAGGTGCTCTTCGGCAAGTTCCTCGCCGCGGGTGCCGTGTACGTGCTGCTCCTCGGCCTGACCCTGACCTATCCCGCCCTCATGGCGGCCTTTGGGCGCGTCGAGTGGGGCGCCATTCTCACCGGCTATCTCGGACTGCTCCTCCTCGGCGCCGCCTTCCTCGGGGTGGGCGTGTTCATCTCGTCGCTCACCGAGAACCAGATCGTGGCGGGCTCGGCCACCTTCGGCGTGCTCCTGGCCTTCTGGCTCATCGGCTGGGGCGCCGACGCCGCGGGCGGGCGACTGCGGACGCTGCTGCAGTACCTCTCGATCATCGAGCACATGGACGGCTTCGGGAAGGGCGTCATCGACACCAAGGACGTCGTGTACTACCTCACCGTGATCGCCTTCTCCCTCTTCCTCACCCTGCGTGCCCTCGACGCCAAGCGGTGGAAAGGGTAGGCAATGACCGACCTCGTCAGGCGCGGGGCGTTCCCCGCCGGGGTGGTCTGCCTCCTCGCCGCGCTCGCCCTGTGGCGGCTGGTGCCCTGGCTCACTCGGCTGCAGTGGGCGCTGGTCATCGCGGGCGGCGTCCTCGTCCTCGCCGCGCTCGCCCTCAACGCGGGCGCGCTCGGAGCCGTCGCGGGCCGCCGCACGGCGCGCTACGGCGCGGGCGCCGCCGTGCTCATCGCGCTCGCGCTGGGCGTCGCCGTGCTCGCCAACGCACTCTCCGTGCGCCACAGCGCCCGCTGGGACCTCACCGAGAACCGGCGCCAGAGCCTGTCCCCCCAGTCCATACAGGTGGTGCGCTCGCTGCCGGAGCCGGTGGAGGCCATCGCGTTCTTCCGCGGGGACACGCCGGGAAAGCGCACCGCCGAGGATCTCCTCAAGCTCTACGCCTCCTACTCGAGCGGCAAGCTCGCCTGGCGGATGGAGGATCCTGACCGCTCGCCCGGCCTCGCCCAGCGCTACGGCGTGGACACCTACGGCACCGTCATCCTCGAGCGCGGTGGCAAGGCCGGGGCCAAGTCGGAGAAGGTGCTGGACGCCGACGAGGAGCGCATCACCAACGGGCTGATCAAGCTCACGCGGGACGCCAAGCGCGTGGTCTACCTCCTCAAAGGCCACGGCGAGAGCGATCCCGTCAATACCGAGCGCCCCGGGTTCAGCCAGGCCAAGGAGCAGATGGAGAAGGCCAACTACGAGGTGAAGGAGCTCACCCTCGCGCGCGACGCCAAGGTGCCGGACGACGCGGCGATGGTGATCGTGGCGGGCCCCAAGAGCGATCCTCTGTCGCCCGAGCTGGCCGCCCTCGACGCGTATATCGGCAAGGGCGGCAAGGTCTTCTTCATGCTCGCGCCTTTCCAGGCGGAGGGGCTGCGGAAGTACCTCGCTCGCTATGGGTTCGAGGTGGGCGACGATCTCGTGGTGGAGCTGAATCCCATCGGACGCGCTTTTGGGCTCGGTCCCGAGGTGCCCGTGGTGACCCAGTACGAGGCCCATCCGATCACCCGCGACCTCGGCGGGCTCATGACGCTGTTCCCGCTTTCGCGCTCGGTGGACGTCGTCAAGACGCCGCCCAAGGGACTGAGCGCCCAGCCGCTCGCCAAGTCCAGCTCCCAGTCCTGGGGCGAGACGGACAAGAACGCGCTCGCGCGCGGCGAGGCCAAGCCGGATCCGCAGGACAAGAAGGGACCACTGGCGGTGGCCGCCGTCGCCACCGTCGAGGTCGCGGGGGCGGCGGAGACGCCGGCGCCCGCGGCCCCCGCGTCGACGCCCGGCGCTCCCTCCGGGGACCCGGCGAAAAAGCCGGCGAAGGCGCGCGTGGTCGTGGTCGGCACCGCCAACCTCGCCTCCAACCAGTTCCTCGGGGCGCAGGGTAATCGCGACTTCTTCCTCAACGTCGTGTCCTGGCTGGCGGAGGATGAAAGTCAGATCTCGGTGCGCGCGCGGGATACCAAGTCGGCCCCCATCGTGCTGACGCCGCCTCAGGCCGAGCTCGTCCTCTGGCTGCCGGTAGCGGTGCTGCCGGGCGTGGTGATCCTCGCCGGGATCCTCGCTGTCATCAGCCGCCGCCGCTCGCGATAGGGGCGCTCCGTTGAGCCGCTGGACCACGATCACCGCGCTCGTCCTCCTCTTAGCCGGGCTGGGCGGCTTCTACTACTACGACACCCACTGGCTCGAGCCCGCCCGCGAGAAGAAGGAGTCGGTGAAGGGCCGGCTCTGGGAGCTCGAGCCGAAGGACGTCGAGGCCCTCACGATCAAGCGGAAGGGCGAGACCATCCGCCTCAAGCGTGCCGACACCGGCTGGGAGCTGCTCGAACCCGTGAAGACGCGCGCCGATCGCGGCGCCGTCGACGGCATCGTCACCGGCCTCGCCACCACCCGCGTGGACCGGGAGGTGGCGCCGAGCCCGATTTCGCTCGACGAATTCGGGCTCACCGCCCCCGAGGCGGAGGTCACGGTGGAGGTCAAGGGACGCGCCCCGCTCGGGCTCCTCATCGGCGGCAAGAGCCCTACGGGGGCCTGGGTGTTCGCGAAGGAGCCGTCCAAGCCGGCGGTGGTGGCACTGTCCGAGATCCTGGCGCGCGACCTCGCCAAGCCGCTCGCCGACTTGCGCGACCGGACGGTGCTGGCCTTCGATCGCAAGAGCGTGAGCCAGGTGGACCTCGCGCTCGCCGGCGACACCATCGCGCTGGAGAGTCCCGAGGCCGGAAAGTGGCGCATCGTCAAGCCGCGGGCCCTGGCTGCCGACGCCGATCTCGTCGCCGCCTTCCTCGAGAAGCTCGATCAGGCCAAGGCAAAGGAGTTCGTGGACGACGCGCCGAAGTCGTTGATTCCCTACGGCCTCGAGCGGCCCGCCACCGTGACCCTCTGGGTCGGTAAGGACAAGGACCGCGCCGCCCGCACCCTTCTTTTCGGACGCGAGGTCAAGGAGAAGAAGGGCGTGTACGTGATGCGGGCGGGCGAGCCGGCGGTGATGCTCGTGCCCGAGGAGGTCTGGGCCGCCGTCCCGAAAACGGTGGGCGTGCTCCGGGACAAGATCGTGTTCGCCTATCAGTACGACAAGGTGAGCCGCGTCGAGCTGGAGAGCCCGCGGGGCCCCGTCGTGCTCGAGAAGGACGGCATCGCGTGGAAGCTGACGGCGCCGGAGCCGCTCAAGGCCGATACCGGCGCCGTCAACAACGTGCTCTGGAAGATCCGCGACCTCCGGGCCGCCGGCTTCCTCGACGAGGACCCCGCCGCCATCCCGCGCTATCTCGCCAGGCCCGAGCTTACCGTGAAGATCTGGGAGGAGGGGGCGAAGGAGCCCAAGGTCCTTCTCCTCGGCCCCTCGCGCGAGACCCGCGGCGGGCAGGCGGCAGCGCTGGCGGCGGTGGCCGGACGCGGACCGGTGATGCTCGTGGACGCCAAGGCCCTCGTCGAGATCGGACGCCCGCCCGGCGACCTCCGCGACAAGAGCCTCCTGCCCGCCTTCGAGATGGGCGACGTCAAGCGCGCCCGCCTGGTCGTGGCGGGCAAGCCGCTCACCGTCGAGCGCAAGGGCGAGGCGGACTGGCAAGTGGTGGAGCCTGCGCGCGGCGCCACCAAGGAGCGCAAGGTCGGCGATCTCCTGCTCGGGCTGAAGGCGCTGCGCTGGAAGGAGATCGCCTCGCCGAAGGGCGACGACGCGCCCCGCTTCGGCCTGGACAAGCCCGACCTGGAGGTGACCCTCCTCAAGGCCGACGGCTCCGAGATCGCCGGCCTTCTCGTGGGCAAGACCGAGGGGCCGGTGACCTACGTGAAGCTCAAGTCGGCGCCGGCCGTCTACGCGGTAGACACCAAGCAGGCGGACGAGATCCGGAAGGCGCCCACCGAGATCCCGGGCTGAGAGGGAACGACCGGGCTCCCGGTGGAGTTTAGGGGTGAGGGAGCGCGCGATGAGGCATCGAATGTCGAGCGTGATCGCAGGGTTGGCATTGCTGGTCGCGACAGCGGGAACGGTCGAGGCGGGTGGCGTCAGGGTGTTGGGGGGTGGCGGCACCCCCTGGCGGGGACAGACCTGGCACGGCCACTCTCATCCGCGGCCGCGGGTCGTCGACACGCCTCCGGCCCAGGTCGTTCTTCCCCGTCACCCGATCGTCCGGCCCGTGCCCGTCTATCCTTATCCGGGCTATATCTATACTGCGCCGAGCTATGGACAGTCGGCGCCCGGCTATTGGTCCTATGTCTGGGTGCCTCAGGCAACCACGTCGACCGTGTGGGTGCCGGGCTACTATGACCGCGATGGGGTGTGGGTGGCGGGCTATCACGCATCGCAGACTGTCCAGGGCGGGTACTATCAACCCTATTGGGTGGGAGGGTCTGGGAGTCCATGAGCCGCGCGCGGGTTTCGCCCGCAGAGCGGCCCTTGCCGTGCCTCGCAGTCCACGAGGAGAGACCATGATGGCCGTTCGCGAGACAATCCTGGCCGCCGCCGCGGCCGTCGTCCTCACGCTCGGGCTTGCCGGCCCCGCGCCGGCGCTGGAGGTCGGCCAGAAGGCGCCCGACTTCACGCTGCCGGCCCCGGGAGGCAAGACGGTCAAGCTTTCCGATCTGCTCGGCAAGGGCCCGGTCGTCATTTACACCTTCATTCAGGCCTACACCAAGCCCTGAACGGAGGAAATCAACGGCTTCGAGGCGAATCTCGCCAAGTTCGAAGCCGCCAACGCCCAGGTCGTGGGCGTGAGCGCTGACCATATCGCGACGCTCGATGCGTATGTCACTGCCAACAAGATCAAGCAGCTGCTCCTCTCGGATTTCCGACGCCAGATGCTGCCTGCCTATGACGCCCTCGTCACCGATGACAAGAGCCCCATCTTCCGCTACGCGAAGCGGGCCTATTTCATCCTCGACAAGAACGGCGTGGTCCGGTACGTGAAGGTCCAGGCCAACGCGCTCGATCTTCTCAAGCCCGAGGAGGTCCTCCAGGCTCTCAAGGACTCCGGCGCTTGAGCGTGCCCTTCTCGGTGGGGGGGATGCTCCTCGCCGCCGCCATCGGGCTCGCGACCGCCGCCATCCCGGCGGCGGCCGCCGAGCCCGACTGGGCCTCCTTCGGGGCGTCGCCCTACGAGCCGCCCAAGCCTGCTCCCTCCTTCAGCCTGCCGGATCTCGACGGGCGCTCCGTCGCGCTCGCCGATCTCCGCGGCAAGGTCGCCCTGGTCTTCTTCTGGGCGACATGGTGACCTGATTGCCGGAAGGAGTTGCCTTCCGTCAATCGCCTCTACGCTGACCTGGAAAAAAAGGGTCTCGCCGTGCTACTCGTGAGCTTCCGCGAGGAGCCCACCCTGGTGAGGCGTACCGTCAAGGAGCGAGGCTACGTCGCGCCGGTGCTGCTCGACGCCAGCGGAGACGTCACCGGGCGGCTCTACGGCGTCTGGGGCCCCCCCACCTCTTACCTGGTGGACCGGCAGGGCCGCCTCGTCGCGCGACTGGTCGGCGCGCGCGACTGGTCGAGCCCGGCCGCGCGCCGGCTTCTCGAGGCGACGCTCGACCTCCGCTAGCCTCGGCGCGAGCGCAGCCGGGGGGCGGGCACTCGCTTGCTCAGTACAGCAT
>JBKPDT010000080.1:0-5188 GCA_046728035.1 Candidatus Methylomirabilota bacterium | reverse complement strand
TCTCGCGGCAAACTGCGAAGGAGGATTCATGGCGAGAAAAACGGTTTATGTCTCTGACCTGTCCGGCGATCCGATAGAGGAAGGCAAGGGAGCGAAGATCAGGATTTCCTTCGATGACGCTCGCCGGGGTTCTTACGAGATCGATGCTACGGCTGAGGAGGCTGCTGAACTCGGGCGCAAAGGCCGGCAGGTGGCGAGGAGAGGACGAAAGCCGAAGGCGGCATAGCCACCAGTGAGGTTGAAACCAGCTCGACAGAGGAGGAGACTCCCCCTGCCAGTGTCGGGTCAGAGGGTGGGCGATGTCACCGGAAACGGATTCTGAGGACGAGAGAACCGGCTTCGAGACGAGTGCGGAGCTGAGGCGGGACGAGTCGGCCGACGGGCCTTTTACGTCCCCGGGGATGGACTACGACCCGGGGATGGACTACGACTACCGTCCCCGCCGAACTTGGATCGTCTGGATTGGCTGGGCGATGGTCGTGCTCGTGCTCGCGGCTGTTGGGTTCGGAATCTACTTTTTGGTGAGTTCTCTCTAAGAGGCAAGCGTGCCGGACGACGACGACAGTCAAGACGGCTTCGATACAGCCGGGGAGCGCCGGTGGCGGGAGACGCCCGCCGAAGAGCGGAATGACGAGCCCCCGCTTCGGAGCCCACGCCCGAGCCTGAGAGTGATGAGGGGCAACCACCCGAGGGCTCTCGTTAGGGAGAGCGCCCGCCATCGGCCTATTTAGCTGGCTCACTGCCCGGCCCGCGCCCGCTCCTCAGCCTGGCGAGGGCGGGCGTAACGTCTATGCCGAGTACATCAAGGAGCAGCTCGACGCCCAGGAAGCACGGAAGGTGTCCCTAGAGCAGAGAGGCTTAGCGGTCATCACGACCTCAGGCGTGCTAGTGACGCTCTTGTTCGGTCTGACGGCTCTCTCAGTGCGGCGAGCCAGCACCTTCGTGATTCCAGACACGGCGGGTGCCCTTCTTATCGCCGCTCTTGTTTTCTTCGTGCTGGCTGCGCTCTGCGCCATCGTCACGAACGTCCCTCGCTCCTATGAAGGAGTGACCGTTGCCGGGCTGCGAAAGGCTGTGAAGGAACGATGGGCCGACACCGAAGCTGTCGCCTCGGAGATGGTCGCCCTGACGAGGCTCAAAGTCCTGGACTCGGCCAAGATGAACAACGACTTCAAGGGGCGTGCGCTCATCGTTGCCATGTCCTGCGAAATCATTGGAGTAGCGCTTGTTGGCGCTGCGGTGGGGTTCGTGCTTTGGGACTGATATAGCGTGAGCGGCGAGGAAACAGGCGGCTTCGAGACAAGCCCCGAAAAGAGAATCCTCCTCAACTATCGTCGCCAAGACGCCCCGGCGCATACTGCGCGGCTCTACGCCGGGCTCGCTGAGCACTTCGGGCGCGAGAACGTCTACTGGGAAGCGAACATCGCGCACGGAGCGGACTTCCGTGAGCCGATCGAGGAGGCCCTGCGCCCTGTCGACGCATTGCTTGTCGTGATCGGGCGCGACTGGCTCGGGGCAATAGGCGATGAAGGTGACCCAGTGAGGTTGGAAGTGGCGTATGCCCTGCGGCATAACATGTGGGTGATCCCAGTGCTTGTAGCCGGGGCGAGAATGCCCGCAGTGGAGGAGTTGCCGCCCGACCTGGCCGGCTTGGCGCTACGAAATCCGTTGGAACTTCCTGATGAGGACTGGTCCTCCGGCGTCGAAGCGCTACTCAAGTCGTTGGAGAAGTCACAAAAGGGCTGAGACCGCGGCGGGTCTTCCCCCCGATCACTAATCAGAACCCTTTAGCAGCCCTCGTATTCTGACGCCGCGTACCTTTGCGGGGCTACCGCACCAGCCCCGACGCCGCGACTTTAAACACCCCGGGCTCGTCCTGGGCTCTACACCCGGGCCGCACCACGCACCACGGCACCCCGCACCCCTGCCCGGCAACGCGCCCCTTCTCCCTGTATTGACAACTCACAGCCGGGGGAGAGGGTTAGTCAGGACCCATTTGTGGCCCGCGCTCAGCAGAATGTACGGGATAGCGGGGATTACCGACGGCAAGCGGATAGCAAGTCCGCGTGCTGTGACGGCATCGCTGTGGGTTTTCACAGAGTCGATCGACCTCGGCGCAAAATAGACCACACCGCTGCGCGCCAAGCGCGCGCCAGTGCGCGTCCCCGCTCAGGCAGTCTCCAGCGGTCTTGAGCGGACGACCGAGGCCTTTCTAAGGCCCTTTGCAACCCGCATCACAACAGGAGTCCTGCCGGGATTCCGCATGAACAGCCAGGATGGCCCCGGCAGGAGTCGAACCTGCGCACGCGGATTCGAAGGCTGCTGGCCGAAGTGCCTATTTGCAGGGGAAACCTGGTCGATATGAAAGCCGCGCGCCAGTGTGCGCGCCATTCCCGCGTCGCTGAGAGGGCCCCGTAGACGGGGCCCTCTCGCATCTCGGCAGTCAGTCGGCATCACGCGTCGCGCGTGCACGTGCGCCAGGCGCCGACGGCGAGCGGGACGACCGTCCACACGGCGATCACGACGACTGCCGCGGCAAGCGACATCGGCACCGGGGCGCCGCCTTCGAACAACCTCGCCGGCTCGAGGCGCTCGGTTGCGGCTTCGACGAGCCCTTCGCGGAGCGAGCCGAGTACCCCGATCTGTAGCGCCAGCGGCATGGCGATGAGCTGCCAGCCGAGCAGGATCCCGATCGTAGTTCCGCGCGAGCCGAGGGCCGAGGAGACCCCGAGCGCGAGCACGAGAGCCAGGCCGGTGACGAGGCCGAGCCAGGCTGCCGACGAGACGAGCATGCCCGCACCCGGCACCTCCCACGACCCGGCGAACACGGTCGAGGCCGTTGCCGTGACGGCGAAGGCGGCCCCCACGAACGGGAAGAGCAGTCCGAACCCGGCGGGCACTCTGGCGGTGAAGAGCGCAAGCCGCGAGCGACCTGTAACGACCAGCTCCCGGAAGACGCCTGAACCGAGATCGCCTGCGCCGAGCGTCGCGCCGACGAGGATCGCCGCGACGATTCCGAGTTGCGAGAGCAGGTCCATCGAGCCCGAGAAGTTCCCGAGCCCGCCGGCAGGCCCGTGCTTGCCGGGGTTCGCCGCGTGCAGGATCAGGAGGACGGTGTAGGCGATGATCATCGGGACGACCGTGAGAGCGAGCGTTGAGAGGACGAGCCCGCGGCGTTTGCGCAGCTTCAGGAGCTCGGCGCCCACGAGGCCCGGTCGCCGCGGGGCACGAGTGAGCCTCCGCGGAAGCGCTGTGGTGACAGTTGTGGTGCTCATGCTGCTTCCTCCAATCGGGACGTGATTTCCAGGAACCGCTGCTCGAGCGACGGGCGGGCCGGCTCGAAGCGGCGGATGGCGAGACCGGCAAGGACGAGGCGACGACCGATGTCGTCGGCGGCCGCCTCGGCTTCCACATCGGTCCGAAAACGCACGCGGATCCCGTCGGCCTCGGGTGTTGCGGACTCGACGGCACGGTGCTCGCCGAGGATGCCGTTCGACCGTTCGTCGTCGCTCGTGGTGACGAGGATCGTTTGCCTGCCGCCTGCGGCGAGCTCGTCGATCGAGCCCTGCATGACGACGCGCCCGCGGTCGACGATCGCGACCTCGTCGCAGATCTTCTCCACCTCGTCGAGGAGGTGCGAGGAGAGGAGGACCGTCCGGCCCTCGGCGACGAAGCCGCGGATCATGGCGCGGAACTCGTGGATACCGGCCGGATCGAGCCCGTTCGTCGGCTCGTCCAGGATCAGGAGCGCCGGATCGGCGAGCAGGCTGCGGGCGACTCCCAGTCGCTGACGCATCCCGAGCGAGTAGCGCTTCACGCCCTCGTCTGCCCGCTGCGAGAGCCCCACGCGGGCCAGCGCTCCGTCGACCCGGGCGTGTGCCTCAGGCCCGCGGGCGGCGGCGATGATCGTGAGGTTCTCGCGGCCGGTTAGGTGGCCGTGAAAGCGCGGTTCCTCGACGATCGCCCCCACGCGCGCGAGCGCCTCGGCCCGCTCGGCAGGAACCGACCGCCCGAGGAGGCGCATCGTCCCGGCGCTCGCGTGGGTCAAGCCGAGCAGCATCCTGATCAGCGTCGTCTTGCCGGCGCCGTTCGGTCCCAGATAGCCGAACGCGGAGCCGCTCGGCACTCGTAGGTCGACGTCCTCGACGGCGACCCGGTCGCCAAAACGCTTGGTGAGCCCGGCCGTCTCGACGACGAATGCCCCGGGGCCCTCCTTCCTTCCATTCGTTCGTACCTCGATGCTCATGTTTTCCTCCATGTCGGATTGGGTGTTCAGCTGTGATCGAGCGTACGGGCCGGGAAGGCGCTAGCCATCGGGCGGAAGAGCGATTTCGCCTCGTGCGCACGGAGGGTCTTGAACTCGTCCTCGGGAACGACATCGACTCGCTCTCGGGGACGAGGCGATGTGGCCGGATCTGGAGTACCTTCGGGTTGTGAAGAGGGTCTGGCCGCTCGCGCGCCGCTACTGGTTCGATGTTCTGATCCTGGCCGGCCTGGGCCTTGGTCTCGCCGGCGCCGTGGTCGGCCAGGACGACACGGACGGTCCGACGGGCCCGCTCTGGTTCGACGTGCTGGCGGTGGTGGCGATCGTGACGCCGCTGTTTCTCCGCCGGCGCTTCCCGTTCGGCGCGCCGGTGGCGGTGGGCGTGGCGGTGGTCCTGACGTCGCTCGTCGACGAACGGCTGGTGTCCTTCCTCTTCATCCCCTTCCTGGCGGGTTGCGCGGCGGTCTTCCTGACGGGGCTGCTCCGGGATCGCGCCCAGGCTTTCGCAGGACTCGTGCTCACGTTGGTGGTCGGGGCGCTGGTCGCCTATCGGGATCCCATCGCCAACCTCGAGGGCTACATCGCCACCGCCATCATCTTCGGGATCCTCTGGACGATCGCGTTCGCGCTCGGCCAGAAATTTCAGGAGGCGGACGAGGCGAAGGAGCGGGCTGCACGCGCCGAACGGGAACGCGAGCAGCGGGCCGAGGCCGCCGTCACGGAGGAGCGCGCGCGGATCGCGCGAGAGCTCCACGACGTCGTCGGCCACAGCGTTAGCGTCATGACCGTGCAGGCCTCAGCGGTGCGCAGGCTCCTACGGCCCGAGCAGCAGCGCGAGCGCGAGGCTCTGCTCGTCGTCGAGAAGACCGGTCGAGAGGCGCTGGCGGAGATGCGCCGGATGGTCGGGGTACTCAGGCGGCCCGA
>JBKPDT010000079.1:0-5144 GCA_046728035.1 Candidatus Methylomirabilota bacterium | reverse complement strand
GCGCAGGGGCCGGGCTCGACGGTCCGACAGTAGTGCTGGTCGAGCACGCGCGCGGCGCGCTCCTCGCGGCGGGTCGGTCGGGTACCCGGCGCGCGCTCCGCCGACTCGAGCAGCGCGACCGCGACGGCTCCGCAGGCCCCGTCGTTTCCCAGCCGGCACGGACGGAGGCGCGGGTCATCGGCCACGAGCCAGACGACGCCGAGGACCAGGGCTGCGACGAGCCCGCTCAGTGGCACCAGGTCGACCGGGCCGAAGCCGGGGGCGCTGCGCGCGCGGCGGAGGAGCAGGAAAACCAGCACGACACCCGCCGCGGCGAGGGCGAAGCCCAGCAGGGAGACGTGGGCGACCAGGGCGTCGTCGGGGCGATCGGGCGCGCGGGGTCCCACATAGAGCCTGGCGGCCATCACGACCAGGGCGAGCAATCCGGCGGCGAGCCCCACCCGCGCGACGAGGTGCGCCGCGCGCGATCGAAGGCCGAGACCCGCTCCGATCCCGATCAGCAAGACGCCCAGGGCGAGATAGGGCGGCTCGCGCTCGAAGGCCGCCTCCCCGGCCCAGACATAGCGGAGGCAGGCCAGGCCGGCCACGGCGAGGAGCGCGCCGACAAAGAGGTGCATCCGCGTGATTATCCCGTACAGTCTCGCTGATGCGGCCGTTCCTCGTCGCGCTCGCGGTCGTCGTCGCCGGCTGCGCGGAGGCGCCGCCACCGGTCACCGCGACCCGCGTGCTCGACGTCCCGGGCCTCCGGACCGTGGTGAACGCCGTCGCGCTCAGCCCGGACGGCGGCCTCGTGGTGGTCGGCGACATGGAGGGCGAGCTCGTCGCCCGCGAGGTGCCTTCCGGCGCCGAGCGCTGGCGGTCGCGTCTGGAGTCCCCCCGCGTCGAGCGCCCGGTCAACGGGCTCGCCTTCTCCCCCGACGGGAGCCTCCTCGTGGCGACGAGCTTCGACGCCCCCACGCTCAGGCTCTCGGACGCGAGGACGGGGCGGCACGCGGCCACGCTCGCGATCGCCAGGCCCCGCGGGGTCGCCTTCCACCCCACGGAGCGCGTGCTCGTGGTCGCGGCGGCGACCACCCTGCACGTGGTGGACCTGGAGCGCGGCGAGGTGACCCGCTCCCTGCCGAACTCGCACGCTGGCGAGGCCGTCTACGCGGTGGCCTTCTCCGCGGATGGTCAGACGCTGGGGGGTATCTCCGAGCAGGGCTCGCTCAAGACGTGGAGCTGGCCGGCGCTGGCGCTCCGGGCATCGCTGAGCATCCCGGGCGGGCTCGAGTCCTTGGCGCCCGTCTCCCTCGCGCTCACCCGTGACGGGACGCGCGCCGCCGCCAACGGCATCCTCGGCCGGGTGCACGTGGTGGACACGGCGAGGGGGCGCGAGGAGCGCGCCTTCGCCAACGTGCCCGAAGCGCCCGGACACGCCATGCACGCCGAGCTCCGCGCCTCGCTCGCCTTCACCGACGATGGGGAGTGGCTCTTCGCCCCCGATACGCACGACCGCGGTCTGCGCATCCTGCACGTGAAGAGCGGCAAGGTCCACCCCGTCCTGCGCGGCGAGGGACCCTTCTACAAGGCGGTGGCGATCGTCGTCCCGGCGAGCCTCGTGGCCTTGCTGCGCCCGGGCGACGACCAGGGCCACGGGCCCTACGGCCTCGAGGTGTGGCGCCTGAACTACCGCGCGAGGTGAGCCCGCGGCGGGCCGGACACGAGTGCCGGCCCGCCGCGAGATGAGTTACTTCAGCGCGTCGATCCCCGCCTGCCCGATCTGGGCGTCCTGCTGCGAGGTGACGCCGGACACCCCGACGGCGCCAACGATCTTGCCGTCCACCACGATGGGGATGCCGCCCTCGAGCATGCTTGCGCCCGTCAGGTTCAGGAGCCGCAGGTTGGCGCCGCCCTGGCCAATCAGGTCCTGGAACGCCTTGGTGGGCCGGCGGAAGGCGACGGCGGAGCGGGCCTTGTCCTTGGCGACCTCGACGCTGCCCCACTGGGTGTTGTCCAGGCGCTGGAGCATGACGAGCTGCCCGCCGGAGTCGAGAATGGCGATGACGACCGGCCAGTTGTTCTTCTTCGCCTCGGCCTCGGCGCCGGCCATGACCTTCTTGGCTTGCTCGAGGGTGATGGCACCGCCATAGGCCGGGGGTGGGGCCTGGGCGCTGGCCGACGCCGCCGCGAAGAGCACCACCGAACCCAGGGCCAGGGCGAGGAATCGCGTCATCTTCATCATCGGGTTCCTCCATGGGAGCGAACGGTTGGAGAGGGTCGCCGCCGATCCGGGAGGCGGCGCACGAGCCGGCTAGTCAACCACGGGAGGGGTGACGAAGTTCCCGTCAGCCCCGCATCACCTTGGCGTAGGCGTCCAGGCGCGGCAGGATGGCGTCGCGCCCCTCGCACGGCAGCCCGAAGATCGCCCGCTGGACGCCGGCCGCGCCCAGAGCGTCCAGCGCCTCCCGCTTGGGCGGGGCGAAGAAGATGGACACCGGCGCCGACTGGGGATCGCGACCGGCCTGCTGGAGCCGCTGGCGCAGCTCGGGAATGCGCTGCACCGGATTCACGTGCGGGCGGAGGATGGGCATCCAGCCGTCGCCGAATTCCACCACCCTATCGAAGGTGGTCGCGCCGTCGCCGCCGATGAGGATGGGCGGGTGCGGCCTCTGCAGCGGCTTGGGGTCGGCCCAGATCTTGTCGAAACGCACGTAGGCGCCCTGGTAGCTTGCCTCGCGTTTGGTCCAGATCTCCTTCATGGCGAGCACGCGCTCGCGCAGGAGCTTCCAGCGAGACTTCCACGCGGTACCGTGATTTTCCATCTCCTCGGCATTCCAGCCTCCGCCGATGCCGAATAGGACGCGGCCGCCGGAGAGGCGGTCCAGCGTGGCGACCTCCTTGGCGGTGGTGATGGGGTCGCGCTCGACGACGAGACAGATGCCGGTGCCGAGCTTCAGGCGCTTGGTGGCCCCCGCCGCCGCCATGAGGGCCACGAAGGGGTCGTAGGCCGACCAGTATTCGCGCGGTAATTCGCCCCCGCCGGGCCAAGGACTCCGCCGGCTCGCGGGGATATGGGTGTGCTCGGGGAACCACACCGACTCGAAGCCGCGCTCCTCGAGGGCGCGGCCGAGCTCATCGGGGCCGATCGAGTATTCGGTGGGGAAGATGACGGCGCCGTGGTCCATGGGAGCCTCCTTGGGTCGGGCGACAGCATACGCCAAACCGCGGGTCTCGTGGGCGCCTATCCTCCTCCGGATCGCGATGATCTGGCGATCGATGGCCCTACAATAGGTAGCCATGAGGGACGACCCCCTCGAGGCACGTGGGGCCTATGTGTCCACCATCTCGGCGGGGCCGTGGCATCGTCGTCTGGCGCTCGGGGTGGTCGTGGTGAGCGGCGCGATCTTCCTCGGGATAGCGCCCTTCGCGAAGGTGCCTCTGGCCCCGGTCGGGGCCTTCATCCCCATCTACCAGACCGCGCTCGTCGTCAACGACATGATCACCGCCGTCCTCCTCTTCGGCCAGTACGCGATCCTCCGCTCGCGCGCGCTCCTCGTGCTCGCCGCCGGCTATCTCTTCACCGCGGGCATGGCGGCGGTACACACGCTGAGCTTCCCGGGCCTCTTCGCACCCGGCGGGCTCCTCGGCGCCGGCCCGCAGACCACCGCCTGGCTCTACATGTTCTGGCATGCCGGCTTCCCGCTCTGCGTGGTCGCCTACGCGCTTCTCAAGGACGACAGGCACGCGGCAGCCCGGGCCGGGAGCCATCCCGCCGCCGCCATCCTGGCCTGTGTGGCGGCGGCGCTCGCCGCGGTGGGTGGGCTCGCTCTCCTCGCGACCGCGGGGCAGCACGCCCTCCCCGCCATCATGACGGGCCATCACTACACGCCGGCCATGATCGGCGTCGTCTCGAGCGTCTGGACGCTGAGCCTCGTCGCGCTGGGGGTCCTCTGGCGCCGACGGCCGCACTCGATGCTCGACATCTGGCTCCTCGTCGTGCTGTGCGCCTGGCTCTTCGACATCGCGCTCGCCGCCGTCCTCAACCACGGCCGCTTCGACCTGGGCTTCTACGCGGGCCGGATCTACGGGCTCCTCGCCGCCAGCTTCGTCCTCGTGGTGCTGCTGATCGAGCACGCGCTCCTCTACGCGCGTCTCGCCGAGGCGCACGAGAGCGAGCGCCGCGAGCGCCGGCTCGTCCAGCAGCGCACCGCGGAGCTGACGGCGGCCAACCGGGATCTCGAAGCTTTCTCCTACTCGGTGTCGCACGATCTGCGCGCGCCCCTGCGCTCGGTGGACGGCTTCGCGCGGGCCCTGGAGGAGGACTTCGGCGACCGGCTGGACCGGGAGGCCCGCCGGCTCCTCGGCATCATCCAGCAGAGCGTCCGGCAGATGGACCAGCTGATCGAGGATCTGCTCGTCTTCGCGCGTCTCGGGCGCCAGGCGCTCGCGCTGGGACCGGTGCCGCTGGACGCGCTCGTGCATCGGACCATGGACGAGGTCCGCCTCGCCGCGCCGGGCCGGCGCATCGAGTTCGCGGTGGACCCGCTCGGCACCGCCGACGCCGATCCCGTCCTCCTCAAGCAGGCGCTGGCGAATCTCCTCGGCAACGCGGTCAAGTTCACCCGCCGGCGGGACGCCGCGGTGATCGAGGTCGGGCGGCGGGACGGCGACGTCTACTACGTGAGGGACAACGGCGCCGGGTTCGACATGCGCCACGCCGAGAAGATCTTCGGCGTGTTCCAGCGCCTGCACCGCGCCGACGACTACGAGGGCACCGGCGTGGGCCTCGCCATCGTCCACCGCATTATCGAACGCCACGGCGGCCGCGTCTGGGCCGAGTCCGCGCCCGGCGAGGGGGCGACCTTCTTCTTCACGCTGCGGCCGGGCGCGCCGGCGGCGGCGGTGCCCGAGCCGCAAGGAGCCCCGCGATGAAGGACAATGCCTATCGTGTCCGCAGCGAGCGCGGCGAGGTGCAGCTCGGCACCTGGATCACCATGATCCGGACGCCCGCCGTGCTCACCCTGCTCCAGGCGGCGGGACTCGACTTCGCGCGGGTCGACATGGAGCACTCGCCCTTCTCCATGGAGACGGTGGCCGACATGGCGACCCTCGCGCGCGCCCTCGACTTCCCGCTGGTGGTCCGCCCGCCCGACGGCAACCGC
>JBKPDT010000078.1:0-13207 GCA_046728035.1 Candidatus Methylomirabilota bacterium | reverse complement strand
AGCCAGTGGTCACCCGACGGCAGCTACACCATGGCCGGCTATGTCTACGATCTCGCCCAGCTCGTCCACCAGCAGCGGCTGGCGCCGGTGACCATCATCGCCCACTCGCTCGGCGGGGCCATCGCGCTGCGCTATGCCGGCATCTATCCGGAGACGGTGGCCCGGCTCGTGGCCATCGAAGGGCTCGGGCCCTCCTCGAGCGCCCTCGGCGAGCGTGGCGTCAAGTCGATCGACGAGCACATGGACGAGTGGATCCGGGAGCAGCGCGCGCTCGCCGGACGGCTGCCCCGGCGTTATCTCTCGATCGAGGACGCCTTCCACCGCATGCAGGAGGAGAACCCGCACCTCACCGCGGAGCAGGCCCGCCACCTCACCGTGCACGGCGTGAACCAGAACGAGGACGGCACGTATAGCTGGAAGTTCGACAACTACGTGCGCGCCTGGTTCCCCTACGACATGCGCGGCCGCGACATCCAGCACCTGTGGAGCCGCATCTCGAGCCCCACCCTCCTCCTCTACGGCAAGGAGAGCCGTTCGGGGGACCCTGCCGCGGACGGCCGCGCGCGGCACTTCCCGCACGCGCGCGTGCTGGGAGTGGACGGCGCCGGCCACTGGCTCCACCACGACAAGCTGGACGTGTTCCTGAAGACCGTCCGCGAATTCCTGGCCGAGGCCTCATGAACCGTGCGCCAACAAAGGAGAAGAAGATGAGAGCACGCAAGTGGTTCGCGCTGGCTACCGCGATCGTCGCGCTCCTCGTCCTCGCGTCGCTGATCCAGACGCCGGCCCCCGCCCAACCGCGGACGTTCGTCTGGAAGGTCCAGAGCTCGTTTCCGGTCACCGACTATCCGCATCGATCGCTCGTCGAGCTGGCCAAGTCGATCGAACAGATGTCGGGGGGCCGACTCAAGATCGAGACGCTCCCGGTGGGCGCGGTGGTCGGATTCTTCGAGGTGCTGGATGCCGTGAACCGGGGCGCCCTGGACGGCGGGCTCACCTGGCCCGGCCTCTGGGCCGGCAAGAACTCCGCCGCCGGGCTCTTCGGCTCTCCGCTCGGCGGGCCGTTCGGAATGGGACAGAACGAGTTCACCGCCTGGCTGTACGCGGGGGGCGGTCAGGAGCTCTACAACGAGCTGCTCCAGAAGGAGCTGAAGATGGACGTCGTGGCTCACTTCACGACGATCCAGCCGTTCTGGGAGGCCTTCGGCTGGGTCAAGAAACCCATGAACAACCTCGAGGACCTACGCAAGCTGAAGTTCCGGTCGTCGGGGATCGGGCTCGAGATGTTCCGGCGAATGGGCGCCGCGACGGTGGGAATGGCCGGCGGCGACATCGTCCCCTCGCTCGAGCGCGGCGTCATCGACGGCGCCGAGTGGGCGATCCCGAGCCGCGACATCGTCATGGGCTTCCAGCAAGCGGCCAAGTACTACTACATGCCGAGCTTCCGGCAGCCGCCGACCTTCCACGAGCTGATCGTCAACCGGAAGCGTTGGGCGGAGCTCCCGCCGGACCTCCAGGCCATCGTCAAGTACGCGGCCATGGCCGAGATCACCCGGTTGAGCGCATACACGGTGGACCATGACAGCCAGGCCGCGGACGACCTGGTCACCAAGCACGGTGTCCAGATACTGCGCACGTCCGACGACATCCTCCGGGCGGAGCTGGACGCCATCGACAAGACCTTCGACGCCGAGGCACAGAAGAATCCGTTCTTCGCCAAGGTGCTCAGCGCACAGAAGGAGTACGCCAGGAAGACGGTGGCCCACGCGCAGAAGATGACGCCCCCGATGGACATCGCGGTCCGCCACTACTGGCAGAGGCGGTAGCTCCGGCCCGAGGGCTGGAAAGACGACGGGCGGTGTCCGCTCGCGCGGAGCACCGCCCGTCGAGGCCCGTCGGCGGTGGGGGTTAACCCCGACGGTACTGCATCAGGCCGCCGATGCCGCTGATCCCGGCACCGAGACCCAGGAGGAGCAGGGTCGCGGGCGCCGGTACCTGCTGCTGTCCGCAGCTGTCGGCGGGCCCGTTGAGCTCGAGGCAATATTCACCACTGGTGAAGCCGACGAAGGCGACCGTGTAGGTCCCGGCCGGGAGCTGGATGCTCACGAATGGATCGGAGAAGGGACCGTCGAGCCCCGGGAGCTCGGGGATATTGTCGTCCGCGAATGCGAGCTCAGCGATGGAGCCCGAACCGAGACTGCCACCGAACTCATCGGTATCCGCGAAGGTCCCGCGAAAGAGATAGAAGGCCGGATCGAGCGCGGCCTCGAGGCGGTGACCGGTGATGGTCACCAGAGCGTCTTGGGCGAGCGTGAACTGCCAATAGTCGGCAGTGAGCGGGTTGTCGGATCCGCTCACCACCGAATCGCTCACGGGGACGCCGGACTGAAGAGTGCCGAGATAGACGATCGGGACCGCCTCGGCCACGTGGCTCCAGGACGCCACCACTATTGCTGCCGCCACCGCCAGTGCCCTGATCACGAGTCTGTGCCCTCCCTATCGCCTGAACCAGTCGGTATTTGTATTCCGGATGGTGACAACCCAAAGCAGGTGCCATGCCATTCGAGAGGCGCGCGTTTTGTCGCGGACTTGACGTTCGGGCAGGTCGAGCGCAAATGGCGAACTGTAAGGCTCTCCGACAGGACGCCGGCTCCCCTTCGAGCGCGACTTCGGGTATGCTGGGCGGCGGCTTCGATGTACCTGACCCCAACCCCCTTACCCCCGATGCAAGGAGATCCCCCCATGGCACAGCTCACCGTTCCCCTCGACGCGCAGCGGTTCGCCAAGGGCCTCAGCTGGAAGGACTACATGGCCCAAATGGGCGACACGCGGGCCCGGACCGAGGACAACTACGCCAAGTCCACCCTCATCGACGACGAGCGCGCCTTCTTCAGCGGCAGCGCCCTCGGCAAGGTCAAGTACGCCGTCATGCTGGCCGAGAACTGGTGCGGCGACGTGCACCGGAACTCGCCGCTCCTCGCTCACATCTGCGAGGCCATGCCGAACTGCGAGCTGCGCGTGTTCTTCCGGGACCAGAACCTGGACATCACCGACCTCTATCTGAACAACGGCTACCGGTCCATTCCCGTCATCGTCTTCTTCGACCAGAACTGGAACGAGATCGGCCGCTGGATCGAGCGCTCCGGGGCAGCCACCCAGAAGATGATCGGACTGCGCGCCAAGACCGTGGACGTGGCGCCTGCCGATCAGCAAGACGCGGCGCTGGCGGAGTTCCGGAAGCAGTTCCAGGCGCTCCACGACGGGCCCAACAGCCTCTGGCGCGAGGCGGCCAAGGAAGTGAAGCAGGTGCTGGCGACCCGGCTGGGGCTGCTGCCCCCCGAGGCCAAGAAGTAGCGCGGACGGGCGGCCCGCCCCCGTGCGTGTGACGGCCGACCGGCTGCACCGGCTGACCGGCGCGATGCTGCGCGCCGGCGGCAGTCATGCCGAGGAGGCGGAGCTCGTGGGGGATCACCTCGTGCAGGCCAACCTGGTCGGGCACGACAGCCACGGGGTCGGGATGATGCCGACCTACGTCCGCCACCTCAAGGCCGGTCTGGTCGTTCCCAACACGCGGGCCAAGGTCGTCAAGGACGACGGTCCCATCCTCATGTTCGACGGCAACCGCGGCTACGGGCGCTGCGTGGCGGGCGAGCTGATGACCGCCGCCGTCGCCCGGTGCCGCGAGGCGGGGGTCGCCGTCGCGACCCTCGCCAATGCGCATCATGTGGGCCGGGTGGGCGCCTACGGCGAGCTCGCCGCCGGCGCGGGCCTGGTCTCGCTGCACTTCGTCAACGTCACCGATCACCGCGCCCTCGTCGCTCCGTTCCGGGGCAGCGATGCGCGCTTCTCCACCAATCCCGTCTGCATCGCGCTGCCCGCCACCGATCGGCAACCGTCCCTGCTCCTCGACATGGCGACCAGCGCCATCGCGATGGGCAAGGTGCGCGTGGCCAGGAACGAGGGCAAGCCCGCGCCCACGGGCACCCTCATCGACGCGGCGGGGCAGCCCACCCGCGACCCCGACGTCATGTACCGCGAGCCCCCGGGCGCGCTGCGCGCGTTCGGCGAGCACAAGGGCTATGCGCTCGCCGTGATCACCGAGCTGCTCGCCGCCGCGCTGTCCGGCGGCCCCAGCATGCAACCTGCCAATGCGCGGCTGGGCGGCATCGTCAACAACATGCTCGCGGTGCTCATCGATCCCGCGCGGCTGGCCGGCATGGACTGGTTCGGTCGCGAGCTGGACGGCTTCGTGAGCTACGTGAAGGCCTCGCCGCCCGCCGATCCCGACGCGCCCGTCCTCGTCCCCGGCGACCCCGAGCGGCTGGCGCGTCTCGAGCGCACGCGGGACGGTATCGCCATCGACCCGACGACCTGGGAGGAGCTGCTCGCGGCGGGCGAGGCGGTGGGCCTCGCGCGCGCGGAGGCCGCCGCTCTCCTCGCCTGAGGTGGATCCCACGCTGCGCGCGGCCGACGAGCTGCCCCTCACCGGCCATACCGTCCTCGATCTCACGCGGGTCCTCGCCGGGCCGTACTGCACGCGGCTCCTCGCCGACATGGGGGCTCGCGTCATCAAGATCGAGCGCCCCCGCGACGGAGACGAGATGCGCCGGAACTACATGCAGCTCGAGCCGGGGCGGGGCGATCAGAGCAGCTACTTCACCCGGGTGAACGCGGGGAAGGAGAGCGTGGCGGTGGACATGGCCACTCCAGAGGGTCAGGCCATCGTCCACGATCTGGTCCGCCACGCGGACGTCTTCGTCGAGAACTTCATGCCCGGCGTCGCCGCGAAGCTCGGCTGCGACGAGGCGGTCCTGCGCGCGCTCAGGCCCGACCTCATCTACTGCTCGATCTCGGGCTTCGGCCAGACCGGCCCCTGGCGGGCGCGGCCAGCCTTCGCCCACATCATCAACGCCGCCTCGGGGCTCATGCACCTGGAGCAGGGCGACGAGGCGGCACCGCGCGCCTCGAACCTGCAGGCGGCGGACGTGCTTGCCGCCACCCACGCGGTGGGCGCCATCCTCGGCGCCTTGATCAGGCGCGGCCGCACGGGGCGGGGCGCGCATCTCGACGTCTCCATGCTGGAAGCGCTGATCGGAGCCGACAGCGTCACCTACGCCGCGGTGCTGAACGGCGGCGAGGAGGCCGGCAACCCGCGGCCCGGCATGGTGGTGGCCGCCATCGGGAACCGGTGCCTCGCCATGCAGTTCGTGGGCTCGGGCGAGCTCTGGCCGCGCATGCTCGGGCTCATGGGCCGGCCCGAGCTCGATCGCGACTCGCGCTTCGACTCGGCCGAGAAGCGCCGCGCGAACTGGCGCGCCCTGCGCGCGATCGTGACGGCGTGGCTCGAGACCTACCCCAGCGTGGAGGCGGCCCTGGCCGCGCTCGCGCAGGCCCGCATCCCCTGCGCCCCCGTGCTACGGCCGGCCGAGGTGATCGCCGAGCCGCACCTCGCCGAGCGGGGATTCTTCCCCGCCGTCCCTCACCCGACGCGCGGCAGCGTCCGCGTGACGGCGAGCCCGTATCACCTGGACCACCACCCGCTTCCACCACGCGGGCCCGCCGCGTACCGCGTCGGCGAGCACACCCGCGCCGTCCTCGACGGCCTTCTCCACTATCCGCCCGAGCGGATCGACGCGCTCCGTCACGCCGGCGTCATCGAGGCGCCCGGCGACCCTGCCTAGCGGAGCGCAGCCGGGGGGCGGGGCACTCGCGGCGAATGCTGTACTGAGCAAGCGAGCGCCCCGCCCCCCGGCTGCGCTCCGCTAGCGCGCGGTCGGCGCGTACTTCCCACCGAGCTGGGGGGTGGTGCCCTCGGCCCCCTTCTGCTGGCGGTCGAGGCGGGTTTCCCGCGACCAGGTCCGCTTGAGGTCGTCCCGCACCCCGAAGCGGAGGCGGCCGAGCCCTTCGGTCTCCAGCTCGATCCGGTCCCCGTCCTGGAAGCCCGACAGCCCCCGGTGGTTGGTGCCGGTGGCAAGGACATCCCCGGGCTCGAGCGTGTGGATGGAGGTGACCCACTCGACGCAGCGGGGGATCTTGTGGGCCATGTCGCTGGTATTGAAGTTCTGCATCAGGGTCCCGTTGACCCAGAGCCGTACCTGGAGGCGGTGGGGATCGGGGATCTCGTCCGCGGTCACGAGGTACGGCCCCATGGGCGCGAAGGTGTCGCGGGACTTCATCTGGTAGAAGGTGTTGCCCGCGGGCGGGAGGCCCCGCGCCGAGCCGTCGATGAAGTTCACGTAGCCGAAGACGTGCGCCATGGCGTCCCCCGCCCGGACCTTCGCGGCGCGCGCGCCGATCACCAGGGCCACCTCCGCCTCACCTTCGAAGATGGTGGCGGGAACGTCGGGCAGCACCATGGTGTCGCCGGGACCGATCACCGCCGCCGGCGACTTGAGGAAGGCGTTGATGGGGGCGGGCTCGCTGCGCGTGCCGTCCTCCATGTAGTTCACCGCCATGCAGGCGATGGTCCCCGGGCTCGGCAGGGGCGGCCGGATCCGGACCTGGCTCACGGGGGTCCCCTTCGCGCTGTCGGCGGCCACCTGCAGACGCCCGCGGTAGTCGGCGAAGCGCGTGATGAGCCCGCGAATGAGATCCTGCGGGCCCACGCGCGGGATATCGCGGGTGACGTCCGACACGTCCACCACGGTCTCGCCCTTGAGCACGCCCAGCCGGAAGTCGTCGAAGAAGAGAAGCTTCACGGTGCCCTCCTTGATGGGGAAGAGGTCCCGACTATACACCGGCCCGGTTGACAGGGACGATCGCATCGGGAACCATTGCCAGCATGACCGCGAAGGCTATGGTGCTCGAGTTCGGGATGGGCGTGGACGTCCACGGCGGGGACGCCACCAAGGCCGCCTGCCGTGCCGTCTCCGACGCCATTCGTCACTCGAGCCTGCCGCTCTTCCAGGAGCTGCGTGCCCGCGGCGGGCGCATGCTGGTGGACGTGACGGTGGGCGTCCCCGACCCCGGCAAGGTGGACGTGGAGCGCGTCCGGCGCGAGCTGCCGCACGGCGAAGTCACCGTGCACCCGGTTGCGGGCGGCCTCCGCGTACCCGGCGGTGACACCCTCATCGCGTGCGCCGCCATCACCGTGAGCGTCGAGGATTCCCCGGAGGCAGCGCCATGACGACCACCGCTACCGGCATCGGGCTCAAGCGGCTCCAGCACCTCGTGCTCTGGGTTTCAGACGTGGAGCGCAGCGCCCGGTTCTACTGCGACCTCCTCGGCTTCGAGGTGAAGCACCGCTACCCGCGCGCCGCCTTCCTCAAGATTCCCGGCACCCCGGACGATCACCACCTCGGACTCTTCGAGCAGCCCGGCGTCGTGGCTCCCCACGAAGGCGCCGCGCGCATGTACCACTCGGCCTGGGAGGTGGGCGCCCTGACCGACCTCGTGGTGGCGCGCCGCCGCCTCGTCGAGGCGGGCGCGCTGGTGGGCTCGTCCGATCACGGCGTGAGCCTGTCGCTCTACGCGAAGGATCCTGACGGCCTGGAGTTCGAGGTGTTCTGGACGCGGCCGGATGGACTTCCCACCCCCACGCGCGCGCTGGACCTCGAGGGCGAGCTGGCGCAGCGCGGGATCGCGGCGCCCTAGCCAGGGGCGGGAGCGCCGGATGCGTCTGCTATGATCGGAGGCATCGGGAAAGGAGGACCCATGGCGACGACCACGACCTATTCGCTCGAGGAGTTCCTCGCCGACACCCGCGCCACGCTCAAGACCAAGGGCGTCCCCTCGGGACTCGCCGAAGTCCGTGGCCACCTGGAGAAGCTCCTCAAGAACCCCGACCTTCTGAAGAAGCACCTCGGCGACCCGGTCCCCTACACCGAGCGCGCCACCATCGCCCACGATCCGGAGACCGACGTCCACGTGCTCGTCCACGGGCGGGAGCGGGCGGGAAAGTCCTCGGTGCACGACCACGGTCCGTGCTGGGTGATCTACGGCAACTACCGGAACCCCACGCGCATGCGCCGCTGGCGCCGCCTCGACGACGGCAGCCGCCCGGGACACGCGCGCCTGGAAATGCAGCGGGAGTTCCTCAACGAGCCGGGGCACGCCGCCGTCTTCGCGGTCGGCGACATCCACTCCATCGAATTCGGCGACGACACCATCTTCATCCGCGTGACGGGGGGGGACGTCGAGAACAAGCAGACCAACCGGTTCGACGTCGAGCAGCACACCGTGGAGGTCGCGAACCGCGCCCTCGGCCAGCGCTGAGGCGCTAGAGCTTCCCCCAGTACCCGCGCGCGGCGGGAAACACCGTTGCGCACCGGGTGGGCTCGGTGGGCCCGTCGAGGGTGTCCGCGGCGGTCCGCCACACCGCGTAGTGCGGGGTGTCGCGGTGGGCCTCCAGGGCGGCCTGGTCCTTGTAGACCTCGAAGAAGTAGTAGACGTTCTCGTCCTTCTCGTCCTGCAGCACGTTGAAGCGAAGGCAGCCGGCCTCGTCGCGCTCGGAGCCGAGCGCGTCCGCCTCGATGGCGTCCAGAAAGCGCTTCCGCTGCTCCGGCTTGATCCGCACCTTCACCCACATCGCGAGCATGGAAGCCTCCCTATTTCTTGAGGCGCACCTCTTCGAGGGGCGCCGACCAGGGATATGGGTTGATGAGCATGAGCGCGGGCTCGGCCACCCGCGGCCCCACCGCGCTCGGCCAGATGTAGTCGTAGATGGGCGCGAACCGGACGCGCTCGTGCAGCTCGCGCTGGATCCGGTGCAGCATGGCCTCGCGCTTCTTCCGGTCCATCTCGCGTCCCTGCTGCACGTAGAGGGCCTCGATGTCGGGCCAGGCCCCGTAGGCGTAGGCCCCCGCCGCGGGCACGATCTCGGACAGGCGGGAAGCCGCATTGCCGTACACGGCGGTGACGCACACGCAGAGCCCCTTGAGCTTCTTCGAGGTCGCCGCTGCATAGAACGCGGCCCGCTCCATGACCCGCACCCGCGTCTTGATGCCGATGGCGGCGAGGAAGTTGGTCACCGCTTCTCCGGTCGAGAAGTAGGGCGGCCACGGGTAAAGGTCGCCCGCGTCGAAGCCGTTGGGATAGCCGGCTTCCGCGAGGAGCTGCTTGGCGCGGGCGGGGTTGTACGGGTCCGACTCCATGGGGAGCGCGAACTCGAAGCCCTTTGGCACCACGTTGCCGGTGGGAATGGAGGCGCCCACCGTCTCCGCCTCGCTGATGGCGCGGCGGTCGATGGCGTAGCTGGCCGCCTGCCGCACGCGCTTGTCGTGCCACGGCGACTTCGGATCCCACATGTCGAAGAAGTCGAGATACGTCGTCCCGATGCCGCCGGAAAACGCCAGCTTGAGGGTCGGATCGCGCTTCACTTCCTCCGCCATGGGAGTGTCGATGAGATAGGCGAGGTCCACCTCGCCCCGCTTGAGCATGGCCATCCGCGTCGTGGGATCGGGCACGCTCTTGTACACGAGGCGCTTCACCGACGGCATCTTCCGCCAGTAGCCTTCGTAGGCCTCCATGACGACCTCGACGCCCGGGGTAGTGCTCACGAACTTGTAGGGACCAAGCCCGATGGGATACTTCCGGAAGCCCTCCACGCCCACCTGCTCGATGTACTTCTTGGGCACCACCCAGCCGGCTCCCGACGCGAACGTGCCGTAGAAGGTCATGAAGTCTGGCCAGGGCTCGTGCAGCACGAAGCGCACCCGGTGGGGGTCGACCACGACCACGTCCTTGACCTTCTCGTGCAGGAGCTTGGCCTTGGCGCGATGGAAGCTGAACTTCACGTCCTCGGCGCTGAACGGATCGCCGTTGTGGAACTTCACGCCCTGGCGCAGCTTGAACTCGTAGACCTTCTGGTCCGGGCTCACCGTCCAGGACTCCGCGAGGCTCGGCGTCAGGTGATTGCCCGGCATGGGCTTGACCACGGCGTCGTGGAGCGCATAGAGCACCCAGAAGGGCGTGATCACGCCTACCACCTCGGCGGGGTCGAACCAGACCGGCGGCACCGTGACGTAGAGAGCCCAGCGCATCTCCCCTTCGGGCTTGGCCTGCGCCCGCGCGGGTGCGGGCCCGAGCGCCAGCGTCGCCACCAGCAGCGCGACGCCCAGCGCCAGCCTCCGACCGCCGCGCCTCATAGCTGCTCGATCCCGCCGCGGAGCGCACCGGCCTCGATCCGGCCCCAGAGCACCTCGAAGCCGGGCGGCAGCGCCCGGCTGTTCGGCACGGAGAGCCACAAACGGTAGAGCAGGCGGTCCTGTCTATTCGTCACGTCGTCCTCGTACGCGGTGCGCGCGTGATAGGTCACGTGGCTGTTGAGGAGCTGGAGGTCGCCCGGGAGGAGGGTCATCTCGTAGCAGAGCTCCTCCGCCACCTCGGCGAGAAGGTCGAGAGCCTCGTCCTGGGCCGGGGTGAGGGGCGGCACCCCGGGCAGCCGCTGCGCGGCCTCGACGAAGGTGCGCGAGTACTGGCTCGTGAACCGTCCGTCTCGAATTCCCCAGACGGGCAGCGCGTAGGTGCGGCGCTCGCCGCCGGCTTCCTCGCCCTCGCGGCTCCGGTGATAGTCCTGGAAGAGGAGCGCATGCAGGTCGGGCCGGCGCGCGAGGATGGCGTCGTGGACGGCGACCGAGCTGACGACCCGGCTCAGCCCGCCCGCCCGCGCCTGGCGCACGCAGAGCAGCGCCACCACGTCGGTGCGGTCGGTGTGGAAGCGGAGCGGCCCGCTCGAGCGCGCCTTGTAGCGCGAGGTCGGCGGCGCGTCCGCGCTCCGGTCCGGCATGGCCGGCTGCTTCACCGCGCCGTAGACGCGCAGCTCGTCCCGCACCTCGCCGATCAGCTCGCCGCGCGAGTTCTGATAGCGCGGGCTCCCGAGATGGACGCCGATGCCGAAGTAGAGCGCGCGGAGGTCGTCCTCGGAGTAGCGATCGACGGGCAGGCCCCGCAGGAGGACGACGCCGCGACCGTCCTCGAGCTCATGCTGGACCTCGGCGAGGGTCCGCGCGAAGCCGGGGATGGGGAAGTCTTCACGTCGCACGTCGCGCCAGGCGGCCCCGCGCCGCTTCACCCCCTGGAGCGCCGCGTCCAGCTCCGCCACCGCCGCGGCGGAGATGGGCCAGATCCAGTCGGTGCTCCGGGCGAGGTCGGCGCCCCGCCAGGCGGCGGGCCCTCCGAGCGGCTGCGCGGTCATGGTGGCCATGTGAGGGTGACCTCCACTGCGGGTTCCCCAACGGGCAAGGCGCGGCGTCCCGCGCACCCGCGCAGGATGGCACCGTTGGCGGGCCCCGTCAATCTACCCGGCGCCCCGGAAGTATCCGACCAGCCGCGTCAGCACGATCACGACAGCGTACAGGACCACCAGGACGAGGAAGGCGCCGATGATGAATCGCGGCCGAAGAAACCAGCCGATCCCGTAGATCATGCCGTTTTGAAAGTGGTAGAACGCCCACGCGTAGAGCCAGCTGGCCAGCTTCATTTCGGGACACGGCCGGCGCCCCCACCCAGCAGCTCGGCGCGCGCCGCCGCGATCTCGCCCTGCACGGCCTCGGGCCCCGCAAAGGTGCGCTTCGCCTTCCGGTACCAGTAGCGGGCGTTGTCGAGGTCGCCCTCGAGCGTGTGCACGATGCCGTGGAGCCAGGCGGCAAGCGCCGAGTCGTTCTCCTGGACGATTTCATGCGCCTTCTGCCACTCGCCGGCGGCGAGATGGGCGATCGCGCGCTCGAGCGCCTGCGCGGTCATGGCGGGATCATACCGCCTCCCCCCGTCCCCGTCAGCCGGGTTTGCGGTTCGGAGGCGAATCGGCGAAGATCGCCGGGGTATGGAAGGGAGCCGGTCGGTGAGCGATCAGCCGGATGCGGCAGGCGTCCTCGCGGGCATCCGCGTGCTCGACTTCGGACGCTACATCGCGGGCCCGTATTGCGCCGCGCTGCTCGCCGACCTCGGCGCCGACGTCATCCGGATCGAGCGGCTCGGCGGCGGCGAGGACCGGTGGGTGGCCCCGGTGGGCGATGACGGGGTGGGCGCCATGTATCTGGTCATGAACCGCAACAAGCGCGGCATGACCCTGGATCCCGGCTCCCCGGAGGGGCGCCAGATCGTGCGTCGCCTGGTAGCGACCGCCGACGTCGTCGTGGCCAACCTCCCTCCCGAGGTGCTGCGCTCGCTCGCTCTCGATCTGGAGAGCCTCCGCCGCGTCAAGCCCGACATCATCCTCACCACCGTCACCGCCTTCGGCGCGGGGGGGCCATGGAGCGGCCGGCATGGCTTCGACGGGATCGGCCAGGTCATGTGCGGCTCAGCCTATCTCACGGGCACGCCCGAGCAGCCGTACCGCGCCGCCGTGGCGTGGGTGGACTGCGGCACCGCGTCGCTCGCCGCCTTCGGGACCTTGGCCGCTCTCATGGAGCGGCAGCGCACGGGACGCGGGCAGAAGGTCGAGGGCGCGCTCCTCCGCACCGCGGTGGCCTTCAACAATCCGACGCTGGTCGAGCAGCAGGTGATCCGTCCCAATCGCGTGGCCACGCAGAACCGCGGGCAGACCTCGGCGCCGTCGGATCTCTACCGGACCAAGGACGGGTGGATCATCGCCTACGCCATCGGCAATCCCATGTTCAAGCGCTGGGCGCGGCTCATGGGCGAGGAGCACTGGCTCACCGATCCCCGCTTCGCGGACGACCGCGCGCGCGGCGATCACGGCGAGATCATCTCCAAGCGCATGAACGACTGGACGGGCGAGCGCACCACCGCGGAGGCGCTGGCCGCCCTCGAGGCCGCCAAGATCCCCGCGGGACCGCTCTACTCCCCGCAGCAGGCGCTCGAGGACGCGCATATCCGCGCGGCGGGATTGCTCGACGACACCGAGTACCCGGGGCTGCCGCGCCCGGTGCCGCTGGCGCCGATGCCGGTGGATCTGTCGGAGACCCCGGGCCGATTCCGCGAGCGCGCGCCCACGCTGGGCGAGCACACCGACGTCATCCTCGCCGAGCTCGGCTATGGCCCCGACGAGATCGCCGGGCTTCGCGACCGGAAGGTCATCTGAGAAAGGTGGTGCCGGCATGAAGGGACGGGTCGCGGTGCTGCCCGCCTACGGCGGCGACTTCGAGCTGCGCGAGTATCCGGTGCCGGCCCCCGAGCCCGGCGCCATCCTCATCCGACTTACCCGGGCGGGGGTCTGCGGCTCCGACCTGCACATCTGGCGCGGCGAGATGAAGGAGGTGTACGGCTCGCCCCCTCGCGACCTCACCTTCGGCCACGAGATGTGCGG
>JBKPDT010000077.1:0-14165 GCA_046728035.1 Candidatus Methylomirabilota bacterium | reverse complement strand
GCGAGGGCCAGCGTGGCGCCTGCCGGCGAGCGGGCGGCCTCGGCGCCGAGCATGGCGACGGCGGTGGCGGCCACGCGGCGCCACTTCTCCTCGCCGGTATGATCGGCGAGCGCGAGCAGCGCCTGCGCCATGTCACCGTTGCCGATGAGCGGCGTGAACACCTCCTCCCCTCTCCACGGCGGGGAAAGGCTCGGGATGAGCGGAGAGTCGCGGAAGGCACCCCTCCCCTCGTCCCAGAGATGGGCCAGCGACCACTCGCCGGCGCGCGTGGCCCAGTCGAGCAGCGCCGGCACGCCGCCCAGCCGGTACGCCTCCACCGCGGCCGCGATGGAGAGCGCCTGGTCGCGCAGGAGGCCCCGCGGCGTCTCGGCCCCGGGTGGCGCGTTCAGCCAGTGGGGCACCGCGCCGTCGCTCGCGCGGGACAGCGCCTCGAGGACAAGCCCACGATCCTCGCCCGAAAGCGCGTGAGCGAGCAGGCCGGCGCGAGCCAGCGCCGCGCCCGCGTCCGCGAAGCGCCGCCGATCCACTTCTTCGCGCCGGGCGGCGGCGATGCTCGCGTAGGCACGGCCCTCGCCGTCGGCCAGGCGCTGGCGCGCGTGGTCGAGCGCGCGCAGGGCGACGTGGCGATAGTCGGGCGCGTCAAGGACGATGGATGACTCCAGGAACAGCGTGATCAGGCCGGCCTGGTCCACCGTCACCTTCTCGGTATGCGGGCCCGACCAGTCGGCGGCCGCCGCGTAGCGGAAGAAGCCGTCGTCAAGCGGGTCCACGAGGTGGAGCCTGATGGCGTCGAGGGTCGCGCGCGCGATGGTCTCGAGCTCGCCGTCGCGGGTCCGCCGGGACTCGCGCAGGAGCAAGGTCACCGCGTCGGGCTCCGGCTGCTTGGGCCCCACGCCAAAGCCGCCGTGCTCGCGATCGGCGCGTCGTCGTAGCCGGTCGACGACTTCCTCGGCCAGCGGTGCGGCGGGCGTGGCGGCGGGCCGCTCGCGCCTTGCCGGACGCCGGCCCGCGCGAAGATCCGCTTGCGCGGCTTCGAGCAGGCCCAGCAGCTGGGTCGGCGAAAGGAAAGTCCCGCCGCGGATGAACTCGCCCGCCGCGCTGAGCACTGCCGTCGAGGGCAGCCCGCCCAGGTGGTAACGCCCGTAGACGTCGGGCCGCTCGTCGGCGTCCACGCGCACGGGCACGGTGGCGCTCTCCACCACCGCGGCCACGCCGGGATCGTCCCAGGTCTCCTCGTCCATGCGATGGCAGGCCCCGCACCAGCTCGCGCTGAGGGAAAGAAGAACGGGGCGCTTGGAGTCGCGCGCGCGGGCGAAGGCGGCCTCGCCCCAGGATAGCCAGCTGATCGCCACGGGCTCTACTGGTAGGGCGCCGGCCGCGGTTAACGGTTGACTTCGCGGAGAAGGTGGCCGAGCTCGGGGATGATCAGCTTCTCGAGGGCGAGCCGGCAGGCATGGGGCGAGCCGGGCAGCGAGAAGAGCAAGCGCCCGTGGATCACCCCCGCCTGCGCGCGTGACAGCATGGCGGCGGCGCCGACCTCCTGATAGGACAGCATGCGAAAGAGCTCGCCGAAGCCGGTGATCCGCTTGCGGAGGAGCGCCTCGACGGCCTCGAAGGTGGAGTCACGCGAGCTGATCCCGGTGCCGCCGGTGAGAACGAAGACCTGGATCGCGGGGTTCGCGCACCCCTCGTGGACGACGGCGGTGACGTGGGCGGGCTCGTCGCGCACGATGGTCTGGCCCACCACGGTGTGGCCGGCCGCGGTGAGAAGCTCCTTGATCAGCAGGCCACTCGTATCGGTGGCCGGGGTCTTGGAGTCGGAGATGGTCAAGATGAAACACCCGGCGGTTTTCGGGCCGTGGCTGCGATGCTCTTCCGCGACCTGATCGCGCTTCACGTCGGCCATCGGACGCTCACTCTACCGGCTCGAGGTAGACGGCGCCGCCGTGCACGCTGACCTCGTAGCGCGGCACACGCTCACCGGGAATGGTCATGCAGACGCCGGAGCGGAAGTCGAACTCCCAGCCGTGCAGCGGGCACGTCACGATATCGCCCTCGATCCAGCCGTCGCAGAGATTGCCGCCCTGGTGGGGGCACGCGTTCCCCATGGCGAGGATCTCGTCACCCCGGCGGTAGAGGAAGACGTCGGTGCCGTCGACCGTGACCAGCATGGGCGTGAGCGGCGGCAGCGCGGCGAGGTCGAGCACCTTCGACTTCACCCCCTCACCCCACCCTCTCCCCCTCCGGGGGAGAGGGAGTACGCTTCGTCGAGCAGCTCGACGATATGCAGCACCTGGATGGGCTTGCCGCCATTGCCCAGACCCTGCGCGATCTGAATGATGCAGCCCGGGTTCGCGGTGACCACGGCGTCGGCGCCGGTGGCTCGGATGTTCTGCACCTTGCGCTCCTGAAGGCGGGCCGCCATCTCGGGCTGGGTGAGGTTGTAGGTGCCGGCCGAGCCGCAGCACCAGTCGGCCTCGTTGAGCTCGACCAGGGTCAATCCGGGGATCTGGGCCAGGAGCCGGCGCGGCTCCTTCCGGATCTTCTGCCCATGCGCGACGTGACAGGGGTCGTGGTAGGTGACCTTGCGGTGGACGGGGTGCAGCGGCCCGCGCAGCGGCTCGCGCGCGAGGAACTCGGCCACGTCGCTGACGCGCGCGGCGAAGCGGGCCGCGCGCGCGGCCCAGGCGGGATCGGCGGCCAGCAGCGTGCCGTACGCCTTCATGTGGGCGCCGCAGCCGGAGGTGTTCACCACCACCTGCTCCATCCCCGCCGACTCGAAGGCCTGGATGGTCTTCTTGGCCAGCTCCACCGCGGTGTCGTGCTCGCCCCCGTGCGCGTGCAGCGCCCCGCAGCACGACTGGGTGCGCGGGGCCACCACCTCGACGCCGTTCCTCGCCAGCACGCGGGCGGTGGCGCGGTTGTGCGGGCCGAAGGCGACCTGCTGGACGCAGCCGGTCAGGAGGCCGACGCTGCCGCGCCGGGCGCCCTGAGCCGGCGTCACCTCGGGAAGGGGCGCACGATCGGCGCGGGACGGTATCGAAGGCAGCAGCCGCTCCCACGCGGGCAGCGGCGAGGGCAGCAAACGAATGAGCCCGGTGGCGCGGACCAGCCGCTGGAGCCCGCTCACCTGGTAGAAGCGCAGGCCCGCCGCGGCCAGGGAGAGCAAGCCCGGATGCGGGAGCAGCACGGAGAAGTTCAGCCAGCGGAAGAGCCGGCGCACCGGGCCACCGGGGCGCTGGCGCTCGATGTCGGCGCGCGCGGCCTCGATGAGCTGCCCGTACGGCACGCCGGCGGGACACACCGTCTCGCAGGCACGACAGCCGAGGCAGAGGTCGAGATGCGTGGCGGCGGAGTCGGTGAGCTCGATGCGCCCTTCCGCCATCGACTTGATGAGGAAGATGCGGCCGCGCGGCGAGTCCATCTCGGTGCCAAGGATGGAGAAGGTGGGGCAATACGCCAGGCAGAGACCGCAGTGCACGCAGCGGTTGACGCCTTCCACGTCGTGGCCGTGGAGGGTGAGCGGGCCCGGCGGAATTGCCGGTGTCTCGGTGGCGGGCGCCATACCGGTCAGATCCCCCCCACGAATCGGCCGGGGTTCAGGATGCCGTTCGGGTCCAGCTCGCCCTTGAGCCGCTGCATGATCCGATGCGGCGCGCCGGGCGGATCCCACACGGGCACGCGCTCCTTCACCGCCAGCGGCGCCCACTCGAGCGAGGCATGACCATTCGCGTCGCGGACGAGCGCGCGCCAGTCGCCGAGGGTGGCTGCCACGGTATTGGCCGCGGTGCCGCCGCCCCCTCCGGAGCCGAGCACGGCGGTGACGATGCCGACGCCGGCATGGGCGGAGAAGGCCGCGCTGAGCCCGTGGCGCCGCGCGACGTCGCCACCATGATCGATCAGGTCGGCGACCTGGGTGGGCAGGACGCCCCACTTCATCACGGCGGTCACTTCTGGATACGCGCGGCGCGGCAGGTCGGCGGCGGCCTCCCAGACGCGGGCGCGCTCCTCGCCGTCGAGCACGCGCGTCTCCACGCGAGCGCCGGCGGCGAGCAGCCGCCCCAGCTCCGTGCTCTGCCACTCCACCTGCTCGTGCAGGCCGTCCAGACCGACCAGGAGCGCCGCGCCCTCGCGGCCGCCGAGCGCCAGCGCGCGCAGGGCCTCCGCGTCCAGCAGCTCCAGCGCGGAGGGAATGAGGTCGGAGGCCATAATCGCGCGCACCCCCTGCCCGGCATCCTTCACGCGCTCGAACCACGCCACGACCAGGCGGTCCGTGTCCGGGCGCGGGCGCAGTTTCACCGTGGCCTCGACGATGATGCCGAGCGTGCCGAAGGAGCCGATGGCGAGCTTGGGCAGATCGTAGCCGGCGACGTTCTTCACGACCTTCCCGCCGCCACGCACGATGGAGCCGTCGGCGAGCACCATGGTGAGGCCGATGAGGAGGTCCCGGGCGGTGCCGTAGAGGTGCCGCCGCGGGCCCGAGGCGTTGCTGGCGAGGATGCCGCCCAGCGTGCCCTCGCGAGCGTTGGGCGGATCCAGCGAGAGCCACTGGCCGCGCTGGCCGAGCGCCTCCTGCAAGGCGCCGAGGGTCATGCCGGCCTCCGCGGTGGCGGTGAGATCGCCGGGCTCGTGCTCGACCAGACGATCGAGCCGCTTGAGCGAGAGGACCAGACCGGGCCGTGGCGGCGGCATGCCCACCGAGATGCGCGTGCCACCGCCCCAGGGGATGACGGGGACGCCGGCGGCGTCGGCGGCCGCGAGGATGCCCGCCACCTCCTCCTTGGTGCCGGGGAACGCCACCGCCGCCGGCGTGCGCCCCTCGAGCACATAGGGCGAGCATTCCACGCCGGTGAGGAGGTGGCGGTCGCCGACGAGGGAAGCAAGGCGTCGCGTCAGCTCGGCATCCACGAGGGGGTCCCCGCCACGCCCGCGCTAGAAGCGCTGGGCGAGGCCTTTCTCTTCGATGGGGTGCGGGCGATACGCGATGCCGGCCTCGCCGCAGGCCTTGCGGCTCGGGAAGATCTTCCCGGGATTGCAGAGTCCGGTGGGGTTGAAGGCGTGCTTCACCCGGCGCATGCACTCGAGGTCGGCGCCGGAGAAGATCAGCGGCATGTAGTCCGCCTTCTCGAGCCCAATGCCGTGCTCGCCGGAGATGGAGCCCCCCACCTCGGCGCAGACCTTGAGGATCTCGCCGCCCGCCGCCACCACCCGCGCCTCGATGCCCGGCACGCGCGGATCGTAGAGGATGTTCGGATGGAGGTTGCCGTCGCCCGCGTGGAAGACATTCCCCACGCGCAGGCCGTGGGCGGCCGCGATGTCGTTCACGCGCCGGAGCACGTAGGGCAGCTTGGTCCGCGGGATCACGCCGTCCATCACCATGTAGGCGGGCGAGATGCGCCCGAAGGCGCCGAAGGCCGACTTGCGCCCTTTCCAGAGCAGCTCGCGCTCCTCCGCGTCGCGCGCCACGCGCACGTCGCGCGCGCCAGCCTCGCGGCAAGCCGCCATGATGCGCGCGGCCTGCTCGTCCATGCCGGCGGCGATACCGTCCACCTCGATCAGCAGCGCGGCGGCAGCATCGCGGGGATAGCCGCAGCCGAAGGCGTCCTCCACCGCCTCGATGGTGAGGTGGTCGATCATCTCCATGGCGGCGGGAACGAGGCCGCGCGCGATGATCGCCGACACCGCGGCGGAGGCCTGATCGATCTCATCGAAGACCGCGAGCACGGTCTTCAGGGCCTGGGGCTTCTTCAAGATGCGCACGATGATCTTGGTGGCGATGCCGAAGGTGCCCTCGGAGCCCACGAAGAGCCCGGTGAGGTCGTAGCCCTGCGTATCGCGCGTCTTCCCACCGATCCACATCAGCTCGCCATCGGGCAGCACCACCTCCAGGCCCAGCACGTGGTTGGTGGTGACACCGTACTTGAGCGTGTGCGGGCCACCGGAGTTGTTGGCGATGTTGCCGCCGATGGTGCAGGCCTGCTGGCTGGAGGGATCGGGCGCGTAGTAGTAGCCGTTGGGTCCCACCGCCCAGGAGAGATGCAGGTTCACCAGACCCGGCTCCACCACCGCGTACTGGTTGGCGTAGTCCACCTCGAGCACGCGGTTCATCCGCATCAGCGAGATGACCAGCCCGCCCTCCGCGGGCAGGCAGCCGCCGGACAGCCCGGTGCCCGCGCCACGCGCCACGTAAGGCATGCCCTCGCGGTTGGCCAGGCGGACCAGAGCGGCGACGTCCTCGGCGGTTTGCGGGAAGACCACGAAATCGGCCAGGGCGCGGAAGAGGGTGAGGCCGTCCGACTCATAAACCAGCAATTCCTCGGGGTCGGAGAGTACGGCCCCCTTGCCGAGGAAGCCCTCCATCTCCCGGCGAAGCGCCTTCTTCCGCGCGTCGGTCAGCGGCACCATCGATCGATTATAACTCCCACGGCGGGTCGATCGCGACGGGCACCTCCAGGACGGTCGGGCCTGGATGGGCGAGCGCCTTCTCGAGCGCGCGCGGGAGGTCGTCAATCTGCTTCACCAGATGTCCCTCGGCGCCGAAGGCGCGCGCCATCGCGGGGAAGTCGGGGTTGGCCAGGTCGGCCTCGCTCCAGCGGCCCGCGAACATCGCCTCCTGGAGATACTTGATGGCGCCGTAGCGGTTGTCGTTGAGGACGAGGAAGACGATCGGCAGGGAGTACTTGACGGCGGTGGCCAGCTCGTTCACTGAAAAGAGGAAGCCGCCATCGCCCACCACGGCCACCACCGGCTGGTCGGGCCGAGCGACCTTGGCGCCGATGGCCGCGGGCACGCCATAGCCCAGCGTGGCCGAGCCGATCGGGTAGAGGAAGGTGCGCGGCGCCAGCACCGGGTAGTGCCACTCCATCCAGTAGTTGAGCCCGGTCTGATCGTTCACCACGATGCCGTCCGAGGGCAGCGCCTCCCGCAGGATGCGGATCAGGCGCGCGTCCGTTTCCGTCCAGCGCGTCCAGCGCGCGTCGCGCTGGCGGCCGAGCGTCACCCAGTCCCAGTCGCTGGTGGCCGTTCCCACGCGCGCCCCGAGCGAGGCCATGAGGCCGGTGAGCCCATCCCGCGCGTCCCCCACGATCCCGATCTCGACCTTGAACTGCCGCCCGATCTCCTCGGGATCGAGGTCGAGGTGGATGAGCTGCTGCTCCGACCGGAATTCGAGGTTCAGCAGCAGGCCCTTGGTGGACCGATGCGCGAAGCGGCAGCCCACGGCGAGGACCACGTCGGCCGCTTCCAGGGCGGCCTGGCTCGCGAGGCGGTTCGGCAGCACGCCCAGCCAGAGCGGATCCGTCTCCGGCACCGCGCCGCGCCCGTTGACGGTGGTGACGACGGGCGCGCTGAGCCGGCGGGCGAGAGCGAGGAGCTCGGCCTCGGCGCCCGCTGCCACCACCCCACCCCCCGTGATGACGAGGGGCCGTCGGGCGCCGCGCAGCAAAGCGGCCGCGCGCTCGATGAGGGCGGCGTCGCAGCGCGGCCGTGCGCCGCGGGGCTCGTGTACCGCGCCGGGTCCCTTGGCCATGAGGAGATCGGTGGGGACGGAAAGCGCGATGGGCCCCGGCCGCCGGCTCCGGAAGCGCTCGAAGGCGGCCTGCACCGACGCGGCGATCTGGCCGCCGGCGCGCACGGTTTCCGCCCAGCGCGTGAGGGGACGGAAGCACTCGATCTGGTTCGGCACCTCGTGGAGCGCGCCGAGGCGCTTGCCGATGAGGGCGGCGGGGATGTCGGACATGAGCACGAGCACGGCGACGGAAGAGGCGTACGACTCCACCAGCGGGGTCAGCGCATTGGTGGCGCCAGGACCGGTGGTGACCGCGACCACGCCGGGCTGCCCGGAGGCGCGGGCGTAGCCGTCGGCCATGAAGGCCGCGCCCTGCTCGTGGCGCGCGAGGACATGGGTGATGCCGGGCTGATTCGGGAGCGCGTCGTAGATGGCGAGGTTGTGGACGCCGGGGATGCCGAAGACATGGCGTGCACCCTCGGCAGCGAGGGCGTCGACGGCCCACTGGCCGCCCGTTCGGAGATCCGTCACGCGCGTTGACACGTTGGGACCTCCATGTGTAATCCCTCGGCAAAGCTTAGTCAATCCATGCACCTCGGACCATAATGAGTCATGACGCAGGCCCGCCCGTGAAGCGGCCCCAGGTCGCCCCCGGTCGCCCGACGCGCCATCACGTCCTGGCGCTCCTGCGCGAGCATCTCCGGGCCCTGCGAGCGCGCGAGGCCGGCACGCGGCTCGGACGCGACCCCGAAGAGCTCCACGGAATGCGCACGGCGGTACGGCGCCTGCGCGCGGTTCTCGGCGCGGTCAGGGGCATGTTCGATCTGGCGTGGGTCCGGGGCCTGCGCAGCGAGCTCGACTGGCTCGGCACCGCGCTCGGCGCCCGCCGGGATCTCGACGTGCTCCGGCAGCATCTCCATACCGAGCTGGCCTCCCTCAAGTCCGGCAAGCGCACGGTGGCCCGAGATCTTCTCGCCCGCCTGGACGCGCAACGGGGGCGCGCGCATGCGGGAGTGATCGCGGCCCTCGACAGTCCGCGCTACGCGAGGCTCCTCCGCCGCCTGGAGGAGGCGGTCCGACGCCCCCGCGTGGTGAGGCAAACCCTCACCCTTCCGGGCGTCGCCGCGGGCGAGTTCAAGAAGCTGCGGAAGAAGGTGCGGGCGCTCCCCGACGATCCAAGCGACCAGGACCTGCACGCCGTGCGGATCAAGTTGAAGCGGGCCCGGTACGCCGCCGAGCTGGCGCAGCCGCTGGCCGGGCGCCCCGCCGAGCGATTCATCAAGACCGCCAAGAAGCTCCAGGACATTCTCGGCGAGCATCAGGACGCAGTCGTGGCCGAGCAACGCCTTCGCGGCCTTCTCGGTGCCGACCGCCGGCCGCCGGCGAAGGTGCTGTCGCGGGCCCTCGCACAGCGTGAGGGTGACCGGCGCGAGACGGCGAAGACGGAGTTTCTGGACGGGTGGCCCAAGCTCAAGCGCCGCGGCCGCAAGGCGTGGAAGAGGGCGTGAGCGACCGAGGGATCACTCGCGCCGCCGGCGGTGTCGTCCATCGCAACACCCGGGGCGTCGAGATCGAGGTGCTCCTGATCCACCGGCCCCATCGGCAGGACTGGACGTTCCCGAAAGGAAAGCTCGAGCCCGGCGAGACGCACGAGGCCTGCGCCGTCCGCGAAGTCGAGGAAGAGACCGGCCTTCGGTGCGCCCTGGGCCCCGAGCTGCCGACCATCTCTCACCGGACCCGCAAAGGCCGGCTCAAAGTCGTCCGGTACTGGATGATGGTGCCGATCGGCGGCGTGGCGAGGCCCCGGAACGAGGTGGACGCCGTCCGGTGGGTGTCCCTCGACGAGGCGTCGGAACTTCTCAGCTACGATCGTGACCGGGAGCTTCTCGAGCCCTTCGCTGCCGCGCGGCTTCGCTGAGCGTCACTCCCGCCAGAGCGCGATGCCGCCCTTGATGCCCGCGGCGTTGTCGACGATGGTCACGTCAGGGTCGAGGTCGAAGTCGATCCGCCGGGCGTTGCCGCCGCCGACGTAGAGGCGATCGAAGCTCGTCAGCGACCGGAGGTTGCGGATCGCCTTCTTCACGCGCCGGTTCCACTTGCGGTTCCCCACGCGCCTGCGCGCGGCATCGCCGAGCTGCTCGTCGTAGGTCTCGCCCCTTCGGAAGGGGTGGTGCGACAGCTCGAGGTGGGGCGCAAGTCGGCCGTCGAGGTAGAGCCCGGTGCCGAAGCCGGTGCCTAGCGTGATCACCATCTCGACGCCCTTGCCCTCGATGACCGCCAGGCCCTGCACGTCGGCGTCGTTGGCGACGCGCACGGGCTTGCCGAGGGCACGCTCCAGCGCACTCGCCAGGTCGAAGCTCTTCCAGCCCTCGTTGTCGAGGTTGGCCGCCGTGAGGACCCGACCCGCCCGCACGACGCCAGGAAAGCCGACCGCGACGCGATCGTAGGGGCCGAGGGGGGCGACCATCCGGACGAGCGCTCCCACGATCTCCTTGGGCGGGCGCCCGACCGGGGTGTCGACGCGGACCCGTTCGGTGAGGAGTCGGCCCGTCGCGCCGATCACGGCGGCCTTCAGGCCGCTGCCTCCGATGTCGATGGCCAGGGTGCGGGCGGAGGAAATGGCTCCCCGAGTAGGACTCGAACCTACAACCCTCCGGTTAACAGCCGGATGCTCTACCATTGAGCTATCGGGGAGTGGCGGGCTGCCGCGCTGCTCCGGAACTCCTTTATATCACGGGCTAACGTCGCCGTGCGGGCTCGGACTCCTCCGCAACCTCCTCGGTGTAGATCCGCATCCGCTCCTCCCAGGCCGACCCGCCCGGCCGCTCGTCGAAGCCCAGCCGGGCGCGCACCCTGGCATCTTGCCGGGCCTTGCGGACCAGCTCGGACAGCTCCACCACGATCCAGCACGAGAAGAGCACCAGCGCCGACCAGAAGAGCACGCCCATGATGACCGAGGTGTACATGGCCGGGACTATCCCATCTCCTTGCGGCCTTCGAGAGCCTTGCTGAGGGTCACCTCGTCGGCGTACTCGAGATCGCCGCCCACCGGCAGACCGCGCGCGATGCGAGTGATGCGAACGCCGAGCGGCTTCATCAGCTTGGCGAGATAGATGGCGGTGGCCTCGCCCTCCACGCTCGGGTTGGTGGCCAGGATCACCTCGTCCACCTGCTCCCCATCGAGACGGACGAGGAGCTCGCGCACCTTGATGTCCTCGGGCCCGATGCCATCGAGCGGCGAGAGCGCGCCGAGCAATACGTGATACCGACCCTTGAACTCGCCCGTTCGCTCCAGGGCGAGCAGGTCGTTCGGCTCCTCGACCACGCAGAGGCTCCGAGAGTCCCGCGCGGGATCGCGGCAGATGCGGCAGGGATCCTCCTCGGTGACGTTGAAGCAGCGCGTGCAGTGGATGATGCGAGTCTTCAGCTCGGTGAGCGCCACCGAGAGCTCGCCCACCTCGTCGGCGGGACGCTTGAGGAGGAAGAAGGTGAGCCGCTGGGCGGTCTTGGGCCCGATGCCCGGCAGCCGCTGGAGCGCCTCGATGAGGCGGGCGACGGGCTCGGGATAATACGCCATCACATCCCGAGGCCGGGGATCTTGAGCCCGCCGGTGAGCTTGCCCATCTCGGCCTGCATCATCTCCTTGGACTTGCGCAGGGCCTCGTTGCACGCGGCGAGGACGAGATCCTCCAGCATCTGGCTGTCCTCGGGGTTGATCACTTCCTTGTCGATCTTGATGGCGACGATCTCCTGCATGCCGTTCGCCGTCACGGTGACCATACCGCCCCCCGCGGTGGCCTCGACCTGCTTCTTCGACGCCTCGGCCTGGAGCGCGGCCATCTGGGCCTGAAGCTTCTGGGCCTCCTTCATGATATTGCCAAAGCCTTTCACTGGCCTTCTCCTTCCTGAGTCTCGGGCTCCTCGGGTATGCGCGGCCGCACCGCTACGACCTCGGCGCCGAAGGCGGCAAGGGCGGCCTGCACGGCAGGGTGCGCGGCGGCGCCCGTGGCGGGCGCGGCTTCGGTGCTGAGCTCGAGGCGGCGCGCGCCGGGCACGTGCTCGACGATCGTCTGATGGATGAGCTCTCGGTTGGCCCGGTCGGCGAGCAACTCCTGGTGGAACCGGCTGGCGACCATGTTGACGGCGAGGGCGCCATCGCGCACGGCGATGGGCGTGACGTGCTGGAGCACGGAGCCAAGCAGCGCCTTGCGGGCGAGCACGGCGGCGACCACGCGCTGCCAGGCCTCGTCGAGGGTTGACGTGGGGGACGGCGCCACCACCGAAGGGATACTCCCGCCTGACAGGGGTGGAGTCCCCTCACCCGGGCCTCTCCCCTGAGGGGAGAGGGGAGGCCGCGAGTCCAGGAGACTGCCCTGGGCCGACTGCGGCCGCGCGGGGACGATGCCCCCACCCCCGCCCGCGCGCAGCCGCTTCTCGGCTTCCTCGACCCGCGCGATCAGGGTCTCGATGGCCTGGGGCTGGGGCCGGCGGGTCGCGCGCACCACCGCGATTTCCAGCTCCACCCGGGGGTAAGGTGAGCGCCGCATCTCGGCCTGGCTCTCCAGGAGGACGCGAAGGAGATAGACGAGATCGTCCACCGTGGCGGGCTCGGCGGCCGACTTGAGCTCCTGCGCTTCCGCGGGCGTCAGCTCGGCGGGCGGCGTCGTGGGTGCGACCTTCACCACGAGGAGCCGGCGCAGCATCTCGACCACGTCACGGCAGAACCCGTCCAGATCCTCGCCCTGGCGCGCGGCGCGATCGATTGCTTCCAGCGCGGTGGCGCCGTCGCGGCCGAGGAGGGCCGTCGCCAGGGCCCGCACCTGTGCCGGCGAGGACGTGCCGAGCAGCCGCGCCACGCTCGTCTCCTCGAGCCGCCCTTCGCCGTACGCGATCGCGGCGTCCAGCAGCGAGAGCGCATCACGGAGGCTCCCCTCCGCGGCGCGCACGAGAAGCGGCAGGGCGGCCGGATCGAACTCGACCTTCTCCTGGGTGAGGATCTCGGTGAGCCCGCGCGTCAGGAGATCGGCGGGGATGGGGCGGAAGTCGAAGCGCTGGCAGCGCGATAGCACCGTGGCTGGGATCTTCTTGGGATCGGTCGTGGCGAGGATGAAGACGACGTGGTCGGGCGGCTCCTCCAGCGTCTTGAGGAACGCGTTGAACGCCGGCCCCGAGAGCATGTGGACCTCGTCGACGATGTAGACCTTGAAGCGCCCGCGCGCGGGCGCGTACTTCACGTTCTCGCGGAGCGTGCGGATCTCCTCGACGCCGTTGTTCGAGGCGGCGTCGATCTCGAGCACGTCGACGGACGCGCCCGAGGCGAAGTCGAGGCAGGCGGCGCATTTCCCGCACGCCTCGGGCTCCGTGCTGCGCCCCGTGCAGGCCAGGGCCTTGGCGAGGAGCCGCGCCGTGGTGGTCTTGCCCACGCCGCGGGGCCCGGTGAAGAGGTAGGCGTGCGCCACGCGCCCCGAGGCCAGGGCATTGCGCAGCGTGCGGGTGATGGCCTCCTGCCCCACTACCGCGTCGAAGACCTGCGGGCGCCACTTCCGAGCCAGCACTTGATAGGTCATGAAGAGACCGTGCACCCCCAATCGAACCGTCCGTACCGCGATCTCCGTCTGAAACCTGCTCCGGTCAGGTACTCCCACGGCACTCGGGAGGGGCGCCTTACCGTTGCTCCCTTCCGGGCCTGGCGGGGTTCGACGCTTCCCGTCGCGTGGGGCCCAACCCTCAACGCCGTCCCAAACGGCTCATTCGACACGAGCGACCCTCAAGGGGGAATTCAACCCCGCTGTAGCGGATTGCGGGTTACAGGGCACCGCTACCTCCCCGTCTAGCACGGCCCAGCGAAAACAAAATGGCGGAGGGGGTGGGATTCGAACCCACGGTACAGTTGCCCGTACACGGCATTTCCAGTGCCGCACCTTCGGCCACTCGGCCACCCCTCCACGCTGCTCGACGATTTCACGAAGGCGCGAATGAGAATTTGGCGGAGGGGAGAGGATTTGAACCCCCGAGGGACTTACGCCCCTATCCGATTTCGAGTCGGACGCCTTCAACCGGGCTCGGCCACCCCTCCGCGAAATAAAGACACAATCGCGACACGACTAGGCTGCCAAGTATACCCGCTCAGCCGGCCCGCGTCCCGCCCTTCCGTGGGGAACGCCCGGTCTCAGGCGCGCTCGGACCCGGAATGCCCGGGCCCGTCCGCCTCGCCCGCGCGGAGGATGAGCGCGAGGACGCCGGTTTCGTAGATCTCTTCCAGCAGCCATAGCCCCGCGAAGACGAGTAGCCAGATCTGCTCGAGCACCGCGCCGAGGGCCAGGGACACCAGGCAGACGAAGACGATGATGCCGCGGAGCCCCCGGATCACCCAGAGCGATGCCCGGGGATCCTCAGCGCAGCGGAGGCCGCGCACGAACAGCCGGACCCCCCGGGTACCCGCCCACGCCCCGATAACGACCGCCAGCACCGCCACGACGACCACGAGAGGTCGCATGACTCATCGTGGCCGCGGCCGCGGGGCGATTCAATTACCTGCGACGTATGCGGATGCGGGTCAGCTCTGCTTCTTGACGGCGGCGGCGGGGTCGAACGAGGGGGTACCCACCCAGCCTGTCTCGGAGACGTCGACGGTGACGCCATCCGGGCCGGTGTACTT
>JBKPDT010000076.1:0-16814 GCA_046728035.1 Candidatus Methylomirabilota bacterium | reverse complement strand
GGCCCCGCCGGCCTCCCCGTCGCCATCGTGGTCATGGTCTTCATGCTGAGCCTCTTCGGCGAGGTGCTGCCGATGACCCTCGCGGTGGAGTACCCCGAGCGCTTCATCGCCTGGGTCAACCGGCCGGTGGCCTGGCTATCCGCCGCGGTAGCGCCCATCCGCGCGGCCCTCAGCGCCTTCACCGCGCTCACCCTGCGCCTCGTGGGCTCCGAGCGCCAGGACGACGCTCCCGAGATCACCGAGGAGGAGCTGCGGACCCTGGTGGACGTGGGGACGCGCGAGGGCGTGGTGGAGCGCACCGAGCGCGAGATGATCCATCGCGTCTTCGAGCTCGAGGACACGCTGGCGCGCGAGGTCATGGTCCCCCGCCCCGACATGTTCTGCCTGGAAGTCTCCACCCCCCGCGAGCGCATCCTCGACCTCCTCCGCGAGAACCTGCATTCGCGGGTGCCCGCCTACGAGGGCACCGTGGACCAGATCGTCGGCGTCCTCTACACCAAGGAGATCCTCCCGTATCTCCGCGGCCTGCCGCCGGACTTCGACCTCCGCGCGCACCTGCACCCGCCCTACTTCGTCCCCGAGTCGAAGCGGGCGGACGCCCTCCTCCGCGAGTTCCAGGCCAAGAAGCTCCACCTGGCGGTGGTGGTGGACGAGTACGGCGGCACCGCGGGGCTCGTCACCCTCGAGGACCTCCTCGAGGAGCTGGTGGGCGAGATCCGCGACGAGTTCGACGAGGAAGAGCGGCTCATCCATCACCTGGCCGACGGCGCCTTCCGCGTCTCCGGCAAGCTGTCCATCTTCGACTTCAACGCCGCCACCGGGCTGTTCGTGTCCAGCGAGTCTTACGACACGGTGGGCGGCTGGGTCCTCGATCTCTTCGGCCGCGTGCCCAATAAGGGCGAGAAGATCGAGACCACCGAGTACACGGTGACGGTCGAGAAGGTGGAGCGCACCCGCGTGGTCGAGGTCCTCGTGACGCTCACCGCCGCGTCGGCGCCGGCGGCGGAGGCCCCGTGATCTACGTGGGGATCATCGTGGCCGCGCTCGGCCTCACCGCCTTCTTCTCCGGCGCAGAGATGGCCTTCATCGCGGCCAATCGGGTGCGCCTGCGCCATTTCGCGGAGGCGGGGAACCGGGCGGCCGCCCGCTACCTGGAGGCCTTCCGCCGGCCCGAGCGCGTGCTCTCGACCTCCATGATGGGCGTCACCATCGCCCACATCGTCGCCTCTTCCGCGGCGACATGGGCGCTCATCCCCGCCCTCGGCACGTGGGCCGCGGTCGTCGTCACCGGCGCCCTCACGCCTATCATGCTCGTCTTCGGCGAGGTGATCCCGAAGGCGGTGGCGCGGGAGTGGGCCACCGCGATCATCCGCTACCTGTTCCCGGTGATCGAGCTGGCAAGCCGCCTCCTCGCCCCGCTCACCTGGGGCGCCAATATCCTCGTGGCCTGGGTGCTCGCCCTCTTCGGGGGCCGGCCCGCCACCACCCGCCAGTTCGTCTCCCGCGAGGAGCTCAAGCTGCTGCTGCAGCTCGAGCCCGAGGAGGCCGACGTCACCGTGATCGAGGCGGAGATGATCGACAAGATCTTCGATCTCGGCGAGAAGACGGTGCGCGAGATCATGGTGCCCCTGGTGGACGTGGTCGCCCTGCCCGCCACCGCGCCACCGGACGACGCGGTGCGCACGATCGCCGAGCGCGGCTTCTCGCGCATCCCCGTCTACACCGACCGCGCCTTCAACCTCGTGGGGGTCGTCACCGCCATGGATCTCCTCCGGCGCGGGGCGGCCACCCCGGACCTCCGCTCGCTCATGCGTCCGGCCCACTACGTGCCGGAGACCAAGCTCATCGACGACCTCCTCCGCGAGATGCAGAAGGGACGGATCCAGCTCGCGGTGGTGGTGGACGAGTACGGCGGCGCGGTGGGCATCGTCACCGTGGAGGACATCGTCGAGGAGATCGTGGGGGAGATCGAGGACGAGCACGATCGAACGCCTCCGCTGGTGGAGCGTCTCCCCGACGGCAGCTACCGCGTAGCCGGGCGCGTGCGGATCGACGAGCTCAACGCGTCGCTGGACTGGGAGCTGCCCAAGGGCGACTTCGAGACGGTGGCCGGCCTCGTCCTCGCCAGCGTGAATCGGATCCCCGCGGTGGGCGAGGTGTTCGACGTCGGCCACCACGAGTTCACCGTGCTCGAGGCCGACGAGCGGCGTATTCTCAAGGTCCGAATCACCCCGCCGGATCGACCGCACACCAAGACAGCCAAGGAGGGCTGACATGGCCGGGAAAATGGTGGAGTTCCAGAGCAACGGCGGCAAGACCAAGGGCTATCTGGCGACGCCGGCATCGGGCAAGGGGCCCGGCGTCCTCATCATCCAGGAGTGGTGGGGGCTGGTGGACCACATCAAGAAGGTGTGCGACCGCTTCGCCGCCGCCGGCTACTCCGCGCTCGCCCCGGACATGTACCACGGCCAGACCGCCACCGAGCCAAACGGCGCCGAAAAGCTGTTCATGGCGCTGAACATCGGCCAGGCGGAGAAGGACCTCGCGGGCGCGGCCAAGTTCCTCGCCGGCCATTCCTCGACGGCCAAGCTCGGCGCCGTCGGCTTCTGCATGGGCGGCCAGCTCGCGCTCTTCGCGGCGACGACCAATCCCAGCATCGGCGCGGTTGTGGACTTCTACGGCATCCATCCAAACGTGAAGCCCGAATACGGCAAGCTGACCGGCCCCGTGCTCGGACTCTTCGGAGAGAAAGACGCCTTCGTCACGCCGCAGACCGCGCGCGAGGTGGAGGCCGCGATCAAGAAGGCGGGCAAGTCCGTGAGCATCCACATCTACCCGGGTGTGGATCACGCCTTCTTCAACGACGAGCGGCCGGAAGCCTACGACAAGGCTGCCGCCGAGGATGCGTGGAAGCGGACCCTCGCCCACTTCCAGGCCAACCTGAAGTAGCCGGTGGGATCCCGCGCCCCGGGGCAGGCCGCCCCGGGGCGTCGCGGATCCCTTCTACTTCTTCACCTCGACCGATCCCTTCATGTTGGGGTGTAGCGCGCAGTTGTAGCTGAACACGCCCTCGTTCGGGAACGTGAGGGAGGCGCGCTGGCCCTTGAGGAGGAACTCCGTCCGGAGATTGGTCCCCTGGACGGTCACCTGGTGCGGCGAGTCGTCGCTGTTGACCCATGTGATGGCCTTGCCCGGCTGCACGGTGAGGCCGCCCGGGGCGAAGACGAATCCCGCGATGTTGACGGTGGTGGCGCCCGGGACCACGGGCGCCGCGCTCGCCACCTGGGTTCGCCCCGCGAGGGCTGGATACGAGATGACGAAATCCTGCCCGTCGTGGGGCTTGTGGCACTGGAAGCAGGCCTTGTAGTTGGCCTTGTCGTTGAACCGGCCCTCGGCGTTGAACGCCGAGTATTCCCACTCGCCGTTTCGCAGGTCGTCCGGATACTCCGCCCCCCACCCCTGCCGCTTCTCCATGACGGTGTAGGCGATCAGATCGCCCTTGAGGAAGCGGCCCCGGGCGTCCTTGAGGGGATTGCCCTGCGCGTCCACCTGCGCCTTGTACTGGATGAGGGTAAGAACGGTGCCGTGGGGGAGCGGCTTGCCCTCCTTGGCGGCCTGGACGGCGGCCGGTGAGCTCACATAGAGCTCCCGGTACTGCTTGACGTCGTACCGATCGGCAATGGTGTAGAGCACCCCGTCCTTGTACCCGGCCGGGAAGACCACCTTGTCCGGGCCGGCATCGCTGCGCGTGACGACCAGGACGAGCGCGGCGACGGCGAGCACGAGCATCGAGCCGGCGAAGAGCCTGCTGAGTCGGTTCATGGCCCCCTCCATCGGGATGTGTGGGATGGGTCATCCAGGGATTACGCGGACCGAGGCCTCGGCGGATCATAACTCTTTCCGGGAAGGCCGGGTTCCCCCAGAACTCGGCATCCCGGGGCCGGTTTCTGCTACCGTAGCATCCGGCCGATGATCGCCCTCCCGGAGTCCACCCTCGGCGCGCTCTATTCGCTCGCCTCCGCGTTCACCTGGGCCGTGATCAGCCTCTTCGTGCGCCGCCTGTCGGGGACGCTCAACTCCGCCAGCCTCAATGCGCTGCGCACGCTGGGGGCGGGCGCCCTGCTCCTCACCTGGGTTCTCGTCACGGGCGGCGCCGAGAGCGTGGGGGCCATCGGGCTCGTCACCTTCGGCCTTCTCGCCGTCTCCATCGTGCTGTCCGGCAGCTTCGGCGACACGGTGTTCTTCGAGAGCGCCCGTTTCCTCGGGCTCGCCCGCGCCATGACCGCCTCCATGACCTACCCCATGATCTCCGCCCTCCTGGCGGCGGCGGTGCTCGACGAGCCGATCACGCCCGCACTCCTCGCGGGCTCCGTGCTCACGCTGGGCGGTCTCGCCCTCATCGTGGGCGCGCGGCCGAGCGAGCCCGACCGGCCCGGCCACTTCTGGCTCGGCCTCGCGGCGGCCCAGGGCGCCTCCGTGTCCTGGGCGGTGGGCGTGATCCTCCTCAAGGTGCCGCTCGACACGGTGGACGCGACGACCGCCCAGGCGGTGCGGCTGCCTCTCGCCGGGCTCGCGCTCTTCGCCACGCCCTGGGTGTGGGGCTCGCTGGGCACGGTGCGGGCGGCGGGGCCACCGCTCCTCGGCATGCTGGCCATCCTCGCCGTCCTCACCGTGGCCAGCTCGGTGCTCTTCGTGGCGGGGGTGAAGTACGCCGGGGTGGGCGTCGGCACCGTGCTCTCCTCGACGGCGCCGATGTTCGCGATTCCGCTGGGGACGCTCTTTCTCGGCGAACGGATCACCGGCACCGCCGCGCTCGGCACCGTCATCACGGTGGCGGGGGTCGCCGTGCTCAACCTCTGAGGGCGGGCGCCCCTCAGCGGCCGGCGCGGGGCGGGCGGGCGAGCCGCTGGGTGAGATCGACGCGCTGGTAGACCACGGGATGCGCGGCGCCGTGGGCCTCCGGCGTCTCCGCGACCTGGAGCGTGTCGAGCCAGACCCGCCCGTCGGGCTGGCGATGGAGGCGCGGCGCCGTGGATGGGAACCAGTTGCCGAGCGCCTCCTCCGGCCGCTTCGCCCGCCGCGCCATCTGCGAGACGGGGATGGGCGGATCCTCCACCACGCCGCCGCGGACGATCACCGCGTCCGAGTCGAAGACCTCGCGCGGGTAACCCCGTAGCTCGAAGAAGACGAGGGCCACGACGGCGTCGCCGTCCGGCGCCAGCCCAATCGAGGGAGCGAAGGAGTAGAGCGTGCCGCCCTCACGATTGATCGGATGAAGCGGCTTCGCCTCCTCCCACGGCCCCCACGTTCCCCGGCTGGAGGCGGGGCGCCGCACGTAGTACGCCTCGTCGCGGCCGTAGATGCCCGTGTTCGCGGTGCCGTGGAAGGCAACATGGACGTTGCCATTGGGATCCACCGCGACATCGGCCCAGTCGGCGAGGGCGTCCCGCTGGGGGCCCTTGTCGGCCCACGCGGGCGAGCCGGCGAGCGCGTTCTGGACGTCGACCCAGCCGCCGCCGGGCCGGCGGCGGGCGTAGACGAGCTCCCAGTAGCCGCCGTTGGGTCGGTCGCCCGACCAGTGGGCCGGGCTGCGCACCTGCACGGTGTAGACCACGTGCGCGTTGCCCTCTCGATCCACCGCGAGCGCGGTGTTCTTGAACCGCGTCCCCGTCGGCACCGGCAGCCGGTCCAGCGACCAGCCCGCGCCGCCATTGGTAGAGACCGCGTACTGGCCGCCGGGCGTCACCACGTGGATCTCGTCGTCGCCGCGCACGCCGAGATCGGGGCCGGTGTCGTGGGCGCTGCCCCGCGCGCCGGTGTCGCGCACCCGCTCGAAGCTCCACGTGCCGCCGCGGAGGACGAGGCGGCGATACAGCGTGGTGCGCCCGCCGAACCACGCCAGGTGCACCGCCCCCGGGCTGGCCTCGACGGCGAGGTATGATCTCGCCCCCGCACCGCCGGGCTCGCTCACCGGCGTCACCTCGGTCTCGAAGGTGAGCCGCCCGGTCGCGCCGTCCTGGGCCGCGCGGCGATAGACCACGCGGGCCTCGCGCCCGCCGCCGCGGTGGAGCCGCGTCTCGAGCCACGCCATGTGGATCTTGCCGGCGGCGTCGCGGACGACCTTGGCGGAGTGGTTGGACGCCAGCGCGTTGTACTTGCGCGTGGCCCCCACCGGCGTCGTCCCGTGAGGGAAGACGTACACCCAGGCCCGGCGCGTCGCCCGGACGACGCTCTGGTTGGGCGCGCCCTCCCAGGCGGTCCACGTCACCGGCGTCGGCCCGATGGGGAGCGGCGCGGCCCGGTCGTGGCTCACGCGGAGGCCGCCCGCCTCGGCCGCCTCGAGCAGCTCGCGCATCGGGGAGGCGGTGGGCGCGATCTCGATCAACCCGGGGTCGGGCAGCTCCACCGCGAGCGGCTCGGGAAGGATGATCTCGGAGCCGGCGACCGGCTCGGCGGCCCGAGCGGCGGGCCCCGGCGCCGACCCGCAGCCCGCCGCGAGAGCCGTCGCGGCGAGGAGGGCCAGGGCGCGGGGGACGTGGATCAGCCGATGAAGAGGCCGCCGTTGGGAGAGAGCCATTGCCCGGTGTAGAAGCTGGAATCGTCGGAGACGAGGAAGAGGGCGGTGGCGGCCACCTCGCGGGGCTCCGCGAGCCGGCCGAGCGGCGTGCGGGAGAGCAGCGCCTTCCGCGCCAGCGGCGAGATCGACTGGGTCATCGGCGTGTCGATGAAGCCGGGGCAGATCGCATTGACGCGGATGCCTCGCGAGCCGACCTCGCGCGCCACCGCGCGGGTGAAGGCGAGGATGCCGCCCTTGGCCGCCGAGTAGTGCGGGACCTGCTCGAGGCCCATGAGGGCGGCCACGCTCGACAGGTTGACGATGGCGCCGCGGTTCTGGCGGCTCATGAGCCGGAGGGCCGCGCGCGTGCAGAAGAAGGTGCCGTTGAGGTGCACGCCGATGACGCGGTGCCAGGCCTCGTCGCTCATCTCCTGGGTGACGTCCCAGTGAGTCTGTATCCCCTCGCCGCTCACCATCTCCATGATGCGCGTGTCGGACCGCTGGCGCCGCGCCTCGAGGTCCTCGCCGGGCCCCGCCGCGATGCCCGCGTTGTTGACGAGGATGTCGAGGGTGCCGTATCGGCGCTCGATCTCGGCGAACATCGCCCGGACCTGCCCGCTGTCGGACACGTCGGCGGCGACCGCGAAGGCCGGCTTCCCCGCCGCACCCATCTCCTGGACGGTCTTCTCGGCGGCGGCGAGGTGGAGGTCGTTGACCACCACCCGCGCGCCCTCCTCGGCGAAGAGGAGCGCGGTGGCCCGGCCGATCCCGGATCCCCCGCCCGTCACCAGCGCCACCCGGTCCTTGAGCTTCATGGTCTTCCCCCCTGAAAGCGAAACGGGGGCGGCCCGGGCCGCCCCCTGGATTCGTGTCCGCGTGCTCTGCCGGATCACCCGGCGGCGGCGGCCGCCTTCTTCTTGCGCCCCTTGCGCGCGCCCGTGGAGGCCTCCCCCTTGTCGGCCTTGTCGGCCTTGGGCGCCTTTTCGGCCTTGGCGCCCTTCTTGGTCTTCTCCCGCGGCGCCTGTGGCCGGTCCACCAGCTCGAGCAGCACCATGGGGGCGCGATCGCCCGGGCGGGTCCCCGCGTGGATGATCCGGGTATAGCCGCCGTTCCGGTCGGAGAAGCGGGAGGCGATGGTGTCGAAGAGCTTCTTCACGATCGTCTCGTCGGGGACCATCGCGAGCACCTGGCGCTTGGCGTGAAGGTCCTCGCGCTTGGCGAGGGTGACCATCTGGTCCGCGATCCCGCGCACCGCCTTGGCCTTGGCCTCGGTGGTCATGATGCGCTCGTGGCGGAAGAGGGCCACGAGGAGATTCCGGAACATCGCCCAGCGATGGGCGGTGAGGCGGCCCAGCTTGTAGTTCGCCCGGCCGTGCCTCATTTCACGCCTCCGCGCCCGAGCGCCCCGAGCACGTTGGGATCGATGCGCATCCCCAGCGACAGCCCGAGTCCGGCGAGGGCGTCCTTGATCTCGTCGATCGACTTCGAGCCCAGGTTCTTCACGTTCTCGAGCTCGGCGTCGGTCTTCTGAACGAGGTCGGCGACGGTGAGAATCTCCGCGTTCCGGAGCGCATTGATGGCGCGCGCGGGCAGCGGCAGCTCCTCGAGGGCCTTGGACAGGCTCTCCTGGAGGAACCCCTCCCCCGTCTCCTCGACCTCCTCGTCCTCCTCGGGGCCGCCGGGAGGGGCGAGGAGGGTGAAATGGTCACGCATGTACCCGGCGGCGCGGGTGAGCGCTTCCTCCGGCGAGACCGCACCGTTGGTCCAGACCTCCAGGATGAGCCGCTCGTAGTCGATGATCTTGCCCAGCCGGGACGCCTCCACGTTGTAGGAGACGCGCTGGATCGGCGAGAACGCCGCGTCCATGGCGATGGCGCCGGCCGGCACCGAGCCAGCGGGGTGCCCTTCCGCGTTCACGTAGCCGCGCCCGATACCGACCCCCAGCTCGATGGAGAGCGTAGCGCCCGGCTCGAGGGTGGCGATGGGCAGCTCGGGGTTGAGGACCTCGAGCCCGATCCCCTCGGAGACGTCCGCGCCGGTGACGTCCTTGGGCCCGTCCTTGGCACCGGTGGCTTCCAGCCGCGTGGTCAGCGGCTCGCCCGAGGGCACGTTCAGCGCGAGCTTGCGGAGGTTGAGCAGCACCTCTACCGTCTCTTCGCGGACGCCGGCGATCTTCGTCTCCGCGTCCTTGACGCCGGCGATCCGCACCCACGACACCGCCGCCCCCGGGATGATGCTGAGCAGAGTGCGGCGCAGGGAATTCCCCACGGTGAGGGCATAGCCCTTCTCGAACGGCTCCGCCACCAGGCGCGCGTAGCGGTCGCTGTTGATCTCCCACTCGATGTGCTTCGGCTTCTGAAACGGGATCCTGGCCATGGTCTCCTACTTCGAGAACAGCTCGACGATCAGCTGCTCCTGCACGGGGATCTGGATGTCCTCCCGGACCGGGAGGCCACGCACCATCCCCTTCTTCTGGTTGATGTCCAGCTCGAGCCAGGCGGGAACCGCCGACCGCCCCGCCCCGAGATTGTCCGCCACCCGCTCCTGCATCTTCGACGTGGGCCTGAGCTGGACGTCTTCCCCGACCCTGACGATGTAGGACGGCACCGAGACCTTGCGGCCCTTGACCTGGATGTGGCCGTGGGCCACCATCTGCCGCGCCTCGCGACGGGAGGCCGCCATGCCGAGGCGGAAGACCACGTTGTCGAGCCGGCGCTCGAGGAGCTTGAGCAGGTTCTCGCCGGTGATGCCCTTCTCGCGCTCGGCGCGCTCGAAGTAGCGGCGGAACTGCGTCTCCAGGACGCCGTAGATATGCTTCGCCTTCTGCTTCTCCCGCAGCTGGATGCCGTAGTTGGTCAGCTTGGTGCGGGAGAGCCCGTGCTGCCCGGGGGGATAGTTCCGCCGCTCGATCGCGCACTTCTCGGTGAAGCAGCGCGCGCCCTTGAGAAAGAGCTTGATCCCCTCGCGCCGGCACTGCCGGCAGACCGCTGCTCGATATCTCGCCACGAAATCTCCTCCCTACACCCGACGCCGCTTGGGAGGCCGGCAGCCGTTGTGCGGAATCGGGGTCACGTCCCGGATCGCCGTCACCTCGAGCCCCACCGCCTGAAGGGCGCGGATGGCCGCTTCGCGGCCGGCGCCGGGGCCCTTGACGCAGACCTCGACGGACTTGAGGCCGAGCTCCATCGCCTTCCGCGCCGCGTTCTCGGCGGCGGTCTGGGCGGCGAAGGGCGTGCTCTTGCGCGAGCCCTTGAAGCCCACGCTGCCCGCGCTCGCCCACGAGACGACGTTGCCCGTCTTGTCGGTCAGGGTGACGATGGTGTTGTTGAAGGTGGCCTGCACGTGGGCGACCCCCACGCGGACCTCCTTGCGCTCGCGCTTGCGCCCGCCCTTGCGGGGCGCGGCGGGCTTCTCGGCTGGCTGCTCGGCCATGGGCTGGGCTCCTTACTTCTTCGGCGCGGGGGCGGCGGCAGGCGCGGCGGCGGGGGCAGCGGCCACCACCTTCTTCTTGACCATCACGCCCTTGCTCTTGCCCTTGCGCGTCCGGGCATTGGTGTGGGTGCGCTGGCCGCGGACGGGCAGGCCCTTGCGGTGCCGGATGCCGCGGTAGCAGCCGATGTCCATCAGCCGCTTCACGTTCATCGCGACTTCGCGTCGCAGGTCGCCTTCGACCTTATACTCGCGCTCGATGATGTCGCGGACGCGGGCGGTCTCGTCGTCAGTCCAGCTCCTCACGCGCTTGTTGCCGTCCACGCGCGCGTCCGCCATGATCCGGCGGGCCGACGGGATGCCGATCCCGTAGATGTACTGCACGGCGACGAACCCGCGCTTCTCGCGCGGCAGATCCACTCCGGCGATACGTGCCATGTTCCGCTCCTCAGCCTTGACGCTGCTTATGGCGGGGATTCTTGCAGATCACGCGCACGGCCCCTTGCCGGCGCACGATCTTGCAGTTCTCGCACCGCAGCTTGATCGATGGTTTGACCTTCATGACTGTCCTTTAAAGAAGAGAAACAATGCTATTTGAATCGGTACGTGATCCGGCCACGGGTCAGGTCGTAGGGCGACAGCTCCACCTTGACCTTGTCCCCGGGGAGGATCCGGATGAAGTTCATCCGCATCTTCCCGGAGACGTGGGCGAGCACCTTGTGCCCGTTTTCCAGCTCGACGCGGAACATCGCGTTGGGAAGCGGCTCCACCACCGTGCCCTCCACCTCGATCGCGTCTTCCTTGGCCACGCGCGCGCCTAGAGCCTCGACTCGAAGCGGGTGAGGATGTCGGGACCGTCCTCGGTGATGGCGATGGTGTCCTCGAAATGGGCGGCGAGGCTGCCGTCCTCGGTGACGGCGGTCCACCGGTCCTCGAGGATGCGCACCTCCCACGACCCCATCGTGATCATCGGCTCGATGGCGAGCACCATGCCCGGCTTGAGCGCCGGCCCGCGGCCGGCCTCGCCGAAGTTCGGCACCTGGGGGTCCTCGTGGAGGGCCCGGCCGATGCCGTGACCCACGAACGCCCGCACCACCCCGAAGCCGTGGCTTTCGCAGTGGCTCTGCACGGCGTGGGAAATGTCGCCGAGCCGGTTACCCGCTCGGCACTGCACGATGGCCTTGTCGAGGCTTTCGCGGGTGACATCGAGGAGCTCCTGGGCCCGCGGCGACACCGCGCCCACCGGGAGCGTGATCGCGCAGTCGGCGTAGTAGCCCTCCACGACGCAGCCGAGATCCAGCCCGATGATGTCGCCCTCGGCGAGCGAGCGCTTGGCGGACGGGATGCCGTGCACGATCTCCTCGTTGATGGATGTGCACACGGTGGCGGGGAAGCCGCGATAGCCCTTGAACGCGGGCTTCGCCCCCTTGCTCACGATGAAGGCTTCCACGTCGGCGTCGATGTCCTTGGTCGTGATGCCCGGCCGCGTCATCGCCCGGAGCCGCTCCTTTACCTCGGCGAGGATCTGGCCGGCCGCCCGCATGTGCGCGAGCTCACGGGCGGACTTGAGCATGATCATGCCGGCACCGCCCGCCTCACCGCCTTGCGGATGTCGGCGGCGACCTCGTCCGGAGTGCCCTCACCGGGCACCGTGGCGAGAAGGCCGCGGTCACGGTAGTAGGCGAGGAGCGGGGCCGTCTGCTTCTCGTAGACGTCGAGCCGGGTCGCCACCGCCTGGCGGGTGTCGTCGGAGCGCTGAGTGAGCTCGCTTCCGCAGTTGTCGCAGCGGCCGGCCGTCTTGGGGGGCGCGGAGACCAGGTGGTAGGCGGTGCCGCACTTCCCGCACACCCGCCGTCCGGTGAGTCGCCGGAGGAGCTCCTCGCGGCCGACGTCGAGAAAGACCACCCGGTCGAGCGACTGGCCGCGGCGCCGCAGCATGGCGTCGAGGGCCTCCGCCTGTGCGGCCGTCCGGGGAAAACCGTCGAGGACGAAGCCCGCGACCGCGTCTGAGCGACCGAGTCGCTCCTCCACCAGCCCGATCACCACGTCGTCGGGGACGAGCGCGCCCGCGTCCATGTGGCGCTTGGCCTCGAGCCCGAGTGGCGTCTGCGCGGCCACCGCCTCGCGCAGCATGTCGCCGGTGGCCACCTGGGGCACGCCCCACTCCGCGGCGAGGGCCCGCGCCTGGGTGCCCTTGCCGGCACCCGGCGCGCCGAGGAAGACCACGCGCGTGCTCACGCCCGCACCCGCTGCTTCTTCCGGAGGAATCCCTCGTAGTTCCGCATGAGGAGGTGCGATTCCATCTGCCGGACGGTGTCGAGCGCCACCCCGACCACGATGAGGAGGCTGGTCCCGCCGAAGTAGAAGGGCGTGTTGAACCACCGGATGAGGAAGTCGGGGAGCACCGAGATCAGGGCGAGGAAGACCGCCCCCGGCAGGGTGATGCGGGTGAGCGTCCGGTCGATGTACTCGGCGGTCTTCTTGCCGGGCCGCACGCCCGGGATGAACCCGCCGTACTTCTTCATGTTGTCGGCGAGGTCGATCGGGTTGAACACGATGGCCGTGTAGAAATAGGCGAAGAAGATGATGAGGCCGCAGTACAGCACCGTGTAGGTGAGGTGGCCGGGCGACAGGGACTCGGTGATCACCTGCATCCACGGGTGGTTGATGAAGCGCGTGAGGGTCGCCGGGAACAGGATCAGCGAGGAGGCGAAGATCACCGGGATCACGCCCGCGGTGTTGATGCGGAGCGGGATGTGAGTGGACTGGCCTCCGTAGACACGCCGGCCCACCACGCGCTTGGCGTACTGGACAGGGATCTTCCGTTGCCCCTCCTGCATGAGGATGACCGCGGCGGTGACGAGCAGCATCATCACGATGAGCCCGATGAACACGGGCAGCCGGAGCTCGCCCGTCGAGATGAGCTGGTAGGACGAGACGATCGCCGAGGGCAGGCGAACCACGATCCCCGCGAAGATGATGAGGGAGATCCCGTTGCCGATGCCCTTCTCGGAGATCTGCTCACCCAACCACATGATCAGCGCGGTCCCGGTGGTGAGCGTGATCATGGTGAGGAGCCGGAAGCCCCAGCCCGGGTCGGGCACGATGGTCCCACCGCCGGGGGCCCGCATGCTCTCGAGGCCCACCGCGATCCCGAAGGCCTGGATCAGCGACAGCAGGATGGTGCCGTAGCGGGTGTACTGGGTGATCTTCTTCTTGCCCGCCTCTCCTTCCTTGGCGAGGCGCTCGAGCGCCGGGATCACCACGGTGAGGAGCTGGAGGATGATCGACGCCGAGATGTACGGCATGATCCCCAGCGCGAAGACGGTGAGCCGGCGGAGGTTCCCGCCCGAGAAGAGGTCGACCATCCCGAGCAGGGTGCCCTGCACCTGGTCGAAGAACTGCGCGAGCGCGTTCCCGTCGATTCCCGGGGTGGGGACGTGGGCGCCGAGGCGGTAGGCGGCGAGCAGGCCGAGGGTCACCAGCACCCGCCGCTTGAGCTCCTCGATCCGGAAGATGTTCCGGAAGCTCTGGAGATTCTCGAACATCAGGCGAGCACCTCGACGCGGCCGCCCGCGGCCTCGACCTTCCGCCGGGCCGACTCGCTGATCTTGTGGGCGCGGACGGTCAGCGCGTGGCCGACGTCGCCGTCGCCGAGCACCTTGACGGCGCCGCGCCCGGACTTCTTGATGAGGCGCGCCTGGAGAAGGCTGTCCGGGTCCACCACGCTGCCCGCGCCGAAGCGGGCGGCGACATCCTTGAGGTTCACGATCGCGTACTCGTCCTTGCCGCCGTAGGGCAGGAAGCCGCGCTTGGGCAGCCGCCGATAGAGCGGCATCTGGCCGCCCTCGAACCCGCGGCGCACCCCGCCGCCCGAGCGGGCCTTTTGGCCCTTGTGGCCCTTGCCGGAGGTCTTGCCGTGGCCCGAGCCGGGCCCGCGGCCGATTCGCTTCCGCTTCTTCGTCGAACCCGGCGCGGGCCGGAGGTCCTCGATCCTCATGCCGCCTCCACCTTGAGGGCGAACGTCACCGCCTTGATCATCCCCCGGACGGTCGGGTTGTCCTCGTGCTCCACCGTCTGGCGGATGTGGCGGAGCCCGAGGGCACGAACGGTCGCCTCCTGCTTCGGGCTGAGGCCGATGATGCTCCTCACCAGCGTGACCTTGAGCTTAGCCACTCGCCGCCTCCTGCCCATCGGCGTCGAGCGAGCGCCGGCGCGCCGCGTGGAGATCGAGCTGCCGCTTCATGCGCCGGAACGCGTCGATGGTCGCCTTGAGCACATTGTGCGGGTTGTTCGTCCCGAGCGTCTTGGTGAGCACGTCCTGGACGCCCGCCGCCTCCAGCACCGGCCGGACGGCGCCGCCCGCGATGACACCGGTGCCCTGGGAGGCCGGCTTCAGGAAGACGCGCGCCGCCCCGAACTGCCCGGTCATCTCGCAGGGGATCGTCGTGTCCTTGAGGGGCACGAAGATCAGGTCCTTCTTGGCGTGCTCGACCGATTTGCGGATAGCCTCGGGCACCTCGCGCGCCTTGCCCAGGCCCACGCCCACGTGGCCATGGCCGTCGCCCACCACCACCAGGGCGGTGAACGAGAAGCGCCGGCCGCCCTTGACGACCTTGGCGACGCGGTTGATCGCGACGACTCGGTCGGTCAGGTCGAGCGCGCTGGCATCGATCCGTCCCTCAGCCAATCGGTCCTCCTCAGAACGCCAGGCCGCCGGCCCGTGCCGCCTCGGCCAGCGCCTTCACCCGCCCGTGATACTGATAACCGCCCCGGTCGAACACCACGGGCCCAATGCCCTTGGCCTTCGCCCGCTGCGCGACCAGCTCGCCCACCAGCTTGGCCGCCGCCACATTGCCGCCCGTCTTCATCTTGGCGCGGAACTCCGGCGCCCGGCTGTCCACCGCGACGAGGGTCTTGCCGTCGGCGTCGTCGATGACCTGCGCGTAGATATGGTTCAGGCTTCGGAACACCACCAGCCGTGGGCGCGCCGCCGTGCCCTGCACCTGGCGGCGCACCCGGAGGTGCCGGATCTTCCGCCCCTCGACCTTCCGCTTCGCGAGCATTACTTGGCCCCCGCCTTCTTGCCGACCTTGCGGCGGATGTATTCGCCGGCGTACTTGATGCCCTTGCCCTTGTAGGGGTCCGGCTTCCGCAGGCCCCGGAGGAGCGCGGCGGTCTGGCCGAGGAGCGCCTTGTCGGCGCCCCGGAGCGTGATGGACACCTGCTTCTCCACCTCCGCTTGGATGCCGTCAGGGAGCGGGAAGATCACCGGGTGCGAGTAGCCCAGCGCGAGCTGGAGGGTCTTGCCCTGGAGCTGCGCCCGGTATCCGATACCCACGATCTCCAGCTTCCGCTCGAACCCATCCTTCACCCCGTGAACCATGTTGGCGATGAGCGAGCGCGTGAGGCCGTGCAGCGCGCGCACGTTCCGCTCGTCGGAGCTCCGGACCACCGTCAGCACCGCCGGCTCCGCCTGCACCGAGATACCGCTGGGGAGGGAGTGGGACAACTTGCCCTTCGGGCCCTCCACGCGTACCGCGGCGCCCTCTACTGCCACCTTCACCCCCTGCGGCACGGGGATGGGCTTCCGCCCGATTCGCGACATGGTCGGCTCCTACCAGACGTACGCTAGGACTTCGCCCCCGAGGCCCTGCTTGCGGACCTCGCGGTCGGTCATCACGCCCCGGGAGGTGGACAGAATGGCCACTCCCATGCCGCCCAGGATGGACGGGATCTTGTCCTTGGCCACGTAGATGCGCCGCCCGGGTCGCGACACCCGCACCAGCCCGGAGATGACGCGCTCGTTCCCCGCCCCGTACTTGAGATACACGCGGAGGGTGCCGGGCTTCTTCTCCTCCATCAGGCGGAAGTTCTTGATGAAGCCCTCGGTCTTGAGGATCTCCGTGATGCGCACCTTGAGCCGGGAGGCGGGGATGTCCACCTTCTCGTGCTCGGCGCGGCTGGCGTTCCGGATGCGGGTGAGGAGGTCGGCGATGGGATCGGTCATCATGTCCCGGCCCCTCCTACCAGCTCGCCTTGATCACGCCCGGAACCTCGCCCTTGAGAGCCAGCTCCCGGAAGCAGAGCCGGCAGCATTCGAACTTGCGCAGGTACCCGCGGGGCCGGCCACAGAGCTTGCAACGGCTGTGCGCGCGCGACTTGAACTTGGGCACGCGCTGCGACTTCATGATTAGCGAGATTTTCGCCATGCTTAGGACTCCCTGAAAGGCAAGCCGAGCTGCGTCAGCAGCGCCTTCGCCTCTTCGTCGGTAGCGGCGGTGGTCACCATGATGACGTCCATCCCCCGCACCTTGTCGACCTTGTCGTAGACGACCTCGGGAAAGATCACCTGCTCCTTGAGCCCGAGGGCGTAGTTGCCCCGGCCGTCGAAGGCCTTGGGGGGGACGCCCTTGAAATCCCGCACGCGGGGAAGCGCCACGTTGACGAGGCGATCGAGGAACTCGTACATCCGCGCCCCCCGCAGCGTCACCTTGCACCCGATGGGCGCGTTCTCTCGCAGCTTGAAGTTCGCGATGGACTTCTTCGCCCGTGTCACCACCGGCCTCTGGCCCGCGATGGTCTGGAGGTCGCTCACCGCGAAGTCCACGACCTTGGCGTTCTCCTTGCCCTCGCCCACGCCCATGTTGATGACGATCTTCTCGAGCCGCGGCACCTGGAAGGGGTTGGTGTACCCGCGCTCCTTCATGAGGGCGGGGATCACCGTCGCGCGGAAGCGGTCGCGCAGCCGCGGCGGGACGTCGCCGGTGACGCGCGCCTGGGTGGCGGGCGCGCTGGCGGGCGTGGGGGCGCCCTTGCCGCCCTTGCC
>JBKPDT010000075.1:0-13681 GCA_046728035.1 Candidatus Methylomirabilota bacterium | reverse complement strand
CCCCTCAGCTCTCCAGCTGCGACACCGTGGCCGTGGACCGTCGGAGCCGACGGCTCAGCTCCGCGCCAAGGTTCATGAGCAGGTGGATGGCGATGCGCGGATGGAGGCTCGTCAGTCCATGGAAGCCGTCCTCGGACAGCTCGTAGCACACGAGGTCCTCGTCGGCGATGACCGTGGCCGAGCGCGGCTGCTTGTCGAGCAGCGCCACCTCGCCGAAGACGGTGCCGGGCGAGAAGGTCGCCAGGCGCTTCGACCGGTTCGGCCCCGCCACGTCGATCTTCACGCTGGCGGTGCCTTTGGCGATCAAGAAGAGCGAGCGGTCCTGGTTCCCTTCCTTGACGACCACCTCGCCGGCGCGATAGCGGCGGCGGACGAGCAGAGCCGCGACGACGGCGCAGTCCTCGCGGGTGAGGCCTTCGAGGGCCGGCAGCCGGTTGACCGGGAGCTCCTCGCCCGCCGCGCTTTCCACCCGGAGGGTCTCGATGACCAGATTCTCCCCGTGCTCGAGGGCGGTGTCGGTGTCGGGGAAGATCGCGGCGGGCCCGACGGACGCGTGCACGCCCAGCGCCCGGAGCGCGCGGGCTACGGCGGGGTTCGCGTCGAGGTGGCTCAGCAGGAGGTGTTTCTTCTCGTGACGGATGCGGTCGCACGCCTGCGCGAGGATCCGCCCGCCGGTGCTATCGATGTCGTTCACGCGCCGGAGGTCGAGGATCACCACGTACGCGCCCTCGCGGAGGATGGCCTCGACGCGGTTCGCCAGGTCCTCGGCGGTGCCGAAGAAGAGGGGGCCATCGAGCTCGAACACGACGATGCGCCGGCCCTCGCTGGCGAGGAGGTCCATCAGCGCCGGCGCGCGCGTCCGATGCGAGCGCACCACATCGCCCCGGTAGCTGCGGCGGACCACCGACCGGCTCATGCGCAGGAGGAAGGACGCGACCGCGATGAAGACCCCGACGGCCACGGCGGCCATCAGGTTCAGCGCGATCGTGACGGTGGCCACGAGGACGACCACGAAGAGATCGAGGGCGGGCATCCGCCAATCGGCGATGCGCCGCGACACCAGGTCGCGGAGCAGTCGTACGCTCCAGCGATCCACCAGCTCGAACGCGACGACGATCAGCGTGCCGGCGATGACCACGCGCGGCAGCAGCGCGATGAGGGGGCCGGCGAAGAGCGCGACCGCCAGGACGGTCAGCGCGGCGACGGCGGCGGAGAGCGCCCTGCGCCCGCCCGCCCGGTGATTCGCCATGCTGCTGCCCAGGTTGATCCCCGCCAGGAGGCTCCCGAAGCATGCGGCCACCGCGTTCGCGAGCCCGAGCCGGAGCAGCTCGTGGCTCCCGCCCGCCTTCCGCCCGGTGACGCCGTCCAGCGTCTTCGCGCAGAGCAGGGTGTCGAGCGATGCGACCACGGCTAGGCTGACCGCCGCGCCGGTCAAGCCGGGCAGCATGGCCCAGAGCGCCGGCTGGTCCGGCAGCGCGAGGAAGCCGGCGAGGTAGGTGGGAGCGGGGACCGCCTGCGGCATGGGCCCCACCACTCGCCCCAGGCTTTCCCCGTAGCCGAGAAAGGCGAGCGCGTAGTACGCGCCGGTTCCGGCGACCAGCCCGACGATCACCGGCGGCACCCGCGCCGACAGCCGCCGCATCCGCCAGATCACGACCGCCGTGCCGAGGCCGATCGCGAGGGTAAGGGGCTGCACGGCCGAGAGGTATCGGCCGATCTGCGCCGGCGAGACGTCGGGCGGCGCCCCCGTCAGCGTGCCGAGCTGCGCGATCAGGATCAGGAGAGCCACCGCGTTCTGGAATCCCGCCATCACCGGGGCGGGGATGTACTTGATCAGGGTGCCGGCGCCGAGCGCGCCGATCAGCGCCTGAAACACCCCGGCCAGCAGGATGACGAGGAAGAGAAGGGTCAGCGTCTGCTCGACGCTCCACGCGCTACCACCGGGGGCCGCCGCGGGTGCGATCGTCTGCAGCACGACCGCGCCCAGCAGCAAGGCGAGGATGCTCCGCGGCGCGTAGATCGTCGCGCCGCGGTATCCGAGCGCGAGCGCCGCCAGCGGCACGAGGGTCGCGCCATAGAGGCCGGCGAGGATGGCGTGAGAGACGTACTGATCGCCGAGCGCGTGGAGGGCGAGCACGCCATAGCCGATGCTGGTCGGGATGCCCAAGATGGCGGCGGTGACGCCACCCACCACCTCACCGCGAATGGTCGACACGTTCGCTCCTGCGCCGAACCCTGGCGTCTCGTTGGCGCTGTGCAAGGATGGTGCGGCGCCTGGGGAGTGTCAACAACGATCTAGTCGCGTTACCATAGCGGAGGTTGCACGCCAGACCTTGTCCTACTTGGAGAAAAAGATGACGGCCATGGACGACACCCCCTCGACCTCGATGAAGCGCCGCCTGGCCGCTATCCTCGCCGCCGACATCGCCGGCTACAGCCGGCTCATGGGGGAAGATGAGGCCGCGACGGTCCGTGACCTCAAGGGGCATCAGGCGGCGATCCTGCCGCTGGTCGACCGCTACGGCGGTCGCATCATCGACACGGCCGGCGACGGTATCCTGGCCGAGTTTCCGAGCGTGATCAGCGCGACCGAGTGCGCGGTCGAGATCCAGACCATCATGGCGACCCGCAACGAGGGGATCCCCGAGGCGCGCCGCATGCTCTTCCGCATCGGCATCAACCTGGGTGACGTCATTCACGATGAGAGCCGGATCTACGGCGACGGCATCAACGTGGCGGCCCGGCTCGAGGGAATCGCGGAGCCCGGCGGCATCTGCATCTCCCGTCAGGTGTTCGACCAGGTGAGCCGCGCGATCAAGGCGGAGTTCCAGGCGCTGGGCCCGCGCACCTTGAAGAACATCGCGCGGCCGGTGGACGTGTTCGCGATCGCGCCCGTGGATCGCGGCGCCGGACCGGGCGTGACCGCCGCTAACGCCGTCGACCTGAAGCAGGAGATCCGGTTCTGCACCGCGCCCGACGGAGTCCAGCTCGCCTTCTCGATGATCGGCCAGGGGCCGCCCCTGATGAAGACGGGCAACTGGATGACCCATCTGGAATTCGATCTCGAGAGCCCGATCTGGCGGCATCTCTATCGGGAGCTCACGAAGGACCACACGATGATCCGCTACGACACTCGCGGCAACGGGCTGTCGGACCGGACCGTCGACGAGATCTCGTTCGACGCCTTCGTGAGGGATCTGGAGACGGTGGTCGACGCCGCGAACCTCACGCGGTTCGCGCTGCTCGGGATCTCCCAGGGGTGCCCGGTCGCGATCACGTACGCGGTGCGCCATCCCGAGCGGGTATCGCATCTCATCCTCTACGGCGGCTTCGCGGTGGGCTGGAACAAGCGCGCCCGCAGCGCGGCCGAGAAGGAAGAAGATGCCGCCATGCTGACGCTGATGCGCGTGGGCTGGGGCAAGGAGAACCCGGCATTCCGGCAGCTCTTCACCTCCCAGTTCATACCCGGCGGGACCAAGGAGCAGGCCGACTGGTACAACGAGCTGCAGCGGACCACGGTATCAGGAGAGATCGCCGCGCGAATCTACGCGGCCAGCGGCGAGACCGACGTCACCGCGCTCCTCCCACAGGTGCGCGTGCCGACGCTCGTGCTGCACGCCCGTGACGACGCGCGTGTCCCGTTCGACGCTGGTCGCCGCATGGCCGCCGGCATCCCAGGCGCGCGGTTCGTCCCCCTGGAGGGCCGCAACCACCTGTTCCTCGAGACCGAGCCGGCCTTCGGCCAGTTCCTGCAGCAGACCCGGGCGTTTCTGGCCGGCTAGATTCCGTAGTCCAGAAGACGGGTCAAGAGGATGGTCGGCACGAAGGAGGCGCGCACATGACCACATCCGCCACACCGGAACCCGTCATCCGTCAGATCGTCGACACCATGAGGATGCTGGCCGGCCCCCATCCCGGCTTCCGTCCCGTCCACGCCAAGGGCCTGGTCTGCTCGGGAACGTTTCGCGGTTCGGCGGAGGCTCCCCGGGTCACTCGGGCGCCGCATTTCACCGGTCAACCCGTGCCGACCCTCGTCCGGTTCGCCAATTCGAACGGGAACCCCGACGTGCACGATGGTGCTCCCAACGTGCGCTCGATGGCGGTCAAGTTTCAGCTCTCCGACGGCAAAAGCGCCGACATCCTCGCCAACTCCATCGAAGGGTTCATCGCGCGGACGCCCGAGGAGCTCCTCGAGTTCCTTCGGGCTCAGCTCCCCGATCCGGCCAGCGGCCGGCCCGACCCCGATGCGCTTCCGCGCTTTCTCGCCGGCCATCCGGCCGGACGCGCCTTCGTCGAGCGCCTGATGAAGAGGCCGGTGCCGGCCAGCTATGCGCAGACGAGCTATCATGCCGAGCACGCCTTCCGCTTCACCGCCACCGATGGCACGAGCCGATTCGGCCGCTATCGATTCGTGCCGGAGGTTGGCGAGGCCTTTCTCTCCCCTGACGATGCGGGCAAGCGAAGCCCGAGCTTCCTGCGCGAGGAGCTGGAAGCCCGGCTGCGGACCGGCCCGGTGGCGTTCCGGCTGCTCCTGCAACTGGCCGAGGCCGGCGACCCGACGGACGATGTCACCGCCCTGTGGCCTGAGGGTCGGCCCGTGATCGAGCTGGGGCGACTGGAAGTCACCGGCATCTCCCCGACGAGCGCGGCCGACGAGCGGCGCCTGATCTTCGATCCCACCAATAGGACGGACGGGATCGATCTCTCGGCCGATCCGATCCTGCTGGCCCGGTCGGCCGCCTATGCCATCTCCTACGATCGACGCAGCAAAGGCGAGTGACCGGGCGTCATGGTCGCGTGGGTGTCTTCTACGGCTCCTTACGGCCTCTTGTCGACTTTCTCCAGGTCCTTGGTCGCCGCGTCCAGCCGCTTTCCGAACTCGGGGTGCATTCTCTCGCCGACGTGCCCCGTCCCTTCTCCCGGGTGGGCGTGAATGAACCAGACGTGCAGGATTTCGTGAAAGAGCGAGTGCGCCATGCGGGACTTCCCCGCGCGGAGGTTCTGGAGCGGAGGCTTGATGAACTCGCTGGCGCGCATGTTCTTTTCCCACTGGACGTAGACGTCGTAGAGGGGCTCGCCGGGCTCGTCGGGCCCGAAGTATCCGGCGGCGTCCCCGCGGCCCTCCCCCGGGAAGTCCGCGTGGTCCGTGAAGTGGACATCGATCTTGGCGGCCCGCGCCCCCTCGCGCTTGAGGAGGGGAGTGATCTCGTCCACCAGCTTCTGCCCTGACTTGATCGCGAGGAAGCGATCGATGACGTCGGCCGCGATGGCCCAGTCCTTGCCTGGCTTAGCCCTTTTCAAGGTGGCGATCTGGATCCACTTCGTCGTGTACTTTCCCGGGGGCACCAGCGGGCCGGTGCCGGGCCCGCCGGCCAGGAGGAGATCCGCCGTCCCGTAGGCGGCTGCCTGAATCGGCGTGGGCTCGCGGTTGACGGTGTCGATTCGGGCCATAGCGTTACCGGAAGTCGGTGAGGTTCCGCTTGCCCTGATCCGCGACGTACTTCTTCCCGCGCTTCACGGCGGCCTGCAGCTGGGCGCGGCTGACGCCGAGGCCGACGGCGGGCTTGGTCGGCGCGGGCGTGGCGCGGCCGCCGGTCTTCCCGCCGGGCCGTGGCAGCAGGATGCCGGCCGGGCTCCCGGGCTTGGGCTTGGGCGGCGCGACGACGCCGAAGCTCACGACCTGCTGGTACCGCCGGCCGCCGCGGTCCACGACCAGCACGGTGAGCGTGTTGGCGCCTTCGTTCAGCTCCTCGAGCGCGATCGTGAAGGTGATGTCCGTCCCGTCGCCAAGCCCGGCGCGCAGGTCGCGGATCTGCGAGCCCGTCATGGTGCGGCCGGGCCGGAAGTTCGTCAACGCGAAGCTGGTGCCGACGGGCTTGCTGGCACCGCTGGGCCTGGTGGTGCGCCGGCTGAGCGCCATGCCCGCCGGCTTCCCGAACCCGGCGCCCTTTGACGCCGCTGGCCCCGCCGCTGCTCCCGCCCCCGCCGCCGGTGGGTTCGACGAGCCGTTCGGCACGCGAATAGTCGCGCCGGCTCCCTGAAAAAGGCCCGCGGTCGCGTCGAACCCGGGCAGCCGCCCGAGGTCCAGGTCGCCGGCGTGATCCGCGCCCCCGGCCCCCGTGCCGGCGCGCCCCAGCACGAGCGACTTGGGCGGGATCTGCTCGCCGTTCAGGAAGATGAAGACGCGCTGCTGCTCGTCCTTGCCGAGCCCGAGGTAGGAGGCGGGGACGCCGCCGAGATGAATGCGCGCCTCGACGTCGGCCTGAAGCACGGCGGCGGGGGCTGGGCTCAGGATGGCGATCTCCTTGGTCGCGCCCGAGTGCTCCGCGTTGATGCGATCGAGATCCGCCCGTCGCTTGCGCTTGCCCGCGAGCTCCTCCTGCTTGGCCTCGAGCCCGAACTGCTGCTCGAAGGCGTCGCGGAGCGCCGTGGCCGCCTGGGTGAGCGCCGTCTCGTAGAAGTCGAGCGCGTCGACGGCGTCGCGGATGAGCCCGAGGAAGGTGGAGAGCGGCACGTCGATGCGGCCGAGCCGGATGGTGACGCTGTGCTCGCCGAAGAACTCGTAGTTGATGGTGAAAGCCACGTCCACGTGGGGCTTGCCGGAGCCGAAGTGATCCCGCACGGCGTCCTCGATGCGGTCGAGGAGAAGATCGAGGATCTGCGGCCCGAGGGGGTGCGTGGGGTCGAGGCCGCGGACGTCGTCGAGCACGTCGTCGAGCACGCCGGCCACGGCGCCGATGGCGTCGAACACGGGGTCGAGGAGGGGGCTGCCGACAATGTCGCGCACGGCGTCCGCCAGGAGATCCTCGGCGAAGTCCTTGAGCTCCTTGAGCGGCAGGTTCTTGTAGAGATCGTTGCGGCGCAGCTCGGACCTGGCCCGCGAGGTGATCTCGCGGGCGATGTTGCTGCGGAGCTGGGCCCGCAGGGTGGAGCTCGCGAGGGTCTCGAGAAGGTGATCGAGCCGGTCGGCGGCGTCGCGGAACGCCGCCTCGACCTCGCCGATGAGCCGGGCAATCTCCTTCACGAGGTCGGCGATGTCCTGGGCGAGCTCGGCCAGGGCCTTCTCGAGGTCCTTCTCCCACTTGAGGATCGTCGCGAGGGCGTCCTCGATGAACTCCTGGATCACGTCGAGGACGAGATCGGCTGCCGCGCCCAGCACCTTTTCCGCGAAGAGGCCGAAGCGCCGGCGCGAGATGTCGAGGAGCTCGTCCGTCAGCTCGTCGAGGTGGTCCTGGTTGGGGATGAAGAACTGATCCCGCAGCTCGTCCGCGAAGGCGCGCTGGCCGACGGCGGGCAGGGGCTCCATGACCTGGTAGAGGATGTGGCGGAGGCGCGTCCGCGTGTCCTCGGGGAGCGGTGCGAAGACCTCGCCGCCGATGCGGAGCGTGGTCGCGAAGAGGTCTTTCAGCTCCGGGCTCGGCGCGATCCCGATGCGCTGGAAGGGGCTCGGGCTCCGGTCGAGGCGGTTGGCGGCGTGGCCGAAGGCCGTCTGCATGTGCTCGAGCACGGCCGCCATGAAGATGTCGCCGGTGATGACGAGGCTCCGGCCGAGCATCATGGTCATGACGCTGGCCAGGGCCTCGGTGAAGGCGTCCTTGTCGAGGCCGGGCTTCTGCCAGTCGAGCACGGTGCGGAAGGCGACGTCCTTGGTGAAGTTGAGCGCGCCCAGCAGCACCTCGATGAAGTAGAGGCGCACGTTCGGGTCGGTGATCTCCCGGTCGATCAGCTGGAGGAGCTGGGCGTTGACCTCACGGGTGACGAAGCCGTCGATCGCCTCCAGCAGCACCTGGAGCGTGCGCTGGGGGTTGATGTGCCCATTCGCGTCGGGGAGGAACGCCTGGCGGTTCTGGAGGAAGGCGCGCAGCACCTCGTTCGCGGTGGCGGCGGCCAGCGGCGTCTGGAAGATGGCCACGTACTGCGCGATCTGCGGGAAGGCCGCGCGCAGCGAGTCGAGGACCGCCTCGCTCGCCAGGAACTGAATCAGGTCCGCGTAATCGAGGTTGCGGGTCGCCGGCGTCTTCCCGAGCATGGTGTTGATGAGCCGCTTGATTGGGTCCGCCGGCTGGCGCGGCAGCGGCCCGCCGAAGGCCTGCTCGGCATTGATCCGTCCGAGGCCGACGACGATGACGTAGGCCTGCGGCTGATTGACGCGGCTCCGCACCGCCTCGAGCAGCAGCTCGGCGGCGGCGAAGGCCAGCGCAAAGCCGCGCGTGAGCTTCTCACCAAGCGGGCCGGGCAGCGCGCCGACGAGATCCGTGCCCTTCGCGAAGAGCCCGCGCCAGTAGTCGATGTTGGCCGTGCTCGGCTCGAAGGGCTCGGCGGGCATGGCGTAGAGCGCGGCGGCCAGCGCCTCGCGCTTGAGCTTGAGGCCGTCCCAGACGCCGGCCCCCAGCGAGGGGACGTCGCGGGTGACGAAGCGCTCGACGTCCGCGAGGCCGGTCTGGAGCAGGCGATGGAAGAGGAAGCGCTGCGCCTCCTCCAGCACCATGCCCACGCAGTGGTTGGCGAGGGTGAGCGCGTCCGCCTCGGAGGTACCCGGCTTGTTGACCGCGATGTACTGGCCGATCTCGTAGGCGGTGCGGAAGGCCGTCTTGGCCACCGGGCCGAGCGCGTCCAGGATGGCGGCCGCCGCCGGCTGGCCCGGTGGCAGGAGAGCGGCCACGTTGGCCAGCGTCATATCCACGGTGCGGTCAACCGCGCGGCCGTAGAAGTGGCGGAAGTCGCGGAAGCCCGCGCCGGCGCGGGCGCTGAAGCCGACGCCGGCGGCCAGGCCCAGGCCCGCGTCCACGGTGTAGTAGAAGCCGGCGGGTCGGCCCGGCTGATCGATGACGTTGCCCGCGATGGTGATCGAGGCATAGGCCATTGCCGCCGCGGCGACGTGTACTTCGACGATGCCGCTGATGTCGACCTCCTCCAGGAGGAGGAGGATCAGCTCCAGCGGGAGCCCGAGCGCCTCCGGGTTCTCCCGCACGAGCTGGATGAAGTCGCCGATCTTGAGCCCGAGGCCGGCCTCGATCCCCGCCGCGGCCTGCGCCTTGGCCTGCGCGCCGACGGCGAGGCCGAAGCGATCGAAGAGATTCAGTGGGAGCTGGAGCTGAAGGCTCGCCTGCGCCTCGGCGAAGGCGTTGCCGCGCACGGTGGCCGCGACGAACCTGGCCAGGCCGGCGTCCGCGGTGGCCAGCGCGCTCAATCCGATGACGACGTTGACGCCGCGCTTGAACTGGGCCTGGCCGGTGAAGGTCAGCGCCGTCGCCGCGGAGGCGCCCGCCCAATCATTCTTGGCGGAAGCCCCGGCGCCGAGCAGCGGCTGATCGAGGTTGACCCCGGGCATGCCGGCAGATTATAGCGTCATTGGTGGGAGCCGCGCGCCTGGGGCTTGACCGCGCGCCTCTCCGTGCGCAGACTCGGAATCAACCGTCGCCCTCATGCGGCGAGAGGAGGCCTTCCATGTCGAAGATCCTTCGGTGTGGCGATCTGATGCCGGGCTGCAACACGGTGCTGGAAGGGAAGAACGAGGCCGAGGTGATGGCCAAGGGGGCGGAGCACGCCAAGACCGCGCACAAGCTCACGGCCATCCCGCCGGAGATGGAGGCCAAAGTCAAGGCGGCCATCAAGGACAAAGTAGCGCTCCCCTCGTGACCCCGACGAGCGTGTGACGCGGACGAGCGGGGCGCGGCTGGGCCTGCTCTGCCTGCCCCGCTCGGTCGTCTCGGCGGTGGCGGACGCGCGCCTCGCCGAGGACGTGGGCTTCGCCTTCGTGGGCGTGGCCGACAGCCAGTCGGTGTTCCGCGAGCTTTACGCCACGATGGCCCTCTGCGCCCAGGCGACGCGGCGCGTACTGATCGGACCGTCGGTCACCAACCCGATCACGCGGCATCCCGCGGTGGCCGCGTCCGCCATTGCCACCATCGACGAGATCGCGCCCGGCCGCGCCGTCTTCGGGCTCGGCTCGGGGGACAGCGCCATCCTGAATCTCGCCGAGCGGCCCGCCACGCTCGCGGATCTGCGGGCGTATGTGAGCGCGGTGCGCGCGCTCCAGGCCACGGGCTCGGCGGAGTGGTGTGGGCGGACGGCGCGGCTCACGTGGGCGCCGCGCGCAGTGCCTATCTATCTCTCGGCGGAAGGCCCGCGCACGCTCGAGCTGGCGGGGGAGATCGCCGACGGCGTGATCGTGAACGTGGGCCTGGAGCCGACGCTGGTGCGCGACGCGGTGGCCCACGTCCACACGGGCGCGCGGCGGGCGGGGCGCGATCCCGCCGCCATCGACCTCTGGACCATGGTGCGCGCCAACGTCACGGACGACGTGGCCGCCGGGATCGAGGAGATCCGCATGGAGCTGGCGTCGAATGCGCATCACGTCTTCCGCTTCACGCTGGAGGGCAAGCACGTACCCGGCGCGCTGGCCGACGCCATCCGCCGCGTGCAGCAAGGCTATCAGCCGGCGGCGCACGAGGCGCTGGGGGCGAGCCCGAATGCGCGCCTGCTGGACGCGGAGCCGGCGCTCCGCGCCTATCTCGCGGAGCGATTCGCCGCCGTGGGGCCCGCGGCCGCCTGCGCGGAGCGGCTGCGCGGCGTCGTGGAGGCGGGCATCGGCGGCCTGCTCGTCACGGGCTTCGTGGCCGAGCGCACGCGGCTGATCCGCGCGCTGGGCGAGCAGGTGCTGCCGCGCCTCGGCTAGGCGCCGAGCGAAGCTGCCGCGGTGCTTACAGCCGCCTCGTCCCCGTGAGCAGGAACACCCCGAGGACGACGAGCACGGCCCCTCCCACCACGCGCCAGCCGAGCTGTCGCCGGCCGCTCGGGAAGAAGAACGCCAGCAGCAGCACGAAGAGCGGCGATGTCCCGATGAGCGGCGTCACCACGCTCACGTCGCCGTAGCCGAGCGCGACGATGAGGAGCAGGACCCCCGTGTTCTCCGCGAGCCCGCCCCCGATCAGGTAGAGGAGGCTCGCGCGCTCGCACCGGAGGGCCCGCCAGTTGCCGGTGGCGACCACGAAGGCCGTGGCCGCGACCATGGCCGCGGTGGTGTTGATGGCCGCGCCGAAGATCGGCCCCGTCTGAGCCAGCCCGAGCTTCCGGGCGATCTGCACCACCCCGAAACAGGTCGCGGCGAGCAGCGGGTAGATGAGATGCCGCGGCGGGAACCCGACGTACCGGCCGCTCCGGGAGAGCAGGATGGTGCCTGCGATTATGACCAACGTGCCCGCGAGGATCGGGAGCGTCACGCGCTCGCCCAGCAGCACGATGGCGAAGGCGGTCGCGAAGAGCGGGGTGAAGTTGAGGATGGAGGCGGCGACGGGCGCGCCGACCTTGTCGATGGCGATGACTCGGAAGAGGCGACCGGCGGTCGTGCCCACCACGCCGGAAAAGACGAAGTAGAGCACCGCGCTCCAGTCGTACTCCGCGTGCGGCACGGCGAGTAGGACGAGCGACCACAAGCCGACCACCCCGACGGCGACGTTGATCCAGAAGGCGGCGTAGAAGTTCGAGCGCAGCAACCCGTGCTGGATTAGCAGGGTGGCGACCGCGGAGCAGAACGCGCTGGTCAGGGCGAGGAGATGCGGGGAGGAGAGCAAGAGGACGGCGCCCGCGTCGCTACCGGCGGACTGATGGGCGCATCGGCACCGTCCGTTCGCAGGCTCTCACCGCGACGACGGTAGCACGAAGGTGACCGGCGCCGTGCGCCATCAAGCATCCGGACCGCGTGCGCAAGCTGGTGGTCGTGTCGGCCTGTAGGGAGAGCAAACCATACTGGAGGTACGTACGACATGAATAACCAGACTATCGTCTCACGCGAGGAGTGGATCGAGGCCCGCAAGGCGCTCATGGCGAAGGAGAAGGAGCTCACGCGGCTTCGCGACCGGCTGGCCGCCGAGCGCCGGGCATTGCCGTGGGTGCGGGTCGAGAAGGAGTACGTTTTTGACGGCCGCAGGGCTCCGTGACGCTGGCCGACCTCTTCGACGGACGTAGCCAGCTCTTCGTCAAGCACTTCATGATGGGACCCGGCCAGGTTGGACAGTGTGTCGGGTGCTCTCTCGAGGTCGACCACGTCGAGGGTCTGCTCGTGCATCTGCAGAACCACGATGTGTCGTACGCGCGGCCGACGAGCGGCGCCTGATCTTCGACCCCACCAACCGGACGGACGGCATCGCTCTCGGCCGATCCGATCCTGCTGGCCCGATCGGCCGCCTATGCCATCTCCTACGATCGACGCAGCAAGGGCGAGTGAAGGGGGGCGTCTCCACCGCCCTTGAGCGCGGGCTCATAGCCGGTCGCGGATACGCTCGGAGAACCGCCGGAGCTCGGGGCGCGCCACCGTCGGGGCCTCGAACCGCAGCAGCATCGCGGTGCCACCCTTGAGCGCGACGGTGATCACCGTCCAGCCGCGAAGGCCCGAGAAGGCGCCGAGGCCGAGCGTCGGCTCGTCCTCGACCTGCACGCGGCGACCGGCCTCCGTCTCGCGACGGGCGGCGTCGACGTAGGCGATTCCGGCAGGGGGGCGACGAGCGTGAGCGAGACCGTGCCGGAGCCGTCGTCGCGCTCCAGCGCGCAGCTCACGCCGGGTCGCGAGGCGCGCGGTGGCTCCTGCCGCAGGCGCGTCGGGCCGCCGAGCAGGCGGTCGGCGCCGGCCGCCCGGAGGATCTCGCAGCGATCCGCGACGGGCATCGGCGCCGGGGCCGGCACCAGGGTGAGGACCACCAGCTTGCGCCGGGGCCCGAAGTCTTCGGGCCGCCGGTCGAGCCCGTCGTAGAAGGCCAGCCGGAGCTCGTCGTGCCGCCGCGACAGGATCATCCAGACTGGGCGCTCGCCGGGCGCGTCGAGCGGCATGGCGCGGAACGCCGGTGGCTCGGCGGCCGGATCGAAGGTCAGCGCCCAGCGCAGGCGGGCGCCGCCGGCCTGTTGCACGACCAGCTCATCTCCCCGGAACGTCCACGTGCAGTTGAGCACCTTGCTGTCCGCGCGGTACTCACCGTTCAGCGTGGCCTGCGCCACCGCCCAGGTCCCTTCCGGCACGCTCTCGAGGCCTGCGCGTGCAGACGGCGCGAGGGCTACGAGGCCGACGAGGACCAGCGCCGAGGCGGCGCGGATGACTGTATTCGCCCTGAAGACACTCACCCCGTGAGTCCTTCCACCGGCCGAGAGTCTCGTGCCGCTGGCCCGCGATCTGATCGAGCCAGCGGCGCGCCACCAAATGGACGCCGGCCCGCACATCCAGGCTGGATGTACGGGCCGAGGTGGCCTGCTAACTGAACGCAGGGGCCACAGCCTCCAGCTTCTTTCGCAAGCCGGGGCCCAGCTTGCCCACCGTGGCCAGGAAGTTCGGGTGCGTGATCCCTGAACCGAGGAAGGTCCAGCGGAGCGCCTTCAGCTGGGCCTCGCTGAACCGCTCGCGTTCCTCGGCGCTCAGGCGGCGCCCCGTCGCCCGCTCGAGGCTGTCGAGGTCGAGCTGGGCCTGCTGCTGGATCCCGGCGTCGATGAAGGCCCCGATCTCGAGGTATTCGTCCACGGCCTTCCGGATGTCCTCGGGCGCGGTCGCCGCGGCCAGCTCCTCGACCATCAGCGTGTCGAGCTTGGTGTGCTGGGCCTCTTCCATCCAGTGGTGCTTCAGCAGGCTCTTGAACTGGGGGTCCAGGTCCTGGTCGTCCTTGATCGACTCGAGGTAGTGCTGCTGCACGAACCACTC
>JBKPDT010000074.1:0-8786 GCA_046728035.1 Candidatus Methylomirabilota bacterium | reverse complement strand
GCCAACCACGACCCCGACCGGTCGCGCAAGCTCCTCCTCCATCGGCGCGAGATCTCGCGGCTCCTCGGCAAGGTGGCCGAGCGCGGGTTGACCCTCGTGCCCCTTCGTCTATACTTCAAGGAGGGGCGCGCGAAGCTCGAGGTCGGGCTGGCGCGCGGCAAGAAGGTCTACGACAAGCGCGCGTCCATCCGCGAGCGCGACGAGCGGCGCGAGATGGCCAAGGAAGTGCGAGCGCGGCAACGGTCCTGAGGGGCCGGAACCGCGAGACAAGGGGGCGACAGGTTTCGACGGGGATCAGTGAAGCGCAGGCGGCATCCCGAGGTGCTCTCTCCTCGTAAATCCGGGAGCACAGTACTAGCTGCCAACAATCAGCTAGCCCTGGCGGCCTAACACCCGCTAGCGTCGGCCAGGTCGAGTCATCAGGGCCCGGGCACCGACGTCATATTCTGGTGACTGGCTCCAAGCCCGGCTCCGGGGCGCGGAGCGAGATATTTCGGAGCTGGCCGCTCGAGAAGTCCGCCGGTTGGCGGCGAGAGCGGCGAGAGCAGAAGAAAACCGGCTAAGGATGTAGATGCCTGCCGCCGAGGGTTTCCGGACGTGGGTTCGATGCCCACCGCCTCCACCATTTGAGAAGGCCAACCGGGAGTTCCGGTTGGCCTTCTTGCTTGCCGCCCGGCGCCGCGCTCCTCGGCTAGTCCTTGAGCTTGACGTCCACGCCCTTGCCGGCGAGGGTGAGCTTGACCCCGGTGCCCGTGCCCGTCAGCTTCATCACGACCCCGTGCTGGTTTTGCATGACCACCGCCCCGGCGCCGCCTCCGACGACGGCGCCAGCCTGCCCGGCGACGTAGTTCCCGGCGAAGTCCGAAAGCTTCTTGAGATTGAAGACCTCGCCGGTGGCGGTCGCCTTGGCGATGCCGAGATCGGCCACGCTGAGCCCGTTCACGGTGAACAGGTGGTCCTTGCCCTGGTAGGTGAGCTTGCCGTCGCCCCAGCTCACGCCGACGCCGAGCGCCACCGATTTGCTCTCCACCCAGACCTTGCCCGACGGCGGTCCCTCCTGCGCCATCCCGAGGGTCGCCGCGGCGAGAACGCTCGCCGCCAGGGTCATCCAGGATACGAATGTGTGAGGCCTCATGTGTTGGTCCTCCCCGCCACAGGGTGGGTGAAGACTCCCGGGACGGCAAGTACGACCAAAGTCTGATAGTCCCGGCCGGTGCCGCCGAGCGACCATGATCCGCGGCCCTCGGCTCACTGAGACTAAGACTAGGAGTGACGTCAACCATCGTGATGAGCGTGACGTCCGGAACGGGAGAGGCGTCGCTCGCGACCCAGCTGGCGCAGGAGCGGATGCGGGCGGCCGCCGAGCGCACACGGCTCGCCTACGAGCGCACGCTCATGGCGTGGGTGCGGACGGCGGTCTCGCTGATCTCGTTCGGCTTCACCATCTACAAGTTCTTCCGGACTCGGCGTTCTGATCCCGGCGGAGGGGGTGGCGGCCGCCACCGCCCGCCTATTCGCATCACCAGAGGAGGCCTTCCAGGCCCTCGTGGACGCCATCCGAGCAGCCGACCGGCCGGCCCTGGTGAAGATTCTCGGACCGGAGAGCCGTGACATCGTCGCCTCGGGGGACGACGTTGCCGACCGGCAAGCCTTCCGGCGATTCGTCGAGCGGTATGAGCAGGCACATCGGCTCGAGGCCGGCGACGGAAGGGTCGTGCTCTACGTCGGCGGCGAGGAGTTCCCCTTGCCCATTCCGCTCGTGCCGGACGCCGAGGGCTGGCGCTTCGATACCGCAGCCGGACGGGAAGAGATTCTCAGTCGCCGCGTCGGGCAGAATGAGCTCGCCGCGATCCAGGTCTGCCTCGCCTATGTCGATGCGCAACGCGAGTACTACGTGCTCGGGGCGAACGGCGCCGGACTGCTCGAGTATGCGCAGCGGCTCATCAGCACCGCAGGCAAGCGGGATGGCCTCTACTGGCCGTCCAAGCTCGGCGAGCCGCCGAGCCCACTGGGCGCACTCGTGGCGCGAGCGAGGTCGGAAGGGCGTGGTCGGTCGGCGAAGGGCCAGCCCGCTCCGTATCACGGCTATTTCTACCGCGTGCTCGCCGCCCAGGGCGCGGATGCGCCGGGTGGCGCCTATAACTACATCGTCCGCGGCCAGATGATCGGGGGCTTCGGTCTGGTCGCGTATCCGGCCCAGCACGGAAACTCCGGGGTCATGACATTCATCATGAATCAGGACGGCACCGTGTATCAGAAGGATCTCGGCGCGGCCACCGCGCGGACGACGGACGCCATGAAGGTCTTCAACCTCGGTCCAGGCTGGCAGCCCGCGGAGCCGGGAACGGCGCGCAAATAGGTCGGAGCCGGCGAGCCTTACGCTAGAATCCGGAATGGTCGGGGATCGAGCGCCACTGGGAAGGATCGGCGCCGGAATGACGGGCGAAGAGACGGTGTACATCGTGGACGACGAGGAGACGGTGCGGAGGTCTCTCTCTCGCCTCGTGCGCTCGGTCGGCCTGAACGCGGAAACCTTCCCTTCCGCCCAGGCCTTCCTCGACCATGGGCGCCCGGAGCGCCCGGCATGCCTCGTCCTTGATGTTCGGCTTCCCGGGCTGAGCGGACTCGACCTGCAGACGGTGCTGGGCCCGCTCCAGCATCGGGTGCCCATCATCTTCATCACCGGACGGGGGAATATCCCCATGAGCGTACAGGCGATGAAGGGAGGGGCCTTGGATTTTCTTCGAAAGCCGCTCGAGAGCCAGGAGCTGGTCGAGGCGATCCAGCGGGCGCTCGCGCGCAGCCGCGAGGCGCTCGCGCAGGAGGCCGGGCGCACCAAGATCGAACGACGGCTAGCCGCCTTGACGCCGCGCGAACGTGAGGTCCTCGCTCTGGTGGTGAGGGGGATGCTCAACAAGCAGATCGCTACCGAGCTCGGCGCCGCCGAGAAGACGGTTAAGGTACATCGGGGGCGGGTGATGAAGAAGATGGAGGCCGAGTCGGTTGCCGACCTCGTCCGCATGACCCAGAAGGCGGGAATCGACCCTACCGCCTGATGGGCCCCATACGACCAACGTCCCATAGTGCGCCGGCGCTCCCGCGTCTAGAGTCTTCACCGTCGCCGGGATCGGCCTTGGCCCGAGGACGAGGAGTACGCCATGCGGTTATGTCGCCGCGCTGAACGTCCCTTTCTCCTTGCCGTCTTCATTGCAGCCGTCTGCACTCCGGCGGCATCGGCCCAGCAGGCGTTCTTCTATCCGCAAAAGGGACAGAGCCAACAGCAGCAGCAGCAAGACCGGTCAGAGTGCCATGTCTGGGCCGTCCAGCAATCGGGGTTCGATCCTTCGGTCGCGTCCGCGGCGCCGCCACCGGCCCCCGCGCCGACCACCGGGCCGGGCCGCGGGGCGGCGAGAGGTGCCGCGATCGGGGCGGTAGGCGGTGCCATCGGTGGCGACGCCGGGAAGGGTGCGGCCATCGGCGCCGCCACCGGCGCCGTCTTTGGGACCATGCGGCGGAACGACCAGATCCGGCAGCAGCAGGCCCAGGCGTCGGCTTACTCGTCGCAGGTCGGCCAGCAACAGGCCAACTACCAGCGCGCCCTCGGCGCCTGCATGTCGGGACGCGGCTACACGATTCAGTAGACCGAGGCGCCCAGCATGAGAGCCACCCGCGGGAGCCCGTTCACGTTCGTTGCGTTGCCCCTGGTCGTGTGCCTGTGCCTGGTCTTCGCCTCGGCGGTAGCCGGCCCTTACGACGGCTCCCGCCCCTTCCTGTGCGCGGTGACCACGGTGATGGAGTGTGACGGCTCCGGACAGTGCGAGCGCCACATCGACGACGCGTCGAGCGTGCCGACCTTCATCCGGATCGACGTCGGCGCCCAGACGGTCACTGCGGGCACGACCCGCCGGACAACGCTCAGATCCGCGACCCGGCTCGACGGGCAGCTCATCCTTCAGGGGGGCGAGAACGGCCGGGGCTGGAGCGCCACCATCGAGGAGGAGTCCGGGCGCATGGCGGCGGCCATCGTGGACAACGACCACACCTTCTCGATCTTCGGTGGCTGCACCATCCCCTGAGGGGCCCGCGGTGCCGGTGCTTGTTTCAGCGCTGGTGCTGATGACGCTGTCCGCGCTGACGCCGGCCTCCGCCAGTGCACAGAGCGTCGGGGAGGTGTTCCGGAGCGTCACGCCGTCGGTGGTCGTCATTCGCGCCAGAGGGCGCGAGATCTCAGGCGGGCGCGTGGTCGGCTTCACGGAGACCGGGTCGGGCGTGCTCATCTCGGGCGACGGCAAGGTGGCGACCGCCGCCCACGTCGTGAACGCGACCGACGAGATCACCGTGGAGCTGATTGGCGGCGAGGCGGTGCCGGCGAGGGTCATCGCTTCGGAGCCGGCCGCGGATCTTTCCCTGATCCAGCTCGAGCGGGTACCGGCGGGCGCCCAGGTCGCCTCCCTGGGCAACTCCGACAATGTCAGGGTGGGGGACCGGGTCATCGTCGTGGGGGCGCCCTACGGACTCAGCCACTCGCTGAGCGTGGGCTATATCAGCGCCCGATGGCCAGCGAACACCGTGTACCGGTCCATGCCTCTCGCCGAGTTCTTCCAGACCGACGCGGTGATCAATACCGGCAACTCGGGTGGACCGATCTTCAACATGGCGGGCGAGGTGATCGGCATCGTCAGCCATAACATCTCGAAGGGCGGCGGGAGTGAGGGGTTGGGCTTCGTCGTCACGTGGAACACCGCCCGGCAGCTCCTCCTCGAAAAGCGCTCGGTATGGACCGGCCTCGAAGGCGAGATCCTGTCCGAGCGCCAGGCCGACGTGCTGAACCTCCCGCCCGGCGTCGTGGGATATCTGGTCAAGGTCGTGGCGAAGGGATCCCCCGCCGAGGGGCTCGGGCTCCGGGGCGGGGATTCGATGGCGACCATCGATGGCCGGACCATCGTCGTCGGGGGGGACATCATCCTTGCCGTCAACGGGATCGAAATCCAGAGCGCGGCGGATCTCGTCCGGATCCGCGACGTCGTGAACGGGTTGAGACCAGATGAGCGGGTCAAGGCGGCCGTCCTGCGTCAGGGCCGCACCATCGAGCTGACCGGCCGGGCCGACTGAGGCGGCCGCGCGGGCGGCCCAGCCCAGCTTAAAAGCCGGCCCGGCGGAGGACGAACGCGAGCAGGAACACGCCGGCGACGACTAAATAGAGGCCGACCACGAAGAGTAGGAGCAGGATCCACACGTCCGGGGGGGTGAGTAACAGGATTCCCGTGATGATCGCCATCACGCCCGCCCAGCCTAGCGAGCCGAGCCGATCCCGCTGACCGCGCGCGATCGCCGTGCCCAGATCTAGCAGTCCAGTGAGCAACGCCCATCCCCCGATGACGTGAGCGGACGCCAGCGGCGTTGTCATGGGGGCATGAAACGAGAACAGCGCGGCGACGAGACCGAAGATACCGCGCAGGAGCATCGCCGGCCTAAGGCGGCGGCTCCCCGCCGCCCCCGCGCCGATGGCGAGGGCTACCACGCCGTCGACGAGCGCGTACGAGCCGAAGACCAAGTCGAGGACCGCCGTCGTGACGCGGGGCAGGAATAGCGAGACCGTGGTCAGGCCGAAGCACCCGAGACCGAACGCCACGGCGATGAACCCGCGGCTGACCAGGTGCGTGAGCCGCGGCCCTACGGCGTAGTTCCTCTCTGCCAGCCGATACACACTCGCACTGTAGCGTCCGCGGCGGAGACGGAGGAATAGGACCAAGGGCTCATGGACAGCCGCGCGGGCGTGCGGCACCGTGGGAGCCCCCGGGGGGTGATCGACCATGAGAGAGCTGACGCTGAGCCTCCTGCTGCTCTTCATCGACATCCAGGAGCCGGTCTCCGCCCAACCAGCCTACGAGGCTCAGCCCGTGTTGAAGGCCGCGGATCTCGTGCCCGCCGCCCTCCTCGAGGGCCCGAAGTTCACGGTGGACCCCAAGGTCCCGACGACGAGCTACCTGGCGCAGTTCACCCTGCGCTCCGAGTACGGCACGCTCGAGGTGCACGGGCGCGACCTGCTCGCGATCCGGGTGGCCGAGGTGGACGCCCTCGAGCAGCTTGCCGCCATGAGCAAGAGTGAGAAGTTCCTCAAGGCCGCCGGCAATGCGGCGGCCAGGCCCGTCAGAGCGGCGGTGGACATCGTCTCGAGCCCGGTCGAGACTGCCAAGGCCGCGCCCGCCGCGGTCGGGCGCTTCTTCGAGCGCGTCGAGCTCGGGGCCAAGAGCGTGACGGCGGGAGCGACGAGCCCTGGCAAGACTACCGAGGAGAAGGCCGAGGAGACGACCAAGCGGGTGGGGAGCATCAGCGTGGATGTGCTCGGCTACGAGCAGGAGCGGCGCGCCCTCGCCAAGCGCCTGAATGTGGACCCCTACACCACCAATCCCGTGCTTGCCGAGAAGCTGACGGACACCGCGTGGGTGACCTTCTCGGGGCGCCTCGGCGTCAGTGCCCTCACCGCGGTGGTGGTGCCGTTCTCCTCGATCCTGACCCTCACGAGCGCCACGCGCGACCTCGTCTGGGACACTCCGCCCGGCGACCTTGTCGTGGCCAACCAGAAGCGGTTCGCCGCCACCGGAGCCAGCGAGGAGCAGGTGCGGGCGCTCATGACCAATCGTTGGTACTCCCTGACCACCCTGACCCATCTCGCCCTCGGGCTGGAGGGACTGGCCGGGGTCCCCGGCCGGGAGCATGTCGTCGCCTTCGCGGGACGCGCGCAATCGGAGGACATCGCGCGGGTCACCGCGGGCGTGGTGGCCATGCTCCAGGCGCACCACGCCAAGGTCCAGCCCATGATCCAGATCAGTGCGCCCGGCCCCATCGCGGGCCGTAGCCGCGGTGGGAGTCTGTTCGTGCCCGTTCCCGTCGACTACGTCGCCTGGACCGAGCGTGTCGGCAGATTCGCGAATCGGAAGGATCTGGAGGCGAAGACACGGGTCGCCTGGATCTCCGGCGCGGTCTCGCCTCGAGCCAAGAAGGGGCTGACCGCGAGCGGGTGGACGCTCCGCGAAGGCACCCCGCCGGCCGCAGGACGGTAATGGCCTGCTGAGACCCCCTGGACGCGCCGCCGGTGTCGGAGGAGGCGCGCCGGCTCGAGGAAGCCCGCGACGCGCGGACTCCATGGAAGAAGTGGGGCCCCTATCTCTCCGAGCGCCAGTGGGGCACGGTGCGTGAGGACTACAGCGACACCGGCAGCGCCTGGGACTACTTCAGCCACGACCAGGCCCGCTCGCGCGCGTACCGCTGGGGCGAGGACGGCCTCGCCGGCATCTCGGACGATCGCCAGCTCCTGTGCTTCGCGCTCGCCCTCTGGAACGGGGCCGACCCGATCCTCAAGGAGAGAATGTTCGGACTCACGAATGGCGAGGGCAATCACGGCGAGGACGTGAAGGAGTACTACTTCCACCTCGACAGCACGCCCACGCACTCGTACATGAAGTACCTCTACAAGTACCCGCAGGCCGCCTATCCGTATGAGCGGCTCGTCACCGCCAATCGTCAGCGAGGGCGTCACGACCTCGAGTACGAGCTGCTCGACACCGGCGTCTTCGACGGGGACCGGTACTTCGACGTCTTCGTGGAGTACGCCAAGGCCTCGCCGGAAGACATCCTCGTGGCGATCACCGTCGCCAACCGCGGACCCGACGACGCGACGCTCCACGTCTTGCCGACGCTCTGGTTCCGGAACACGTGGTCGTGGGGGGGCGAGGAGCCGAAGCCGGTGCTCTCGCGCATGGCCGGGCCTGCCGGCGCGACCGCGGTGGTGGCCGCGCATCCCGAGCTCGGCACGCGGTACCTGCACTGCGAGAGCGCGCCCGAGCTCCTCTTCACCGAGAACGAGACGAATGCCGAGCGGCTGTTCGGGCAAGCGAATCCGAGCCCTGGGTCAAGGACGGCTTCCACTCGTATCTCGTCCAGGGCCGGCGCGACGCGGTGAATCCCGCGCAAGCCGGCACCAAGGCATGCGCCCACTACGCCGTCACCGTCCGCCCCGGCCAGACCGCGGTCGTCCGGTTACGCCTCACGCCGGAGAGGCCTGAACGACGGGACCTCCTCGGCGCCGACTTCGATCGCACGTTCGAGGCGCGCCGACACGATGCGGACCAGTTCTACGCCTCGATCACGCCGCCCTCGGCGGGGCGCGACGCGGCCCTGGTGCTGCGCCAGGCGCTCGCGGGCATGCTCTGGAGCAAGCAGTTCTACTGGTACGACCTCGCGCGCTGGCTTCGCGAGCGCCGGACCCAGCCGAATGCCGCGCGCGGCGGGGGCGTTCGGAACGGCCAGTGGGCCCACATGGTGAACGCCGACATCGTCTCGATGCCAGACAAGTGGGAGTATCCCTGGTACGCGGCCTGGGACCTGGCCTTCCACACCGTCGCCCTCAATCTCGTGGACCCCGACTTCGCCAAGGCCCAGCTGCTCCTCATCCTGGGTCAGGACGACCTGCACCCCAACGGTCAGATGCCGGCCTACGAGTGGAACTTCGGCGACGTGAATCCTCCCGTTCACGCCTGGGCGGCGTGGTTCGTCTACTCTCACGACAAGGGGCGGCGCGGGGAGGGAGATGTCCGCTTCCTCGCCGCCGTGTTCCCTCCACCGTATTCCCCGCGGAGTCGAGAGAGCGTCTGCCGCTGCTGATGGAGCGAATCCGGACATTCACCCGCCGCCATCCCGAGATGGTCGCCACGATCCCGCCGCCGGGTCGGCCCGGTCACGCCGACCGTCGGATGCTCGCGCTCTTCCACGACGAAAAGCTCCGA
>JBKPDT010000073.1:0-8079 GCA_046728035.1 Candidatus Methylomirabilota bacterium | reverse complement strand
GGGTGCAGGTGGTGGCCGACCGCGGGGGCGTCCGCCTCGGCGCGCGGGCCGCCGGCGACGAGCCGCTCCTCCTCGCCGAGCGTCTGCCCGGCATTCCCGTGATCGTGGGAGAGAACCGGTTCGAGGCGGGCCGGCAGGCGGTGGAGGCCCACGGCGCCTCGGTGATCGTGCTCGATGACGGCTATCAGAACCGGACCATCGCCAAGAGCCTCGAGGTCCTCGTCGTCAGCGCGCGCGCGCCCTGGGGCAACGGCCGGCTCTTTCCGCGGGGCCAGCTCCGCGAGCCGCTCTCGACGCTTCGACGGAGCCACCTGGTGGTGGTGACCAATCCCGCCGGTGAGGAGGAGGTCGACGCGATCACGCGCACGCTGCGCGTCCACGACTCCCCCGCGCCCGTCGTCACCGCGCGGTACGAGCCGGTCGAAGTCCGCCGGGCGAGCGACGGAGCGCGGCTCCCGCTGTCGGAGCTGCGTGGCCGCCGGCTCCTGGGTGTCGGCGGGCTCGCCTCGCCCCGCCCGTTCATGGAGACGCTGCGCGGCCTGGGAGTGGCGCTGGCGGGCTTCGTCGAATTCGGCGATCACCACTGGTATTCCGAGTCGGACCTCGCGGAGGTCGCCCGGCGCGCGCGGCTGGCCGGCGCCGAGGGTCTCATCACGACGGAGAAGGACGCGGTGCGGCTGCGCGAGCTCACCCTGCCGCACCTCCCGCTGTGGGTGCTGACCGTGCGGATGGTGCTCGTCACCGGCCAGGCGGCATGGGTCGAGGCGCTCCGCCAGGTGGCGGCGCCCGCGCGCGGGTGAGCGCGGGGGTGGACGCCGCCCTGGTCGTGCGCGCCCCCAACTGGCTGGGCGATACGGTGATGGCGCTGCCCGCCCTGGCTGGGCTCCGCGCCGCCATGCCCGAGGCGAGCATCACCGTGGTCGGACGCTGGGCGCTTTTCCTGCGCGGGCAGGGCGTCGCCGACGTACTGCTGGACTATCCGGCGCCGCGCTCGCGCCGCCGCTTCGCCCGCGCGCTCGCCGACGCGCGGCCAGACCTGGCCCTCGTTCTCCCCAACTCCTTCGAGGCGGCGCGCGCGGCCCGTCACTGGGGCGCGCGACGACGGGTGGGCTTCGACACCGACGGGCGGGGGCTCTATCTCACCGACCGGGTGCCGCTGCCCGAGCCCCGCCGGCATCAGGTGGACGAGTACCGGCTGCTCGTGGAGGCGCTCGGGATGCAGGCCCCGCTGGCCGAGCCCCGGCTGCGCCTCGCGAAGGATCCGGGTGCCGAGGCCGAGGTGGACGTGCTCTTGAAGGAGGGAGGCAATCACGGACGTCCCCTCATCGGCCTACACCTTGGCGCGGCGGCGGGCCCCGCCAAGCAGTGGGAGCCGGGTGGCTGGGCGGCGCTGGTCGACCACCTTGGCGGCGTGGGATTGGCGCCGCTTCTCCTCGGCGGCCCGGGCGAGTCGCCCCTCGCCGCGGAGGTGAGCCGCCTCGCCGCGACGCCTCCGCGCTCTCTCGTCGGTCGGGATCGCCTGGCCCTCCTGCCGCACGTCCTCACGCGGCTGGGCTGCCTCGTGAGCGCGGATACCGGCGTGGCGCATCTCGCCGCCGCCCTCGGCGTGGCCACGGTCACGCTCTTCGGGCCCACCGACCCGCGGCTCAGTGCGCCGCGGTCCGCGAGGGCGCGCGTCCTCGCCCCCGGGGCGCCCTGCGCGCCCTGCTTTCTCGCCGTCTGTCCCATCGACCACCCCTGCATGCGCGCGATCGGCGCCGACGCCGTGGCGGCGCAGGTGAGGGAGGCGGTGGCGTGAGGGTCGTCCTCCACACCGAAGCCTCGCTGGGGCTCGGCGGCCAGGAGATCCGCACCCTCGATGAATCGCGGTGGATCGCCGAGCGGGGCTGGCTGGTGCTCCTCGCCTGCCAACCCGGAAGTCGCCTGCTCGAGCGCGCGCGCGAGCGCGGCGTGGAGACGGCGGTGGTGAGGATGCGTGGGCCGGCGGACGTGGCGGCTGTCCGGACGCTCGTGAGGCTGATCCGCGCCGAGCGCGTGAGCCTCGTCCACACGCACAGCTCCATCGACGGCTGGATCGGGGGCATGGCCGCACGCTGGGCCGGCACCCCCGTGGTCCGCACCCGGCACGTGTCCATCCCGATCCGGCGAGGGCTCAACCCCGTGTATCGCTGGCTCGCCGACCGGGTGATCACGAGCGGGGAGGAGATCCGCCGGATGGTGATCGCGGCGGGTGCGCCGCCCGAGCGGGTGGTCGCCATTGCCGCGGGGGTCGCCCTCGAGGACTTCGCCTTACCGCGCGCGAGCGCAGAGGTCCTCGATTCCGTCGGCATGGGGCGCCGCTCCGGCGGCCCGCCGATCGGGCCCATCGTGGGCTCGGTCGCGATGTTCCGCGGCTCCAAGGGCCACGACCATCTGCTCGATGCCTTCGCCCGTGTGCGCGCGCGGCGCCCCGAGGCCCGCCTCCTCCTCGTGGGCGACGGCGGGCGGCGGGCGTGGGCCGAAGGTCTCGCGCGGGAGCGTGGGCTCAGCGACGCGGTGACGTTCACGGGATTCCGGACCGACGTCCCCGCGCTCCTGGGCGTCATGGACTGCTTCGCGCTGGCCTCGACGCGCACTGAGGGCGTCCCGCAGTCGCTCCTCCAGGCCGGTGCGGCGGGCGTGCCGGTGGTGGCGACCCGCATCGGCGGCATCCCGGAGGTGGTGGAGGATGGCGTCACCGGGCTGCTCGTCCCCCCCGAGGATCCGCCCGCGCTGGCCGAGGCGATCGAGCGCGTGCTCGCCGATCCCGCCGCCGCCGCCGCCCGTGCGCGCGCCGCGCGCAAGCGCTGCGAGGAGCGCTTCTCCCGCGAGGCCTCCATCGGCCGTCTCCTCGCCCTCTACGACGAGCTTCTCGCCGCGCGGAGATGATGCCCGCGCCGTCGCTCCGGGTGCTTCACCTGGTCGCCAACCGCTGGTGGACGGGGAGCGCCGATCCGGTCATCCGCCTCCTCGGCGGTCTCGAGAAGCGCGGGCACCTCGTGTGGCTGGCCCTCATCGCGGGCGACCGCTTCGAGGCCAAGGCGCGCGAGGCCGGGATCGAGCCCCTTCCCGGGCTCTCGCTGGACGTCAAGGGCATGCCCTGGGCCTGGATCGGCGACCTCCGGCGACTCCGCGCGCTGGTCCGGCGCGAGGAGATCGACGTGGTCCACGTCCATCATTCGCACGATCACTGGCTGGGCGTCTGCTGCCGGGGCCCCGCCGCCCTCGTGCGCACCTTCCACAACCAGCGGGCGGTGCGGCTCGGGCGCGTCGCGCGGGCCCTGTATCGGCGCGCCGATGCGGTGATCGCGGTGAGCCGGCAGATCGAGGAGCGCGCCCGCCTGGCCGGCATTTCCACCGGGCGCATCTATCGGGTCAGTGGAGTGGTGGACCTCGCGCGCTTCGTGGAGGACGCCGATCCCACCGCCGTACGCGCAGAGCTGGGGATCGGCGCGGGGACCGGGGCACCGGGCCCGATCATCGGCTCCGTCGCGCGGCTGGCTCACAACCGGGGCCACGAGCTCCTCATCCACGGGTTCAAGCGGCTCCTCGCCCGTTATCCCCGGGCCCGGCTGCTCCTCGTGGGAAAGGGCGAGGCGCGGCCGCGGCTGGAGGCGATGGTCCGCGAGCTGGGGCTCGAGCGCGAGGTGATCTTCACCGGTTATCGCGACGGCGACCTGCCGGCCATCCTGCGCGCGCTCGACGCCTTCGTCCTCGTGGGCGCGGGCTCCGACGAGTCGTGCCGGGCCGCCCTCGAGGCGATGGCGGCGGGGCGGCCGGTGGTGGCCCGGCGGATAGGCGCGCTGCCCGATACGGTCGAGCACGGCGAGACCGGCCTCCTCCTCGACGAGGAGCGCCCCGAGTCGGTGGAGTCCGCGCTCGCCGCGCTCGCCGCGGATCCCGCGCGCGCGCGGCGGATGGGCGAGGCGGGCCGGCAGCGGGCGATGGATGAGTTCAGCCCCGAACGCCACGCCGCCCAGGTGGAGGCGATCTATCTCGAGGCCATCGAGCGCCGGCGAGCGCGCGGATGAGAGTGCTCCAGATCGTGTCCTGCCGCGGCTGGTCCTCGGACGCCTACTGGGCCGCGCAGGTGACCGTGGAGCTGGAGCGCGCCGGCCACGAGGTCATCCTCGCGTGCCGGCGGGGGACGGAGGCGCGCGTGATCGATCGCGCGCGCGCCGCCGGCGTGAGCCGCATCCGGACACTGGGGCTGGCCGGAGGCCTGGATCCGTCGGGAGACGCCGCCGATCTCCGCCTCCTGTGCGAGTGGCTTCCGGACGTCGATGTGGTCCATACCCACCGGGGCAAGGAGCACTGGCTGGCCGCCGTCGCAAACCGGGTGTCCCGCACGCCGCGTCCGCTGGTCCGGACCCGTCACATCGTCCAGCCCGTGCGCGCCCACTCGCTGAACCGCTGGCTCTACCGCAAGGCCACCGCGCTCGTGGTGACGGTGACCGAGGCGATCCGGCGCCAGTACCTCGCCGCGCGGCTCGTCGACCCCGACCGCGTAGTGGCCCTGCCCGGCGGGGTCGACGCGGAGCGATGGAAGCCCGGGCGGGGCGCGCGCTCCCTGCGCACCTCGCTCCGGGTCGCCGACGACGTCCCGCTGATCGGCCTCCTCGGCGGCTTCCGGGTGATGAAGGGGCACACCGTCGCGCTGGAGGCAGCGGCGCGGCTCGCCGAGTCCGGCCAGAAGTTCCACCTGGCCTTGGTCGGGCGTGGCATGCTCGACCTCGCCATCCGCACCACGCGGGTGCGGCTCCGACTGACCGAGCGCGTGACCATCGTCGACGGGTTCGTCGATCCCGCGGAGACGGTGGCGGGCTTTGACGCGGCCCTCTACGTTCCTCTCGAGTCCGACGGGATGTCGCGCGTCCTTTTCGAGTACCTGGCGGCCGGACGGCCCGTGGTGGCGAGCCGCGTGGGGGTGGTGCCCGAGGTGCTCGTCGATGGCGAGAGCGCCCTCCTCGTCCCCAGTGGCGAGCCGGGTCCGCTCGCCGAGGCGATCGCGCGGCTGCTCGCCGATCGTGCGCTCGGCGCGCGGCTGGGCGCCGCGGCCCGGGAGCTCGTCGAGCGCCGGTTCTCGGGGGCGCGGGTGGCCGAGGCGCTGGCCGCGCGATACGCCGCCCTCGTGCCGCGCGCCACGTGAAGGTCTCCGTCCTCTGCTTCGACGTCTCCGACAACGCGGCGGGGCGAGCGCACCTCCTCGCGCGCCTGCTCGCCCCGATCGCCGACGTCGAGGTCGTCGGCCCGCGGCACGGAGCCGAGGTGTGGGCGCCGGTGTCCGCCGACGGCGTTCGCTACATCGGCGTGCCCGCGGGCCGGCTCCCGAGCTTCGCGGGCGCGATCCCCGCCCTCCTGCGTGCGGCCGACGGGGATCTCCTCTATGCCTCCAAGCCGCGGCTCGGCTCGGCGGGCATTGGCCTTCTCAAGCGCCGGCTCGGGCGCCGACCCCTTCTGCTGGACGTCGACGACTGGGAGGTGGGCTTCTTCCTCCGCGGAGGCGCGTGGGGCACGGCGGGCCGCGCGCTCAACTGGACAAACCCGCGCGGCCTGCCGTGGACGTGGCTCATGGAGCGGGCGGCGCGCGCGGCAGACGCGGTGACGGTGGCCTCGCGCTTCCTCCAGGAGCGCTTCGGCGGCACCCTCATCCCCCACGTGCGCGACACCGACGCGTGGCGCCCGGGGATGAGCGACCCCGGCGAGATCCGCAAGCAGCTCGAGGTCTCCGGCGAGCGCCTCGTCATGTTCCTTGGCACCGCGCGTGAGCACAAGGGCGTGGACGATCTCGCGGCGGCCATCGAGGGCCTCGGCCGCCTCGATCTCGTGCTCGCGGTCGTCGGCACGCATCCCGAGAGCGCCGCCGGCCGGCGCCTGCGCGCGACCTGGCCACGCCTGCGCCTGCGACCGCCCATAGCGTTTTCCGAGGTGCCCCGCTTCCTCGGAGCCGCCGACCTCGTGGCCGTTCCCCAGCGCGACGGCCCCGACACGCGCGGCCAGGTGCCGGCCAAGCTCTTCGACGCCATGGCGCTGGGGCGGCCGATCGTGTCCACGCGCGTGTCCATGATCCCGGAGATCCTCGAGGGTTGCGGCCTCGTGGTCCCGCCCGGTGACGTGCGGGCGCTGGGCGCCGCCATCGCACGGCTGGCCGATGACGCCGCCCTCGCGCGGGACCTCGGGGCGCGCGCACGAGCCCGCTGCGTCGAGCGCTACAGCTTCACCAGCGCGCGCCGCGACCTCTTTCCGATCGTGGAGCGCCTGATGAGCCGAGCGGGGCGCGGATGAAGCTCGCCCTCATCTGCCGCCCGTTCGTGTTCCATGGCGGCGTGGAGACGGCCACCGCGGGGCTGGTCGCCGAGCTCGTCCGGCGCGGCCATAAGGTGGATCTCCTCACCACCCGCGGCCAGCAACCGGTTCCCGGCGTCACCGTGCGGCCCCTGCCCGTCGTCCCTCAGCCTTCGCTCCTGCGCCTGATCTCCTTCGGCATCGTCGCGCGCTCGGCCGCGCGCGCCGGCCACTACGACATCGTGCAGAGCCATGAGCGCATGACGGGCGCCGACATCTACCGCGCGGGGGAGGGAACGCACCGCGGCTATCTCGAGGCCATGGCCCGACCGATCAAAGGCCATCCTTACCACCGCTATGTCATCCGCCTGGAAAGGCGGATATTTCGCCTCGATGGTATCCGCCGGATCGTCGCCATCTCCGCCCGCGGGCGGTCGGAGATCGAGCGGCTGTACGCCACGCCGCGGGATCGGGTGGCCCTCGTGTACAACGGCGTGGACCTGGCGCGCTTCAATCCCGCCGCGCTCACCCCCGAGCGGGCGGCGATGCGCAGCGAGCTTGGGCTCGACGCGGGAACCTGGTGTGTGCTCTTTGTCGGCTCGGGGTTCGAGCGCAAGGGGCTCGGACCTCTCGTCGAGGCGATGGCTCGGCTCACCGACCGGAGCACGCGCCTGATCGTGGTCGGGAAGGGGGACCGCACGCCGCACGAGGCGCTCGCCTCCGAGCTGGGAGTGAGCCAGCAGTTGACCTGGCTGGGCCCGCGCGCCGACGTGCACCGCCTCTACGCGGCGGCCGATCTGGTCGCCCTGCCGGCCCGCTACGAACCCTTCGGCAACGTGCACCTGGAAGCGCTGGCCGCGGGCCGCCCCGTGCTCTCGAGCGCCCTCGCCGGCGGCTCCGAGCTGGTCGAGAACGGCGTCAATGGCTGGGTAGCCCCCGAGGTGACCGCTGCCGCGATTGCCGAAGGGCTCGAGCGGCTGCGCGCGGGCGACCGGACCGCGCTGTCCCGGGCCGCCCGCGCCTCGGCCGAGCCCTTCACCTATGCCGCTCAGGGGGCGGCCTTCGAGGACCTCTACCACAAGATCCTTGGGTGATTCGTCGCGAAACCCTCGATTTTCATTGATCATTCAGGGCGGGAGCATTACACTGCCTCTCGATGCCAGGACGCCCCGCCGTCTTCATGGACCGTGATGGCTGTCTCACCGAGGAGGTGGGGTACGTCAATCACGCGAGCCGGATCCGACTCCTCCCCCGGACCGCCGAGGCGGTGCGCCGGCTGAACGCCGCACGGACGGCCGCGGTGATGATCACGAATCAGGCCGGCATCGCCCGCGGCTATTTCTCCGAGGACGTGCTCCACGCGGCCAACAAGGCCATGGTCCGGCAGCTCGACGAGGAAGGCGCGCGCCTCGACGGGCTCTACGTCTGCATGCATCATCCCCACGAAGGCGCGCCACCCTACCGGGCGGATTGCGAGTGCCGGAAGCCGCGCCCGGGGCTCCTGCTCCGCGCCGCGCGCGAGCTGGGCCTGGACCTGCCCGCCTGCGTGATGATCGGCGACCGCATCTCCGACGTGGCGGTCGGGCAGTCGGTGGGCGCGGCGGGCGTGCTCGTCCTCACCGGCTACGGGCGCGGGGAGTGGGAGCATCGGCGGCACGAATGGACGGTCAAGCCCGATCACGTCGCGGAGGATCTCCTCGACGCCGTCGACTGGGCGCTCGCGCGGTCGCGGCGATGATGTTCCCGGCGCGCGCCACCCTCGATCTGGTCGCCCGG
>JBKPDT010000072.1:0-5693 GCA_046728035.1 Candidatus Methylomirabilota bacterium | reverse complement strand
TTGACGAAGTGGAGGCGTTCGACGAGTTCGCCGGTGTCGCGGTTCGGATCGTTGCGGGCCACGTCGAGAAGTGTCTGCGAGATCGCCAGTGGCGTGCGCAGTTCGTGGGAGGCGTTGGCTGCGAATCTTTGCTGTTCGGCGACGTGTGCTTCGAGCCGCGCGAGCATGGTGTCGAAGGCGTCGGCGAGTTCGCGGAACTCATCTTTGCGGCCTTCCAGCTGGATCCGGTGGGAGAGCGATCCGTCCGCGGCCAGGCGGGTGGCATTTGTGATGCGAGTCAGGGGCGCGAGCATGCCGCCGGCGAGGATCCATCCTCCCAGGAGGCCGAACATCAGCAGGAAGGCCAGCGCTGCGGCTGCCTTCGGGGCGAAGGCGCGCAGGAGGTCGGAGCGGTTGGGAACGGACATCCCGGAGGTGTAGATCACGTCGGGTACGTAGCGCAGGAGGAACACCCACACGGCGGCGAGTAGCAAGGCACTGGCGAGCATGAGGAAGCCGGCGTAGCTGAGGGTGAGTTTGAGGCGAACGCTCAAGCCAGGTGCCCTATCCACGGTCATCGCCTTCACGTCCGGTGTCGGGTGCTGTGTCGATGCGGTAGCCGACGCCGGGCACTGTGGCGATGATCCCGGGTTGGCCGAGTCGTTTGCGCAGGGCGGAGACGGTGATGCGCACGGCGTTGGTGAACGGGTCTGCGTTCTCGTCCCATGCTCGCTCTAGGAGTTCTTCGGCGCTGATGACACCGCCTTCGGCGGCGACGAGGACCTCGAGCACGGCGAACTGTTTCCGGGTGAGCGCGACGTAGCGGCCGTCGCGGTAGACCTCGCGGCGGAACGGGTCCAGACGCAGGCCTGCGATCTCTTGCACGGGTGGCCTGTTGTGGGCGCGCCTGCGGTCGAGTGCTCTGAGCCTGAGCACGAGTTCTTGGAGTTCGAACGGCTTGGTGAGGTAGTCGTCGGCGCCGAGTTCGAACCCGGAGGCCTTGTCGTCGAGCCGGTCGGCAGCGGTGAGCATGAGGATCGGCATGCCGCTGCCGGAGGCGACGATGCTTTCGGCGACCTCGTCACCGGAGGGGCCGGGAACGTCTCGGTCGAGGACGGCGATGTCGTAGGCGCTGATGCTCAGCAATTCCAGAGCGGTGTCGCCGTCGCCGGCGATGTCGGCCGCGATCGCTTCCAGGCGCAGCCCGTCGCGGATGGCCTCTGCCATGTAGGGCTCGTCCTCGACGATCAACACACGCATCCTTCGATGCTACGAGCCGGAGAATTTCGTCGGCATATCGAAAACCACATACGTGCTGGCAACACCGCGCTGCCTTCACTGAAGGCATGAACCACACCGCACCAGCACGAGCAGAAGCCCACCGGGCTCCCAGGCTCGTTCTCGCCGGCCTGGCGGTCGTCATCGCTGCGACCATCGGAACCCTCGGCTATCAGCCAGTGTCGTCGGCGGCTACCTCGTTCGGCGACGTTCTTCGCGGCGACCACCATGGTGAGCTTGGCGAGGCTGACGGTGTCGTCCCTGACGGCGCGTCGGTCTTCGATGACGAGATTCCGGCTGTGGCCAACCTCGACCTCGATCTGCTCCAGGCCCTGCGCGAAGCGGCGACGGATGCAGCTGACGACGGCGTCGAGTTCCAGGTCAACAGTGGATGGCGTTCACCCGAGTACCAGGAGCAGCTTCTCCGTGAGGAGGTCTCCGAGCACGGATCGGAAGAGGAAGCTGCACGATGGGTCGCCACCGCGAACACGTCGGCTCACGTGTCCGGGGACGCGGTCGACATCGGGCCCTTCGATGCCACGGCCTGGCTGTCCGAGCACGGCGCCCACTACGGGCTGTGCCAGATCTACCGCAACGAACCCTGGCACTACGAACTGCGTCCCGAAGCCACCAGCCGTGGCTGTCCTCCCATGTATGCCGACCCCACGCACGATCCGAGGATGCAGCAGTGACCAGCTCTGCCGGCATATCCCATCCCGGCCTCGGTGTCTTCCCACCGCCCGCACTGCAGACGTTTCCCCAGGCGGTCACCAGCAACGTCGCGATCGTCCGGACGCGAACCCGCTCCCGGATCATGGCGGTGGTCAAGGCTGATGGGTACGGGCCTCCGGTCGGCCACACGCCTTCTGGCACGCGCCTTGTCAGGGACCGTGACAGCAGAAGCCGAGCATCGTGGGCTCGGCGGCGCTTCGGCGTGGCAGGGTGACCGGATGCGATCGGGTCTGTTTCTGCCACCGTTCGACGAGCTGGCCGACCCAGCGATCGTCGTTCGGCTGGCGGCTGAGGCTGAGGAAGCCGGCTGGGACGGCGTCTTCCTCTGGGACCACATCCGGTGGCGAGAACCAGTGGAGAAGGTAGCCGATCCCTGGATCACACTGACTGCAGTGGCCACAGCCACGGAGCGCATCCGGCTCGGCCCGATGGTGACACCGCTTGCCCGACGCCGACCCGCAAAGGTCGCCAGAGAAACAGCGACCCTCGACCATCTCAGCCGTGGACGGCTGACCCTCGGCGTCGGCCTTGGTAGTGACCGGTTCGGAAGCGAGTACTCCATCACCGGAGAAGAGCTGGACGACAGGCGACGCGCACAGATGCTCGACGAGTCCCTGGAGATCCTGACGACGGCTTGGTCGGGCGAGCCGGTGCACCACCGAGGCGAGCACTACACCGTCGACGGGATGCGATTCCTGCCACGACCGGTGCAGCGACCCGGTGTTCCCATCTGGGTCGCCGGCTATACCGGCAGACCGAAACCGCTCCGGCGCGCGGCCCGGTATCAGGGCTTCTTCCCCGTCAATCTTCAACACCCGGACCAGCTCGTCGAGATCGTCGCCGACCTTGCGCTCCTGCGCAGCGAGGCAAGGAAGCCCGCTACCGAGCCATACGACATCGTCGCCGAGTTCCCGCCGGGTAGCGATCCCGCGCCCTACGCAGCCGCCGGTGCCACCTGGGGGTTGGTGGGGTTCCCAGCCGACGGGGCGTCACTGGACGCAGTCCGCAGCGTTATCAGCGACGCCCCCGTACAGCAGTGACCACCGCGACCCGGAGGTCCGAACGCTCCCTCCCGGGCAACCGAGCCGGAGAGCAGGTAGGCGACGGTCTCCGCCACTTCGGCGGGACGCCGTAAGGCGTACGCATGACGTCGGGATCGGGGTGGCTCTGGATCCGACATCGATACCCGGGGAGCTCCGAGGGTCATGCCTGTGATCGCCCGCCCCGCCAACTGCTCCCCTTCGCGGGCGAGTCGGATCCCACGGCCCACTCGTTGGATGAGCCTGGCTCCGGTGGCGGCTTCAGTCGCCGAAGGTGGTGACTGACCGACGGCTGGGAGTAGTGGAGCTCTTTCGCAGCCTCGGTCACCGATCCATGGCGGGCGACCGCCTCCAGCACCATGAGCTGGGTCAGGTTCAGCATGGATCAAGGTTATTGATGAGATTCGGTCAGCGTTGGCATTAGACGTCATAACGTTGGGCAGCCATCATCGAATGCCGCGACAACCTCCGTTTCCCGGACCACCGACGAGCACTGAGCCCCGATCACCAAGGAGCACCGGCCATATGGCACTCGCCCGAGTCCCACGCCTCTCCATCTCGCTCGACGGTTTCGCCTCGACGCGCCGTTCGGTCACGCCGGCGAACGGCTGCACGAATGGATGTTCGTCACCCGGTGTGGGGCGAGATGGTCGGCCAGGCCGGCGGCACCGGCGGCGTCGACGACGCCTTCCTGCGCCTCGATCATTTCGGGTGGGATAGGGATTCGTGGTTGTACGCGGGCAGCGCGGCCTACCGGCCGTTGCGATCGGCCGTGGCCAGCCGGCCGATGCGCTGCTCGCTCAGGTAGGTGAGTTCGTTCGGGGTGGCGGTCCTCATGATCGCCGGGCGGCGATCACGTTGTCTTGGCCGACGTCAGGAGCTCGTGAGGGTGACGAGTTGCTGGGTCGCTCGGGTCATCGCGACATAGCGGTCGACCGCTCCTTCTATGCCCTTGCCAAATGCCTCTGGGTCGATGAGGACGACCAGGTCGAACTCGAGCCCCTTCGACAGCTCCGGGGTCAGCGACCGGACGCGGGACGTCGCTCGGAACGTGGGATCGCCGATGACGCAGGCGATGCCGTCGGCATGCGCGGCGAGCCAGGTGTCGAGGATCGAGCCCAGGTCCGACACGGATCCGTGTACGACGGGGACGCCGTTGCTGCGGATGGAGGTCGGAACGTTGGCGTCCGGGAGCACGGCCCGGATGACCGGCTCGGCTTCGGCCATGACCTCTTCCGGCGTCCGATAGTTGATGCTCAGGGAGGCCAGGTTGATCCGGTCGAGCCCGATCCGCTCGAGCCGTTCCTGCCACGACTCCGTGAACCCGTGCCTGGCCTGCGCGCGGTCCCCGACGATGGTGAGGCTCCGGGAAGGACAGCGGAGCAGCAGCATCTGCCACTCTGCATCGGTCAGCTCCTGAGCCTCGTCCACCACGATGTGTGCGAACGGGCCAGCGAGCCGGTCCGGGTCGGTGCTGGGCAGCACGGACTCGTCGACCAGCGTTTTCTGCAGGTCCTCCCCCCGCAGCATCGACATCACCTTCATGTCGGAGTCGTCCGTGGCGATCAAGTGGTCGACGACCCTGTTCATCTCCTCGCGCTCGGTCGCGAGGGCGGCCTCGCGGCGACGCCGCTGCCGTGACGCCTCGGGGTCGCCGAGCCGGTTCCGTGCGGCGTCCAGGAGCGGCAGGTCGGACACCGTCCAGGCGTGGGCGTCCCGGCGCTGCAGCTTACGGATCTCGTCGGGGTCGAGCCAGGGAGCGCACATCCGCAGGTAGGCGGGCACCGTCCACAGGTCTCCGACGAGGTCGGTGTAGTCGAGCAGCGGCCACGCTCTGTTGAAGGTGTCGACCAGCTCCGTGTTCTGCCGCAGCGACCTGCGGAGCAGTTCCGGCGAGACGTCATCGTCGTCGCCGTGCTTGTCCATCAGGATCGTGAGCAGTTCCTCCCAGACCTGGTCGCGTGCCTCGTTGTGCGGAGTACCGGGTTCTGGTGCTTCGAACGCCTCGGCCCAATCGTCGGCGCTCAGCCAGATGTCGGACCAGTGGGTCTCGACCGTCATCCCCTTGGTGGGCGGCTCCTCGTAGAGCCTGACGGCCGGGTCGATCGCCTTCACCATGTCCGCGGACGACTTCAGGAGGGCCACGTCGGGGTCGGTCTCGATCGCCGCTGCGGCTCCCTCGGGGACGAGGTCTCGCAGGGTGCAGATCTGCACGCCCTCCTCCCCGAGGCTGGGGAGGACGTCGGCGACGTAGGCCAGATAGGGCTGGTGCGGACCGACGAACAGCACGCCGCCCCGGCGGTGACCGAGGCGCGGGTCGGAGTACAGGAGGTAGGCGGAGCGGTGCAGAGCGACGACGGTCTTCCCCGTACCGGGACCACCGTCGACGACGAGCGCGCCGCGGGACCCCGCGCGGATGATCGCATCCTGGTCGGCCTGGATGGTGCCCAGCACATCTCGCATCCGGGCCAACCGGCTGCTGCCCAGGCTGGCGATGAAGGCGGACTGGTCGTCAAGCGCGGCGTGCCCGACTAACCCGTCGGAGGTGAACACCTCGTCCCAGTAGTCGCTGATCCGACCGCGGGTCCAGCGATACCTGCGGCGGCTCGCCAGACCCATCGGGTTGGCGTGGGTCGCTCCGAAGAACGGCTCAGCCGCGGGGGA
>JBKPDT010000071.1:0-3745 GCA_046728035.1 Candidatus Methylomirabilota bacterium | reverse complement strand
TGCGTCGCCGCGAAGCGTGGATCGGTCAGGAGGTCCTCGCGGCCAACCCCGCGGACGAAGGGTTCCCAGTGGCGCTCGTCGCCCGTGATCGTCAGCATGAACCATCGCCCGTCCCGGCAGCGGTACATGTTGGCCAGCGCGCTGATCGCTTCCTCGCGGGGTGGGCGCACGTCCGTGCGCACGCCGGAGAGGATGCCCTGCACCGGGATGGCGTTCATCCAGAGTCCGTTGGCCAGCAGCGACGTGGCCACCATGGAGCCGAGCCCGGTCCGCTCGCGATGGTAGAGGCCCGACATGATGGCCCCGAAGAGTGCCGTGCCGGTGGGGTGGTCGCCCATGCCGGGCAGGGAGCGCGCGGGCGGCACGTCGGGTGAGGCGCGCACGAGATCCATCAGCCCGGTGCGAGCCCAGAGCGCGATGCTGTCGAAGCCGGGCTTGCTCGCCTCCTCGCCCGTCTCGCCGTACGCGCTGATCGAGGCATAGATCAGACGCGGGTTGAGGGGGGCGAGGTCCTCGTAACGAATGCGCAGGCGTACGCGCGAGTCGAGCGGAGCGTTGGTCACGAAGACGTCGACGTCGCGCACGAGGCGATGGAGGAGCTGCTGCCCGTCCTCGGTGCGCAGGTCGATCGCCACGCTGCGCTTCGTGCGGTTGTCGACGATCCACGGGTAGTTGTATTGGCTGGGGGGATAGCCGGCGCCGCGCACGCGGTAGACGTCACCCGTCGGGGGCTCCACCTTGATGACGTCGGCCCCGAAGTCCGCCATGATGGTGGTCGACACGGGCCCTGCGATGAAATTCGCGGCATCGATCACGCGGATCCCGTCGAGAAGACGCGTCATGGATGGCTCTCCCTGGGAGAACCGTAACATGAACCAGCGCCGCTCGATCTCGACGCGGTGGTAGATGGTTGATTCGTTACACCCCCAATCAGCGGAGTCCGCCGGCGATAAGCAGCGTTTCGCCCGTGATCCACGCAGCCTCGGAAGAAGCCAGAAAGACAGCGGTGGGCGCGATGTCCTGAGGCTGGCCGATGCGGCCGAGGGGAGTTTGCGCCTCGACCTGTTTGCGGAGGTCGCTCTCCGCAAAACCGGCGGCATTGAATCCTTCCGTGTCCACCATCCCGGGATTGATGGAGTTCACCCGGATATTGCGCGGGCCCAGCTCTTTGGCGAGGGATCTGGTCATGGCATCGACGGCCGCCTTGGTGGCGCTGTAGACGGAGGCGTTCGGGGGCGTCAGGGTGCTCACGATCGAGCTGATGTTGATGATGCTGCCGCCCGCGTGGTCGAAGTGTCGGACCGCCGACTGTGAAGCCAGGACCAACCCGAGGACGTTCAAGTCGAACTGCTTGTGGAAGTGCTCCTCGGTGACATCTTCGAGCGGGGAGAACTCATATATGCCGGCGTTGTTGACCAGGATGTCGAGGCGTCCGAACGCCTTCATCGTCTCGGAGAAGAGGCGATCGATGTCAGCTTGCTTCGCGACGTTCGCCTGCACGGCGATGGCCTTGCCGCCGTTGCGTGTGATCTCGGCGACCACGCGGTCCGCGCCCTCCTTGCTGGAGGCGTAGTTGACGGCGATCGCTGCGCCCTCCGCCGCCAGATGCTTGGCGATGGCGGCCCCGATGCCCTTGGAGGCGCCAGTCACGATCGCCACCTTGCCCTCGAGCTTGCTCATGTTCTTGCTCCTCTCTGGTTCCTCCATCTATGGGAGCCCTGCTGCGTGTCCTCGTTCTGCTGCTCTTGTTGATGCGGATGTGCCCCCGGCCGATTCCCGGGTGACGGGCGGATGCTGCGGTTATCTACGGTAGGGGCAACAGCCGCTACGATCGGGCGGAGTGCCCGATCCTCACGCAGGCTAGGTGCGCCTGCTAGCCTCCCGTGCTAGCCTCCCCGACGTGAAGCGACGCACCTTCCTGGCGCTGTTCCCAGGTAGTCTCCTCGCTGCGCCGCTCGCCGCCGAGGCGCAGCAGCGGGGAAAGACCTGGCGGGTGGGGTTCTTGACGGGGGGCGCGCGGACGCCGGACGGCGCCCCACCGCTGCCGTTGAGACAGGCCCTCCAGGACCTCGGTTATGTCGAACAGCAGAACGTCGTCTACGTGGGCCGGTGGGCCGACGCCAAGCAGGATCGGCTCCTCGCGCTGGCCGTCGAGCTCGTCGGACTCAAAGTGGACGTCATCGTGACGGTAGGGGGTCCGGCGGCCGCGGCGGCCAAGCAGGCGACCTCCTCGATTCCGATCGTGTTGGCCCTTGTCGGGGATGCCGACCGTCTCGGCTTGATCGAAAGCTTCGCGCGGCCTGGAGGCAACGTGACCGGGGTTACCGATCAGTCCGTCGAGCTAAGTGCGAAACGTTTGGAGTTCCTCAGGGAAGCCGTGCCGAAAGCGACGCGCATCGCGGTGCTCTGGAACGCGGACGATCGAGGGATGACGTTGCGCTACCGGGAAGTGGAGAAGGCCGCCCAGATGCTCCACGTCACAGTGCAGCCGCTTGGCGTCCGCGAGCCGGATGACTTCGATGCGGCATTTTCGGCCATGACTCTCAACCGTCCCGATGCGCTGTTCCTGGTCACAGATGCGCTGACGGTGCTCAACCGCAAGCGCGTGATCGACTTTGCGCTCGTGCACCGGATCCCCGCGATGTATGAGTTCAGCTTCCTCGTCCAGGACGGCGGACTGATGTCGTATGGCGCGAGCCAAGACGACAACTATCGGCGGGCCGCGAGCTATGTGGATCGGATCTTCAAGGGAGCCACCCCGAGCGCCCTGCCTGTCGAGCGACCGAGCCGATACTACCTCGCCATCAATCTCAGGACCGCCAAGGCGCTCGGCCTCGCGATCCCGCCGTCGCTCCTATTGCGGGCAGATCAGGTGATTGAGTGACGACCGCCTCGCCGAGGTAGCGGGTGTATATTCGGGCCAGCAGATCGGCACCGGCCCGGCGGCAGTACGGAGGATCCAAGATGCCCCACTATGAGTTCTACTGCGAGCGGTGCAAGAAGGAAGTGGCCCTGACCCTGTCCATCGGCGCGCGGGAGCGTGGGGACTACAAGTGTCCCGGCTGCGGGGGCAAGAAGCTGCGGCCGCTGATGGGCACGTTCTTTTCCCAGACGTCCCGAAAAGCGTGAGGAGGGAGCCCATGAGCCTGAAAGGCAAGCGAATTGCGATCCTGGCCGAGAACGTCTACCAGGAGATGGAGCTATGGGTGCCGTACTACCGCATGAAAGAGGAGGGAGCCGAGGTCAAGGTGGTGGGCGCCGGCGGTGTCCGGTCCTACACCTCAAAGCACGGCTACCCGGTCACGGTTGATGTCCAGGCCGACGCGGTGACAGCCGTGGAATTTGACGCGGTGATCGTGCCCGGTGGGTACGCGCCGGACATGATGCGTCGGCACGACGCCATGGTGAAGCTAGTGCGGGAGGCCGCCCAGCAGGGCAAGGTGGTCGCGGCCATCTGCCACGCCGGCTGGATGCTGGCCAGCGCGGGGGTCGTCAAGGGCAAGAAGGTCACGTCCTTCTTCTCCATCAAGGACGACATGGTGAACGCGGGGGCTCAGTGGTCGGACAGCGAGGTGGTGGTGGACGGCAACTTGATCACCTCGCGGAAGCCCGATGACCTCCCCGCCTTCTGCCGCGAGATCATCCGGGCCCTCACCAAGGCCGGCTAACCTCCGTCCACCGGCTCCGACCCCCTCACCCCGCCGCCCCGGGCTCGGCGGGGGAGGGGGAAGCGGTCACTTCCGCG
>JBKPDT010000070.1:0-2871 GCA_046728035.1 Candidatus Methylomirabilota bacterium | reverse complement strand
AAGCTCTGGCAGCACGTGCGCGGGACCAAGATCGCCAAGGACGACATCGCCGTGGACCGCGGCAATCCCAAGGCGGCCATCGCGGGCGCGGCCCGGACCATCAAGGCCACCTACGACTTCGCCGTCCACACCCACGGCTCGATCGGCCCGTCCTGCGCGGTCGCCGACGTGAAGGGCGGCAAGGCCGAGATCTGGTCTCCCTCCCAGGCCCCCCACTGGCTCCGCCACGAGCTGGCGCAGACCCTCCAGATGGACGCGAAGGACATCCACATCCAGTACCTCGACGGCTCCGGCTGCTACGGCCGCAACGGCCACGAGGACGCCACCGCGGACGCCGCGCTCATCTCCAAGCTCGTCGGCCGGCCGGTGCGCGTGCAGTGGACGCGCGAGGACGAGCACGGCTGGGACCCGAAGGGCCCGCCCACCCTGGTGGAGATCACGGCGGGGCTCGACGCCAAGGGCAATATCGTCGGGTGGGAGTCGGAGCTCTGGGCGCCCAAGGCCGACATCACGGACTGGCCACCCACGCTGGCGGCGACGCTGGCCGGCATTCCCCAGAAGAAGGCCATCAACCCGGGCAATATCCACCGCAACCTCGACCCCTCCTACCCCTTCGCGCATCAGAAGGCGGTCGCCCATCGGCTCGAGTCGACGCCCTTCCGCCCGTCGTGGATCCGCACGCCCGGCCGCATGCAGAACACCTACGCCAACGAGGTCTTCATCGACGAGTGCGCGGCCGCGGCCGGCGCCGACCCCGTGGAATACCGGCTGCGCTATCTCACCGACCCGCGCGGCATCGCCGTGCTCCGCGCCGCCGCCCACATGGCGAAGTGGGACACGCGCCGCTCCCCCCGGCGCGACCCGTCCGGCCTCGTCGCCCGAGGGCGCGGCATCGCCTACGTGAAGTACGAGAACGTCCGCACCTACGTGGCGGGCGTGGCCGAGGTCGAGGTCAACAAGCAGACGGGGGCGATCCGCTGCACCCGCTTCTTCGTCGCGCATGACTGCGGCCAGATCATCAATCCCGACGGCGTCCGCGCCCAGATCGAGGGCCAGATCATCCAGACCGTCTCGCGCACGCTCATGGAAGAGCTCAAGTGGGACCGCTCGCGCGTCACGAGCGTGGACTGGGCGAGCTACCCGATCCTGCGCTTCCCCGACGTGCCCGAGGTGCACATGGAGCTGATCAACCGCCCCGGCGACCCGCCCTGGGGCGTGGGCGAGCCCGCCGCGTGCCTGCCGCCCCCCGCCATCTCCAACGCCGTGTTCGACGCCGTCGGCGTGCGCCTGCGCAGCGTGCCCTACACGCCGGCCGCGGTGGCGGCGGCGAGCAGGCTGTCGGGCTTGGGGAAGGCGTGAGGCGCCGGCGCGGTCGCGGCCCGCCCTCTTAGGTCAGTCGTCCAGGAGGCCCATGATGGATGAATCCAAGCGTCGCTTCATCAAGCAGAGCGTCGGCTTGCTCGCGGCGAGCGGTCTCGTGGCAGGCGGAGCGAAGCACGCCGAAGGCGCCGAGCCGCCGGAGATCCCGCCCTCGATGAAAGTCCCCGGCGCCGGGATGTCCGAGTACGGCAGCCCCGCCAAATACGAAGGCAAGGTGACCCGCACGCTCATCCGCTCGCAGCCCGGCACGACGGGCAGCGGCGCCTCGCGCACGCCGCTGGAGTCGGTCGAGGGCATGATCACGCCGAGCGGGCTGCACTTCGAGCGGCACCATAGCGGCGTGCCCGACATCGACCCCGGCAAGCACCGGCTGCTCATCCACGGCATGGTGAAGCGTCCGCTGATCTTCACCGTGGACGCGCTCCTGCGCTATCCGATGATCTCGCGAATCCACTTCCTCGAGTGCTCCGGCAACAGCCAGCTGCTCTACCAGCCCGCGCCGCCGAATCTCACCGCCGGTCAGACGCACGGGCTCGTGTCTTGCAGCGAGTGGACCGGCGTGCCGCTGCGCGTGCTGCTCGAGGAGGCCGGCGTCGACCCGAGCGCGCGGTGGATGCTCGCCGAGGGCGCGGACTCCGCCGCCATGAGCCGCAGCGTCCCGATGGCCAAGGCGATGGACGACGCGATCCTCGCCCTGTTCCAGAACGGCGAGCGGCTGCGGCCGGAGAACGGCTATCCCGTGCGCCTGTTCCTGCCCGGGTGGGAAGGCAACATGAGCGTCAAGTGGCTCCGGCGCCTCAAGATCGTCGCCGCGCCGATCATGACCAAGGACGAGACGTCGCGCTACACGGACCTCCAGGGCGACGGCAAGTCGCTGATGTTCACGTACCCGATGGAGGTGAAGTCCGTCATCACCCGTCCCTCGCACGGCATGACGCTGCCGGGCGCCGGGCTCCATCAGATCTCCGGCATCGCGTGGTCGGGCAACGGGACGATCCGGACGGTCGAGGTGTCGACCGACGGCGGCCGGACGTGGCGGGAGGCGCCGCTGGTCGCGCCCGTGCTGTCGCGCGCGCTCACGCGGTTCCGGCTGCCGTGGAAGTGGGACGGCACCGCCGCCGTGCTCAAGTCGCGCGCCACCGACGATACGGGGGCCGTGCAGCCGGAGCGTGACAAGCTCGTCGCCGAGCACGGCAACAACGCCGTCTTCCACTACCACGGCATCCAGGCCTGGAGCGTGGCGGCAAACGGCGAGGTGAAGCATGTCTACGCGTGACCTCGTCTGCGTGGCGCTCGCCCTCGTCGTCGGTGGCTGCGCGAGCGCGCGCGTCACCCCCGGCGCGATGGAGGGTCCGAACCTCGGGCGCGAGGCGACGCCGGCGCAGATCGCGGGCTGGGACATCAGCGTGGGACCCGACGGCGTCGGGTTGCCGCCCGGCAAGGGCACGCCGACGATGGGGGCGCCCGTGTACGAGCAGAAGTGCCAGGTCT
>JBKPDT010000069.1:0-9094 GCA_046728035.1 Candidatus Methylomirabilota bacterium | reverse complement strand
CGTCGAGGCGCCAGCCCGGACGCAGGGCCAGGCGCACCGCGCGAAGGATGCGCGCGGGGTCCTCGGCGAGCGCGCCCGGAGCGCACAGGCGCACCAGGCGGGCGGCGAGATCGGCGAGGCCGCCGGTGGGATCGGCGACGGGGGCGCGCCCACCCACCGCGAGGGCGCCGAGGGGAACGGCCAGCGCGTTGACGGTGAAGTCGCGCGCGGCGAGGTCGGCCTGGATGGTGGGGGCGCGGAAGTCGGCGATGTCCACCGGGACCGGCCCCACCAGGCGACAGACACCCCGGCCCTCGTCGAGGACCACGAAGGCGACGCCGAGCCGGTCAGCGAGGGCGCGCCCGCGGGTGAGCGCGCCCGCCGGCACCGCGAGGTCGAGCTCGCGCGGCATCTCGCCCGCGAGGGCGTCGCGGACGGCGCCGCCGACCAGCCAGCCGGGAGCGTAGCCGCTGTCCTCGGAGGCGAGGACGCCGATCACCTCGCGCACCTCGGGCGGGAACCGGTCGAGGCCGAGCGCACGAGGGGCCGGCGCCGCGCTCACTGCGCGCTCAGCACCCAGCGCCCGGGCCAGCCCGCCACCACCTCGTCGGCACGCACCGCGCCCGCTCGGGCGAGCCCGGCCAGCGCGGCGTCGACCTCGGCGGCGGGGACGCTGAACAGGCGCGCCAGTCGGCGCGGCGTCGAGTAGCGCGCGCCGCGGAGGTAGCGCTCGAGGAGCCGTGCGAGCGCCGTCCCGCGCGAGAGACGCCGCCCCTCGGCGGCGCCCTCGGACAGCCAGTGCTCGACCAGATCCCATCGGTAGGAAAAGCTCGGCTCGTAGCGCTCCTCCGTCTTGACCACCCAGAGGCCTTGCTGGAGCTCGGCCATGCCGCGCTCGAACTCGCGGGTCTTCGCGGGCTCGAGCATGAAGCACTCGGCACGGATCCCCCGCGTGTACTGGGGCGCCTCGCGAAGGAGGGCGTCCATGATGCGCTTGGCGGTGAGCGAGAGCCGGCCCGCCGCGTACTCCACGCGATAGTCGCGCGCGCGCTGGCGGCCGCGGACGAGGGCATAGAAGGCCGGAAAGAGGTCGAGCGCGACGAGCACGGGGCGCCCCTTGAGCACCTTGCCGTAGTAGACCTGGCCGCGCGCGGGGAGGGTGTCCTTCAGCTCCCAGGTGAGCCCCACGCCGGCGTCGTGATGCGAGCGGCGCGGCCACCGCGGCTTCTCGCGCCCCACCACCGCCTCCCAGAGGCAGGCGAGGCCGTCGGGGAAGCGATAGAAGGTGGAGCAGAGCCCCACGTCCTCGACGAAGGCGAGGGCCGCGCGCGCGGACCGGACGCGGCGGGCGGGCTCCTGACGGAATCGGTGCCGCCGCTGGGTCTCCAGTGTCTCGCCGTTCACGCCCTACACGAGCTCGAGGCCGCTCCCGGTGATGCGGTACTCGGCGATCTCATCGCTCATCGCGCTGCCCCGGTGCTTGACCACCGCCAGGTATCGCGCGAGCCGGTTGCCCACCCGCTCGCTGCCCATCACGAGGATGGTATTGGCCACCGCGCCGATGTCTCCCGCCGCGACCTTGCGGGCCAGGAGGTGCTCGAGCTGGGTCTCCTCGGTGGTCACGAGCAGCACGGTGGTCACCTCGGCGTGGTCGTAGCGGTGGCGGTCGATGAACTCACGGTGCTGCCATACCGGCAGGCAGATCTCCATGCCCAGGGTCTCCGCGTCCCGGTGGATGGTCTTCCGGTAGAGCTCGTCGAAGATGAAGGGCTGGATGTAGTCGGCGGGCACGTCCATGGGCTCGATGCCGTCCACCATGATGCGGCGTGATCCGGCGCCCAGGTGGAAGTACACGAACGGCCGCACCGTGTAGAGGGCGTGGTTGTACATGGCCTTCCAGTTCCAGTCGAGCTCGAAGCCGTCCGGGCTGGGCACCTGGTACTCGCGCAGCTTGCCCACCCACGGGAAGGCATCGCAGTAGTAGGCCTTCAGCTCGCCATCGGGCGGGAACGGAGGCGACATCGGCATGACGGTATGAGTCCAGCGGCGCAACGGCCATCCGAACAGCCGCTCGGCGTAGGCGTGGTGCTGCTGGGAGTCGCCGCGCGCGTTCATGTCGAACACGATGCCGCGCCGCCCGTCGGCGAGGCGCCCGTGACTGGCGTAGGTGAGGCCGAGATGGGTCTTGCCGATGCCGGTGGCCCCGTACACCACGGTGAGGGTGCCGGGCAGGAGGCCGCCGCCGAGCATGCCGTCGAGGCGGGCGAGTCCGGTGGAAACACGCGATTTCGCAGCGGTGGTCATGACGTCGGATTGTAGCGGGGCGACGTCGAGCGGGCAAGCCGCCGACGGGGCTCCCATGCTTGACACCCAGCGGGGCCAGCCCCTACTCTCGCGCCATGCGACGCCAGATCGTGTGGTTTCCGGATGGCTCGCCTGCCGCGGCGGTGGCCGCGGCCCTGCCCGCGGACTACGAGGCCCATCCGTTGTCCGAGATGGGGACACTGCGCCGCCGCGCCGACGATCCGGCGGTGCTGGTGGCCGATCTCGAGCACGACCCCCCCTCGGCCGCGGAGACGGTGCGCGCGCTTCCGCGACTGGTTCCCATCGTGGGCCTGGTCGGTGGGGCCGGCCCACCCGCGGGCTGGCCGCCGACCTGGTACGCCTACCTGCCCAAGCCGGTGTCGCCGTTCATCCTCGCCTCCGCCCTCGCCCATGCCTTCGAGCACCTGCGGCTCATCACCGAGGCCGAGCGCACGCGCATGGAGCTCTTCGAGCTCAACGCCGTCGGCGTGCGCCTGTCCGCCGAGCGCGACCCGGTGGCCCTCCTCGGACTCATCCTCAGCAAGGCGCGCGAGATCACGCACAGCGACGCGGGCTCGGTGTACCTCGTGGAGGAGCCCGAGGAGGGTCAGCCGCGGCTCCGCTTCAAGCTCACCCAGAACGACTTCGTCTCGGTGCCGTTCACCGAGTTCACCATCCCGATCAGCGACGAGAGCGTAGCCGGGCACGTGGCGAAGGGCGGCGAGATCCTCCACCTCGAGGACGCCTACGCGCCGCCTCCCGGGGCCCCCTTCAAGATCAACCGGGCGTTCGACCAGCAGGCGGGCTACCGGACGAAGTCGATGCTGGTGGTTCCCATGAAGACACCCAAAGGGGAGACCATCGGGGTGCTGCAGCTCATCAACTGCAAGCGCGTGGCTTCGCGCCGATTCCCGTCGGTCGAGGCCATCGAGCGGGAGACCATCCCCTATCCCGAGCGCTTCATGAGCTTCGCGGCCTCCCTCGCCTCCCAGGCGGCGGTGGCGCTCCAGAACAGCCGCCTCCTCGAGAACATCCAGGCCCTCTTCGAGGGCTTCGTGCGCGCCTCCGTCACCGCGATCGAATCGCGGGACCCCACGACCTCCGGCCACTCGTTCCGCGTCGCCGACCTCACGGTGGGGCTGGCGGAGGCGGCCGACCGCGCGGGCACCGGCCCCTTCCGCGACCTCCGGTTCAGCGCCGAGCAGATGCGGGAGATCCGCTATGCGTCGCTCCTGCACGACTTCGGCAAGGTGGGCGTGCGCGAGGAGGTGCTCGTCAAGGCCAAGAAGCTCTACCCCGCCCAGCTCGACTTCATCCGGCAGCGGCTCGAGCTCGTCAAGCGGGGCGTCCAGCTCCGTTACGGCGCGCAGAAGATCGACGCGCTGCTGCGCGAGGATCGCGAGCGCGCGCTCGCCAAGATCTCGGGGTGGGACGCCGAGCTCGCCGCCGCCCTCGGCGAGCTCGACGAGCATCTCAAGGCGATCGTCGCCGCCAACGAGCCCACCGTGATGGCGGAGGACGTGGCCTCCCGCATCCAGCACCTCGCCATCACGCGCTTCCTCGATCACCTTGGAGAGCCCCAGCCGGTGATCACGCCCGATGAGGCACAAATCCTTTCCATCCCGCGCGGCAGCCTCACCGGCGAGGAGTTCAAGCAGATCCAGTCCCACGTGGTGCACACCTACCAGTTCCTCATCCAGATCCCCTGGACCAAGGAGCTGCGCCGCGTGCCCGAGATCGCCCGCTCGCATCACGAGAAGCTCAACGGCTCGGGCTACCCGAACCGCATCACCGCCGCCGAGATCCCCGTGCAGTCGAAGATGATGACGATCTCGGACATCTTCGACGCCCTCACCGCGAGCGATCGGCCTTACAAGGCCGCGGTGCCCGTGGACCGCGCCCTGGAGATCCTGGCCCTCGAGCGCCGGGCGGGGGCGGTGGACGGCGATCTCCTCGACCTCTTCATCGAGGTGCAGCCCTGGAAGAAGCAGGCGGGCTGAGGGCGGCGGCTCAGCCGCCCAGCAGCGTCAGCAGCAGGCCCCACGAGGCCGCGCTTGCCACCATGGCGGCGCCGCCCAGCCAGGGCTCGAGCCGCCCGCGCGTCGCCATCTGACGAGTGGCGCGCGCCGAAAAAAAAGCGCGCTGCGCCGCGAGCGCATTGCGCCGCCCGGCGTAGAGCCGCCGCGAAGGCCAGCCGGCCGCCGCCGCCCGCGGGACATGCCGGATCCTGCGATATCGTGCTCTGCTCTTGACCATGGGCCCCATGCCGCGCCTCCTGGATTCCTAGAAACCCCGCATCACACCCAGCACCTTGCCGAGGATGCGGACGTCCGCTCGCCCGGGCTCGACCACGATCGGCTTCATCGTCGGATGCTCGGGCTTGAGGATGACCCGCTCGCCGTCCCGCGCGAAGCGCTTGACCGTCGCCTCGTCGTCCACGAGCGCGGCGACGATGTCGCCGGGCTGGGCCGAGGGCTGGGGCCGGACGAGCACGAGGTCCCCGTCCACGATGTGGGCCTCGATCATGCTCTCCCCGCGGACGCGGAGGGCGAACACGTCATCGCCCTTCCGCTCGAGCCAGTCCGTGCTTACCGGAATGGTGCCCTCGAGGTTCTCCGCGGCGTAGATGGGCGCGCCGGCGGCGATGCGCCCGAGGACGGGCACCTCCCGGATCGTCCGTCGCGCGCCGGGCCGCTGGGCGAGCACGAGGGTGCGCGAGACGCGCTTGTCGGTGGCGCGCCGGTGGAGCATACCCTTCCGCTCCAGCGCGCGGAGATGATCGAAGGCCGCCCGCGCGGTGAAGCCGAAGCGCTCGCCGATCTCGCGCACGGTCGGGGGGGCCCCATGGCGCTCGGTGAAGCTCCGGATGAAGCCCAGCACCTCGCGCTGCCGCGCCGTCATCTCCCGCATCGATCTGTCCTCACGTGGTCCTCCTCGCCCTGCCGGGGCTTGGCTCAACAGGACAGCAGTAAACACCCGTTGAGTGGTAGAAGTCAAAAAAAACTACGTGGGCTCCCACGGCTCGCAGGAGGGGCAGGCGAGGAACCCCGCGTCCCGTGCCTCGCTCACTTGCTTGAAGTAGACCCGCTCGGCCTCGGGGATACGTCGCACCCAGCCACAATCGCGCCCGTGGAAGATCTTGGAGCCCCGCTGGGCCAGATAGGGCTCGCCGGGCGCGGGCTCGGCGGCCACCGCCTCCCCAGGCGCCTGGGGGTCGAGGACGGTGTCGGGCAGCGCCTCAGCCTGCGCGAGCGGACTCGACGGGGTCGACGCCGTCTCGGTGGGCGCCGGGAGCGGTGGCAATGGGTCGGGCTCGTTCATCTGCAGGTTGGTCTCGATGGTGCTGCGGAACTCGTCGCTCGCCCGCCGGAACTCGCGCATGGCGCGCCCCAACGAGCGCCCGAGCTGGGGCAGATTCTTGGGCCCGAAGACGAGGAGGGCGATCACGAAGATCAGGACCAGCTCTTGGAGACCGATGTCGAACATGGTGGCTCAGTGACGGATCATACCACCCCGGCGGAGAGCCGGACGCCGCCGCTCAGGATGCGGGGGCGGACGCCTTCGCGCTCGCGCGCCTTCGCCCGGCGCCCGTCCGCCGCAGCTCCACCGACGCCCCGCGCACTCGGGTGCCACAGTCGGCGCAGTGATAGCCCAGGCGTACCTCCTTGCCGCAGTCGGCGTGGACCAGGCGGGTCCGCTTGTAGACGTGGCGCGACCCCCAGTCGGCGAGGGCGCCCACCACCACCCCCAGCCCCTGGCCCCGCTCGGTGAGCGTGTACTGGGCGCGGGGGGGATGCTCGGAGTAGAAGGTCCGAGTCACCAGGCCGTTCCCCTCCATCAGCTTCAGGCGGTCCGACAGGATATTGGGGGCGATGCCGGGCAGGCCCGCCTGGAGGTCCTGGAACCGCCGCGTCCCGCGGAGGAGGTCGCGAACGATGAGGAGGGTCCACCGATCGCCGAGGACCTCGAGCGACTTGGCGACGGGACAGGGCTGGCCGTAGCGCTTGGGCATGTCCAGAGTATAGGCGACGGACGGGGAGTTGACAATTCCGCAAGTCACTATTAATTTACAAGTGACATGGCCAGCCCTCTCGCCGCCGCCCCGTCGGCGCCCGTCGCCCTCGCGTCCGAGGTGGCGGCGCCCGCTTCCCACGCCGACCCCCGCACGCGCGCGCTCCTCGAGGGGCCCATCGCGTCCACGCTGCTGCGCCTGGCCGCGCCCGGCGTGGCGGTCATGCTCCTGCAGGCCGGCGTGGGCACCATGGACGCGGTGTTCGTGGGCTGGCTGGGGGCGGAGGCCCTCGCCGGGGTCTCCCTCGTGTACCCCCTGCTCATGCTCATGCAGACCATGTCGGCGGGGGGCATGGGCGGGGGCATCGCCTCGGCGGTGGCGCGGGCGCTCGGGGGCGGACGGCGCCAGGATGCCGATCGCCTCGCCGCGCACGGCCTCCTGATCGCGCTCGTCATGGGCGCGCTGTTCACCACCGCCCTCCTCATCGGCGGACCCGCGATCTACCGGGCGCTTGGCGGGCACGGCGCGGCCCTCGACGCCGCCCTCGCCTACTCGCGCGTGCTCTTCGGCGGCGCCGTGGTCTTCTGGCTCTTCAACTCGTCGGCCAGCGTGATCCGCGGCACCGGACGCATGGTCCTGCCCGCCGTGGTGATGGCGGGGGCGAGCGCCCTCTACCTCCTCCTCTCCCCCGCCCTCATCATGGGCTGGAGCCCTCTGCCGAGGCTCGGAGTGGCAGGCGCCGCCATGGCCAGCGTCATCGCCTTCGGCACGGGCACCCTCGTCCTCATCGCGCATCTCCTCTCGGGCAGGAGCCTGGTCCGGCTGCGGTTCTCCGGATTCCGTCCACGTGGCCGGCTCCTGTGGGAGATCCTGCGCGTGGGCGCGCCCGGCGCCCTCAATACCGTCTTCACCAACTTGACCGTGGTGCTGCTCACCGGCCTCATCGGGCCATTCGGGATCCACGCGCTCGCCGGCTATGGGATGGGCGCGAGGCTCGAGTACATCCAGATCCCGCTCGTCTTCGGCGTGGGCTCGGCGCTGGTCGCCATGGTCGGCACCAATGTCGGCGCGGGTCGCCTCGCGCGCGCGGAACGGGTGGCGTGGGTGGGCGCAGGACTGGCGGGCGCGGTCACCGGGGCCATCGGGCTCACGTTCGCGATCTTCCCCCGGGCGTGGATAGGGCTCTTCACCACCGAGCCCGCCGTGCTCGAGACGGGCACCGCGTACCTCCGCATCGTCGGACCCGCCTACGGATTCTTCGGCGTGGGCCTCGCGCTCTACTTCGCCTCGCAGGGGGCCGGCCGCCTCGCCTGGCCGCTCCTCGCCGGCTTCGTGCGCCTGGTGCTCGCCGCCGCCGGCGGCTGGATGGCGACGCGCTGGCTCGGCGGCGGGCCCAATGCGGTGTTCATGGCCATCGCGGTGGCCCTCGTCGTCATGGGCGTCATGGTCGCGCTCCCCATCAAGGCCGGCGCCTGGCGCCGTGGTCGCGGAGGAACCCGATGACCGCCCAACAGATTTTCGGCCTGCAGTTCGCGTTGAGCGTCCTGGTGGGCAGCTTGCTCGCGCGCTGGTACGGGTGGCCGCGCCTCGCCGCGCTCCCGACACACCGCGCGCTCGCCCCGCTGCTCTTCGTGCACGCCACCCGGTATGTCGGGCTCGTCTTCCTCGTGCCCACCGTGGTGGGGCCCGGCGTCCCCGCCGCCTTCGCGGTGCCGGCCGCCTACGGTGACCTCCTCGCCGCGCTGCTCGCGCTCCTCGCCCTCATCGCGCTCCGGCGAGACTGGCCCGGGGCGATCGCCCTCACCTGGCTCTTCAACGTGGTCGGCGTCGTGGATCTCCTCTACGCCGTCTCGCAGGGAGTCCGCCTGGACGTCCAGCTCGGCGCCGCGTACTACATTCCCATCCTCGCGGTCCCGGTGCTCTTCATCACCCACTTCATGATCTTCGCCCTGCTCGGCCGCCGGCGCGGCTGAGTCCACGGAGGCGCCATGCCCACCATGCTCGAGCTCATCCGGATGACCCAGCGCGGGGAGGTGCCCCCACCGCCGATTGCCCAGCTCATCGGCTTTCGACTCAATTCGGTCGAGCCCGGCCGGGTCGTGGTGGAGATGGACGCCGAGCCGCGCCACGCCAATCCCATGGGCACCGTCCACGGTGGGGTGCTCTGCGACCTCGCCGACGCCGCCATGGGCATGGCCTACGCGTCCTCGCTCGACGAGGGCGAGACCTTCACCACGCTCGAGCTCAAGATCAACTTCCTCAAGCCGGTCTGGTCGGGTCGGCTCATCGCCACCGGCCGGCTCGTCAAGGGCGGCCGCACGGTGGGACTCGCGGAGTGCGACGTGGTGGACGACAAGGACCGGCTGGTGGCGAGAGCCAGCAGCACCTGCATGACCCTGCGGGGCGAGGCGGCGGCCGGCCGTTAGCGCGTCCCCGGCTCGCGCCTTGACGGCCCTCCCCGCCCCCTGCTAGCGTGCCCGGCGGGGAGGGGGACGCCCATGCGTTTCGAAGTCGACCTGACCGAGGAGGAAGGGGGCATCTTCAAGGCCACCGCCGTCGCCTACCCATCCGTCACTGCCACCGGGCGCACCGAGAAGGAGGCGCTCGGCCTGCTCATGGAGGCGATGGACAAGTACATGCGCGCGCAGGCCAAGGAACGCGGCGCCTCCTAGACGCGCCGGTTCACCTCCAGCACCCGGCGGAGGAAGAACGGCAGCAGCGCGGCGGTCTCGAGGCTCGTCTCCAGGATCGGAATGACGTCGCGATACCAGATCGCGGCGTGGTGCAGCGGGGCGAGCG
>JBKPDT010000068.1:0-1637 GCA_046728035.1 Candidatus Methylomirabilota bacterium | reverse complement strand
GTTCGTCACGATCGATCAGCCGGGGGTCGGTCGCCTGATGCGCATCGCGGTGGAGGAGGGCCGGGCCGCGAACGCCAGCCTGCACATCGGGATCTGCGGCGAGCACGGCGGCGACCCGGCATCGGTCGAGTTCTGCCACCGGCTCGGTCTCGACTACGTGAGCTGCTCGCCGTTCCGGGTCGAGACGGCCCGACTCGCCGCCGGCCAGGCCGCCGTGGGTTCGGCGGAGTCTGCGACGAGGTGACGGGCTCGATCACGAAGGCCGTCTGATGCGACGCCGCCGCTCGGCGTGGAATGGTCCTCGCTCTCCGCGGGAATCCCCCGCCTTGGCGATGCGCGGTCGAACGCGCGTTCGTTAGGCTCCGAGATCTCTCCCGCCTCCCCCGGGCTCCGAGGAGGTGGCTCGTGCGGACAGGTTCGCATGGAATGGGAGGGCTCCGGTTCATCGGCACCGCGATAGCGATCGCGGTCGTGCTTCCGCTGATCGTCGCGTTCCACTGGTCGCGGCTCGGTTGGCGGGACCAGCACGTCAACTACCCGTCGCGTCCCAGCGGGTACACGCAGATCGTCAATCGGTTCGGCCAGCCGTGCAACGCGGAGGCCAGGGCGATCTCGATGAGGTGGACCGCGGCGGACACCGGGGTGACCTACTCGTTCAGGTTCCATCGCAAGCTCGGTGGTCGTCCGACGGCGATGGTCTCGGACAAGGGCGGGAAGTCGACCAACCTGGACAACGACGTCTACGGGCATATCCAGAACGCCCACCTGCAGCCGTACATCAGGCACGGGATCTACGGGTACGCGTGCCGAACCAAGCGGAACTCCAACGAATGGAGCACCCACGCGTTCGGGATCGCCGTCGACGTGTCGTCGGCCGAGGACTACATGGGCAAGTGCACGTCGACGGTCAACAAGTACCACGCGTCGATCTGGCAGAACCACGGTTGGTACTGGGGGCTGGCGTTCTGTGACCCCATGCACTTCCAGTACGCCACCAACTACTGAGTCGGCGGAGGAGGCATCGATGAAGCGGAGACAAGCGATCGTCGTCGGACTCGTGGTCGGCGTGACGGCCTCGGCGGGAGTGATCGCGGGCGCCGCGGGGAAGGTACCCGTTCGATCGCCCGACGGTCCTCCCATCGGTCCCGTGGTGCCGGCGGATACGGGAGCTGGCGAGCTGCTGCTCGCCGTCGTGGGTGGGGTCTTCTCGAGCCGGGCGGATGCCGAGGCGGCAAATGCGGCGCTCGCCTTCGGCGATCTCCAGGGCTACTACGTGGTGCCGGTCGCGCAGTTCCAGGGCTTTCGTCATCAGGTGGGCGAGCCCGGCGAGTTCGCACTCGTGAGCGCGTTCCGTACCGAGGAGGGCGCCCAAGCGTTCGCCGAGCTCGCCGCGACGTTGGGGATCGAGGCGACGATCCTGCCCGAGCGGGTGCGGAGCCTCGGCGGCCTCTACGCGGGCCTGGGGCAGGAGGCCAGCCCCGACGGAACGGGCCCGTTGCTCGGGCCGTTGGCGGAGTCGCTCCCGTGACGGGTGCGCGGAACGCCGCGGCCTTCGTGTCGGGTGTGCTGACACTCGTGGCGTGTGGGGGCGGGGCCGCGACGCAACCCATGCCGACCGCGCAACGGAACGTGTGTGA
>JBKPDT010000067.1:0-4998 GCA_046728035.1 Candidatus Methylomirabilota bacterium | reverse complement strand
GCCGAGCTGCTCACCTCGTTCGGGCTGAGGAGCCTCTCGCCGCGGCATCCCGCCTACCGGGGGCGCCACATGGGCTCGCCCGGCGATCGCGACGGCGCGTATCACCAGGGGACGACGTGGGGCTGGCTGCTCGGCCCCTTCGCGCTGGCTCACCTACGCGCCCACGGTGACCGCGCCGCCGCCCGCGCCTTCCTTCTTCCGATGGCGCACCACCTGGCCGACTACGGGCTCGGGAGCATCGCGGAAGTGTTCGACGGGGATGCCCCCTTCGAGCCCGGCGGCTGCCCGTTTCAGGCCTGGAGCGTGGCCGAGACCCTGCGCGCCTGGGTGGCCACCGAGCCCGAGGAGCGGGGCTCCCGCGCCGCCAGGCGGGGGCGGTGAGTCCGACCATGGTCGTGGCGCTCCGTCGTCACTGGCCCGAGTACCTCATGGAGGCCGCGGGGCTTGGATTCTTCATGCTTTCCGCCTGCCTCTTTACGACGCTGCTCGAGCATCCGGCCTCGCCAACCCGGCAGGTCATCGGGGAGCCGATCCTGCGCCGCATGCTGATGGGCCTGGCGATGGGGCTCACGGCCGTCGCCATCATCTACTCGCGCTGGGGGCAGCAGTCCGGCGCCCATCTCAACCCCTCCGTGACCCTGACCTTCTTCCGCCTCGGCAAGGTGGAGCGATGGGATGCCATCTTCTATGTCGCCGGCCAGGCCGTCGGCGGCGCGGCCGGCGTGCTCCTGGCGGGCCTGGCGCTGGGTGGGCTCCTCGACCATCCCGCCGTGAACCACGCGGTCACCCAGCCGGGCCCTCGGGGGATCGCGGCGGCCTTCGTCGGCGAGGCGGTGATCTCGTTCGTCCTGATGACGGTGGTCCTCATCGCCTCCAATGCCGAGCGGCTGGCACGCTTCACGGGGCTCTTCGCCGGCACCCTCGTGGCCGCCTACATCGCCATCGAGGCGCCGCTGTCGGGCATGAGCATGAATCCGGCGCGCACGTTGGCCTCCGCGGTGGGGGCCGACATGTGGCGCGCGCTCTGGCTCTACTTCGTGGCGCCGCCTCTCGGCATGCTGCTGGCCGCCGAGGCCTATCGCCGCCTCGCGGGCCCGCGCGGAGTGATCTGCGCCAAGCTCCATCATCACAACGATCGGCGCTGCATCTTCAAGTGCGGCTACGCCATGGGCGGGCTCCTGCTCGTGCTGCTGACCGGAAGCGTGACCGTCACGCACGCCGGCCCGGCGACCGCGGTCGGCGCGGTGGGCATGACGGTGGCCGACCTGGATCGATCGGTCGAGTTTTACTGCCGCGTCCTGGGTTTCGAGAAGGTCGACGAGATCGAGGTGATGGGCCCGGCCTTCGAGCAGCTGCAGGGCCTCTTCGGCCTCCGCATGCGCATGGCGCGGCTGCGGCTGGGCGAGGAGCGGATCGAGCTCACCGAGTATCTCGCGCCCTCGACGGGCCGCCCCATCCCCGCCGACTCCCGGAGCCATGACCGCTGGTTCCAGCACATCGCCATCGTGGTGAGCGACATGGACGCGGCGTATCGCTGGCTGCGCCAGCATCGCGTTCGCCACGCGTCGCCGGGACCGCAGCGGCTGCCCGACTGGAACCCGAGCGCGGGCGGCATCCAGGCCTTCTACTTCAAGGACCCGGATGGCCATGTCCTCGAGGTGATCGCCTTTCCCACCGGCAAGGGGGATCCGCGCTGGCAGCGGAGGGACGTCCGGCTCTTCCTCGGCATCGACCACACCGCGGTGGTGGTGGGTGACACCGAGGTGAGCCTGGCCTTTTACCGGGACGCGCTCGGTCTCGCGGTGGCGGGGGGGAGCGAGAACCACGGCGTGGAGCAGGAACGCCTCAACAACGTGTTCGGCGCGCGGCTCCGGATCACCACGCTGCGCGCGCGGTCGGGGCCCGGCATCGAGCTGCTCGAGTACCTGGCGCCGGCGGACGGGCGTCCGCTGCCGGCGGACACTCGCGCGAACGATCTCGTTCACTGGCAGACTACCGTGGTGGTCGGCGACGTGGGGGTGGCCGCGGCGGCGCTCCGGGAGCGTCGGGCGCCCTTCGTGTCGCCGGGTGTGGTGACGCTCCCCGACGAGGTCCTCGGCTTCGCCCGAGGGATCACGGTGCGGGACCCGGACGGCCATGTCATGCGGCTCGTGCGATGAGGAGCGGGGAATGATGCCCAGCGGAGCGGAGCGGCGGCGGCTCGACGAGGCGGAGGCGCGGACGGCCCACTGGAAACGCTGGGGGCCGTATCTCTCGGAGCGTCAGTGGGGCACGGTGCGCGAGGACTATAGCGCTCACGGCACCGCCTGGGACTATCTCCCTCACGACCACGCGCGCTCCCGCGCCTATCGCTGGGGCGAGGACGGGCTGCTGGGCATCTCGGACAACCATCAGCGACTCTGCTTCGCGCTGGCCCTCTGGAACGGGCGCGATCCCATCCTCAAGGAGCGCCTGTTCGGGCTCAGCGGCACCGAAGGCAACCACGGAGAGGACGTCAAGGAGTACTACTTCTACCTCGACTCGACTCCCACCCACTCCTACATGAAGGCGCTGTACAAGTACCCGCAGGCGGAGTTCCCCTACGCGAGGCTCGTCGAGGAGAACCGTCGCCGGGGGCGAGGCGCGCCCGAGTTCGAGCTCATCGACACGGGGGTCTTCGAGGGCGACCGCTACTGGGACGTGGTGGTGGAGTATGCGAAGGCGGGCGTGGACGACATCCTGATCCGCATCAGCGCCACCAACCACGGCGCGGAGCCGGCCGTGCTCCACCTCGTGCCCACGCTCTGGTTCCGCAATACCTGGTCCTGGGACGTGGGGGCCAAGCGGCCCCGGCTCGCGGTGGGAACGCGCGCGGCCGGCCATGCCGCCGTGGAGGCGGAGCACCCGACCCTCGGCGCGCGGCGGTGGTTCTGCGAAGGCACCCCGCGGCTCCTCTTCACCGAGAACGAGACCAACCAGGCTCGGCTCTTCGACTCGGCCAACGCGTCGCCCTACGTGAAGGATGGGATCGGCGCCGCCCTCGTCCAGGGCCGCGCGGAGGCGGTGAATCCGGCCGAGGTCGGGACCAAGGTGGGCGCCCACTATCCCCTCGATGTCCCCGCCGGGGGCACGGTGTCTGTCCGTCTCCGGTTGACCGAGGCCGTCCCGGTAGGAGGGCCCTTCGACGCTGGCTTCGACGCCGTCTTCGCGCGGCGGCGGCAGGAAGGCGACGAGTTCTACGGCGGCTTGCTCCCCGCGGAGCGGTCCGAGGATGGCCGGCGCGTGATGCGCCAGGCGGCGGCGGGTCTCCTCTGGAGCAAGCAGTTCTACCACCTCGACGTCCGGCGCTGGCTCGGCGGCGATCCCACCCAGCCGCCCCCGCCGCCCACCCGGGCGCTCGGCCGCAACCACGAGTGGGAACACCTCTACAACGAAGACGTGATCTCCATGCCGGACAAGTGGGAATACCCCTGGTACGCGGCCTGGGACCTTGCCTTCCACATGATTCCGTTGGCCCTGCTCGACTCCGACTTCGCCAAGTCGCAGCTCGTCCTCTTCCTGCGCGAATGGTACATGCACCCGAACGGCCAGCTCCCCGCCTACGAGTGGGCGTTCGGCGACGTCAACCCGCCCGTCCATGCCTGGGCGGCGTGGCGCGTGTACAAGATCGACCGGCGGCTTCGCGGCAAGGGCGACCGGCAATTCCTCGAGAAGGTGTTCCACAAGCTCCTGCTCAACTTCACCTGGTGGGTGAACCGGAAGGACGCCGAGGGCAAGAACGTGTTCCAGGGCGGCTTCCTCGGTCTCGACAATATCGGCGTGTTCGACCGGTCGGCGCCGCTGCCCACCGGCGGCCACATCGAGCAGTCGGACGGCACGAGCTGGATGGGGATGTACTCGCTGAACATGCTGGCCATCGCGCTGGAGCTCGCCCAGGAGGATCCCGCCTACGAGGACGTGGCCAGTAAGTTCTTCGAGCACTTCATGTACATCGCGCATGCCATGCACAACCTGGGCGGCGAGGGTGGCATGAGCCTCTGGAACGAGGCGGACGGCTTCTACTACGACGTGCTCCACGGCGAGGGTCGCGAGCCCACGCCGCTCCGGGTGCGCTCCATGGTCGGGCTGATCCCCCTCTTCGCCATCGAGACGCTCGAGCCCGAACAGGTGGACCGGCTCGAGGGCTTCAAGCGTCGCATGCAATGGTTCGTGGACAACCGTCCCGACCTCGCCGACCACATCGTGGAGGTGCAGCGGCTCGACGGGAAGATCCGGCGGATGCTGTCCATCGTCACCGAGCCGCAGCTGCCGCGCGTGCTCCGCTACATGCTGGACGAGGAGGAGTTCCTCGCCCCGCACGGGATCCGGGCACTGTCCCGCTACCATCGCGAGCATCCCTATGTCCTCGAGGTCGACGGCATGCTCCATCGGGTCGACTACGAGCCGGCGGAGTCCTCCACGGGGCTATTCGGTGGCAACTCCAACTGGCGAGGTCCCATCTGGTTCCCGGTGAACTATCTGCTCATCGAGGCGCTGCAGAAGTTCCACTGGTTCCTGGGCGACGGCCTGCGGGTCGAGTGCCCGACCGGCTCGGGCGAGCGGAAGAACCTCTGGGAGGTGTCGGCGGAGCTCTCGCGCCGGCTCTCGCGCATCTTCCTGCGGGGGGCGGACGGCCGGCGTCCCGTCTTCGGGGCGGTCGAGACGTTCCAGCGCGACCCACGCTGGCGCGACCTCGTTCCCTTCCACGAGTACTTCCACGGCGAGACCGGCGCCGGCCTCGGCGCCAGCCATCAGACGGGCTGGACGGGGCTCGTGGCCAAGCTCATCGCCCAGAGCGGGGAGTAGGTGGGCGACCGCCACGTCTTCGCGGACGCGGACGCGCTCGCCGAGGCGGCCGCCGACGAGCTCGTCGCCCTCGCCAGTGCCGCGATGACGCGGGCGGGTCGCTGCACCATCGTGCTGGCGGGGGGCTCGACGCCCGTGCGGCTGTACCGGCTCCTCGCGCGGCCCCCCTATCGC
>JBKPDT010000066.1:0-4154 GCA_046728035.1 Candidatus Methylomirabilota bacterium | reverse complement strand
GCGTTCCGCACCGGCCAGGCCGACTTCATCCACGTGGCGAGCCCCTCCGAGGTGGAGGTGCTCCGCAAGACCAACCCCAACCTCGTCGTGCAGTCCTACTTCAACGCGCTGACGCCGTTCGGGTTGGCGATGGCGCAGGACAAGCCGCCCTTCAACGACGTGCGGGTGCGCCGCGCCATCGCGATGGCCATCGACCGGCAGAGGCAGGTCGACACCGTGTACGAGGGGCACGGCATCCTGGGCTGGGGCGTGCCCTACATGTACTACCAGGACAAGCCGCCCACCGCCGCCCAGTTCGGCCAGTGGTGGCAGTACAAGCCGGCGGAGGCCAAGAAGCTTCTCGCCGAGGCGGGGCACCCCAACGGCTTCTCGACGACGCTGTTCTACTACGAGTACTTCCCGCAAATGACCTCCCAGGTCCAGCTCGTGCAGTCCGATCTCAAGAAGAACCTCAACATCGACGTCAAGATCACCAAGCTCGACTACACGACCTACTATGGGCGGTACGTCGAGCCGAAGTGGGAGGGCCTGTCGTGGGGGTTCCAGTCGGGCCACGCGGTCGGCCTCGACGAGCGGACCTACCAGTACATGCACTCCAAGTCCACCAAGAACTTCTTCCGCGTCAACGATCCCCAGATCGACGAGCTGACCACCAAGCTCCGCCAGACTCCCGACCCGAAGGAGCAGCGCGCGATCACCAAGAGGATCGTGGACCGGGAGTTCGACCAGGTCCTGCGGCTGTGGATGCCGTACGACAACGGGTTCCTGGTCTTCCAGCCGCACATGCGCAATGGTGCCGCCTTGGCCCTCCGGCGCACCGACGCGTACGGATCGCCGCAGATCGCCAGGGTCTGGCTCGACAAGTAGAGATCGGGTCCGCGACGGGGCGGCCGCATGTACAAGTACGTGATGCGCCGAGCGATGCTGGCCGTCCCCGTCCTCCTCCTGTCCTCGTTGATCGTATTCGGCCTCATGCGCGTCATGCCCGGCGACGCGCTCACCGCCCTCATGGCGGAGTCGGGCAATATCGGCGAGAAGGAGCTCCAGAAGGTCCGCCGAGACCTCGGCCTCGACCTCCCCTACTATCAGCAATATCTCCTCTGGCTCTGGCAGATGGTGAGCCTTTCCCCCGGCGACTCGCTCTTCACCGGAGAGCCAATCGCGGTGAGCCTCAAGAAGGCCGTCCCGGTCACGCTCGAGCTGACCACGCTCGCCATGGTGCTCGGGCTCGTCATCGCCGTCCCCATCGGCGTGCTGTCCGCCACCCGCCAGGACACGGCGTCGGACTACGCGGGCCGCATGGTCGCGGTGTCCGGGCTCTCCCTGCCCGACTTCTGGCTGGGGACCCTCGTGATCACGTTCGCGGCGATCTGGTTCCACTGGATCCCGCCCATCGGCTATACGAGCTTCTGGGACTCCCCGTGGCGCAACCTGCAGCAATTCCTCCTGCCTGCGGCGGTGCTGGGATTCCGCCTCTCCGCAGCGACCATGCGGATGACGCGGTCCACCGTGCTCGAGGTCCTCCGCGAGGACTATGTCCGCACCGCCTGGGCCAAGGGTCTGGCCGGCCGGATCGTCGTCTACAAGCACGCGCTCAAGAACGCCTTGATACCCGTGGTGACGGTGGTGGGGGGCCAGCTGGGCGTGCTCCTCGCGGGGGCGGTGGTGGTGGAGACGATCTTCGCGCTGCCGGGAATGGGACGCCTGACGGTGGAGGCCATCCTCTACCGCGACTATCCCGTCGTGCAGACCAACGTGATGCTGGTGGCCGGGACGCTGGTGACGCTCAACCTCGTCGTGGACCTCACCTACGCGTGGCTGGATCCGCGGATCCGGTATCGCTGAGGCCGGGCGCCTCTCGTGAACGGTGATCGCTCGACGGCGTCCATGTCCACGGTGAGCGCCCCCGCGCTGCCCCTCCCCGAGGCCCCGTCCGCCTCGGTCAGCCGGGCGCGCTCACTCTGGCTCATCCTCAGGAGGAAGCCGCTGGGCGCCGCCTCCGCCGCGCTCATCGTGTTCCTCATCCTCACCGCGATCCTCGCCGACGTCCTCGCGCCCTACGATCCCCTGGAAACCCACCCGGAGATTCGCCTGTCCGCGCCCAGCCGGGAGCACCTCTTCGGCACCGACGACATCGGCCGCGACGTCCTCAGCCGGATCATTCACGGCAGCCGGATCTCGCTGTGGGTGGGGCTCCTCGCGGTGGGGATCGGGACCATGGCGGGCATGGTCATCGGGCTGGCGTGCGGGTACTGGGAAGGGCGGCTCGACCTCGCGCTCCAGCGGGTGATGGACGCGGTCCAGGCCATCCCCGGGCTTGTCCTCGCCCTTGCGATCGTGTCCGTGCTGACGCCCAACACCACCAACGCGATGATCGCCATTGCCATCGTCATCATCCCCGGCAACTCGCGCATCGTCCGTGGAGCGGTGCTCTCGGCCAAGCAGAACCGTTATGTGGAGGCCGCGCAGGCGTTGGGCTGTCGCCACCTCTCGATCCTCGGGCGCCACATCCTCCCCAACGTCACCGCTCCCATCCTTATCATCGCCTCCATCTGGCTCGGCAACGCCATCCTGATCGAGGCGACCCTGTCCTTCCTCGGGCTCGGCACCCAGCCGCCGACGCCGTCCTGGGGCCTGATGCTGAGCAGCACCGGCCGGGCCTTCATGGAGCAGGCGCCGTGGCTCGCCATCTTCCCGGGATTGGCCATCAGCCTGGCCGTGCTCGCCTTCAATCTCTTCGGGGACACGCTACGCGACGCGTGGGATCCGAAGCTCCGCCGCCAGGGCTAGCCTGCGGCGTCCGGGAGGCGCGCCGCGGCGACGCTCAGGGCAGGCGCGCGACGTAGGGCAGGTTGCGGTGCCGCTCGCCCGCGTCCAGGCCATAGCCCACCACGAAGGCGTCGGCGATCTCCCGGCCCACGTAGTCCAGCTTGACCTCGACGGGCCGGGCGCGCTGCTTGACGAGAAAGGCGCAGACGCGGATGGAGGCGGGCTGGCGGGTCTCGAAGTTCCGGACGAGATAGGAGAGGCTGAGCCCGCTCGCGCAGACGCCTTCGACCACGATGACGTCCTTGCCCTCGATGGGGTCGTCGAGGTCCTTGCGGATGCGCACTACCCCGGAGCGGCTAGCCTCCGCGTAGGGCACGATGGAGATGAAGTCGAGCGTCGCCGGCACCTCGAGGGCGCGGATGAGGTCGGCGACGAAGACCGCCGCGCCCTTGAGCACGCCCACCAGGTGGGGCCGGCGCCCCGCGTAGTCGGCGGAGATCTCCGCGCCGAGCCGGGCCACTTCCGCCCGGATGGCGTCGGCGTCGAGGACGACCTCGCCCACCGCGTCCGGCGGCGGCGCCATCAGGCGAACCGCGTGACCTGGACAAACTCCCGCGCGGCGTCGATGACGGCGGGCTCGACGAGGCCCACGCGGGCCAGTTCGTCGAAGCACTGGGTGATGGTGAGCACGGCGTGCAGCGCGTAGCCCCTGGCGGCGAGCCGGGCCGCGCCCCCCTGCTCGCGGTCGATGAGGATGACGAGGTCGCGGACGACGAGCCCGGCCTCCTCCAGCGGCTCGATCGCCTCGAACTTGCTGGCGCCGTCGGTGATGATGTCGTCGATGACGACCACCCGCTCGCCGGGCTCGAAGGCGCCCTCGATCCGGCGCCGGGTGCCGTGGGCCTTCTCCTCCCAGCGCGGGTAGACGAGGGGGTAGCCCCCGGCCAGGCTCGCCGCCACCGCGAGGGGCAGTCCCGCGTAAGGGATTCCCGCGATCCGATCCGCCCTGCAGTGGCCCACCGCCTCAGCGAGAAGCCCGCCGATCCGCGCGAGCACCTCCGGGTGGGAGATGACGACCCGGAGGTCCACGTAGAAGGGCGAGCGGATCCCGGACTTGAGCGTGAACTCGCCGAATCGAAGAGCGCCGATCTCGAACAGGCGCTGGATGAGGTCGCGGTGCGCGCCCGATGGGCTCATGCGGGGAGATCCGCGAGGATGGCCTGGGCGGCGCGCGCGGGATCGGGTGCGGCCGTGATGGGGCGCCCGACCACGAGGAAGTGGGCGCCGGCGCGGGCGGCGTCGCCGGGCGTGGCGACGCGCGACTGATCGTCGAGCGACGCGCCCGCCGGTCGCACGCCCGGCGTCACGATCACCCAGTCGCGGCC
>JBKPDT010000065.1:0-4115 GCA_046728035.1 Candidatus Methylomirabilota bacterium | reverse complement strand
CGCCAGACCAGCGCGACGGGCAGCGCCGGCACCTGCGCGGGCGCGCGGACGACGCGGTCCGGCGGCGCCTCGGCGAGCGCGAGGGCAGGGACCAGCCCGACGCCGAGCCCGCCCGAGACGTAGGAGAGCAGCAGCGAGACGCTCGGCACGTCGATGGTGGACACCGGGCGGATGCGGTGGTCGGCGAGATACTGGTCGAGGAGCGCCCGGCCGCGGCTCTCGGCGGCCAGGCGCAGCACGGGCTCGCGACGCAGCCGCTCCGTGAGCGGCACCCCGTCGCGGCGCCCCCGCCGCGGCCCCACCCAGACGAAGGGCTGGTCGAAGAGGTGCCGGCTCTCGAGGCCGCGCGGCGTCTCCTGGCCCGTGACCACGGCGAGATCGACGTCGCCGCTGGCCACGAGGCGCACCCCGGCGCGCGAATGCGTGGTGACGATCTCGAAGCGCACCGGCGGCTCCTGATCCAGCAGGTCGCGCAGCACCGGAGCGAGCAGGCCCTTGCCGAGGTAGTCGCTCGCCGCCACCCGCAGCGTGGTTGCGGGGCGGCCGGCCAGCTCGGCGAGCTGCCCGAAGGCGGCCTCGGCCGCGCTCCACAGCTCGCGCACCACGGGCAGCGCCGCCTCGCCGGTGGCGGTCAGGCGCACGCCGCGCCCGGCGCGCTCGAAGAGCTTGATGCCGAAGTGCGCCTCCAGCCGCCGGATCTGCTGGCTCACCGCCGAGGAGGTGATGTGCCGCTGGCGCGCCGCCGCCCCCACCGAGCCCGTGCGCGCCACCGCCAGCATGGTCTCGAGCGTGGGCAGGAGGGCGGTATCGATCATGAAGCGCAGCTTACCATTCCGCCCAGAACGTTTCACTGGACTACACGGTGCCCGTGGGGCACGATAAGCGCCCCGAGGAGGACGTCCCCATGGCACGCACGCTGCTCGACAAGGTATGGGAAGCGCACACGGTGCGGACGCTGCCGTCCGGCCAGACCCAGCTCCTGATCGGCCTGCACCTCATCCACGAGGTGACGACGCCGCAGGCCTTCCAGATGCTCAAGGAGCTGAAGCTGCCGGTGCGCATGCCCGAGCGTACCTTCGGCACGCTCGACCACATCATCCCCACGACGGACCAGGCCCGCCCTTTCGCCGATCCCATGGCGGAGGACATGGCCGCGCACATGTACCGCAACATGAAGGAGTTCGATCTCCCGCTCTTCGACATGGCGAGCGGCAAGCAGGGCATCGTGCACGTGATCGGGCCTGAGCTGGGCCTCACCCAGCCCGGCATGACCATCGCCTGCGGCGACAGCCACACGTCCACGCATGGCGCCGTCGGCGCCATCGCCTTCGGCATCGGCACCACGCAGGTGCGCGACGTGCTCGCCACCCAGTGCCTCTCCATGGCCAAGCCCAAGCTCCGGCAGGTGCGGGTGGAGGGCACGCTCGCCAAAGGCGTCTACGCCAAGGACGTGATTCTCGCCATCATCGGCAAGCTCGGCGTCAAGGGCGGCGTGGGCTACGCCTACGAGTACGCCGGCGACACCATCGAGCGCATGACCATGGAGGAGCGCCTCACCGTCTGCAACATGTCCATCGAGGGCGGCGCCCGCTTCGGCTACGTGAATCCCGACGCGATCACCATCGAGTACCTCCGCGGCAAGCCCTACGCGCCCCAGGGCGCGGCCTTCGACCGCGCGACCGCCTGGTGGAAGGGCGTCGCCACCGAGCCCGGCGCCTCCTTCGACGACGTGGCGCGTCTGGACGCCGCCGCCATCGAGCCCGTCGTCACCTGGGGCATCAATCCCGGCATGTCGGTGGGCGTGAGCCAGCGCATCCCCGCCCCCGACGCCCAGCCAGAGGCCGAGCGCTCCACCTTCCGCGAGGCGCTCGCCCACATGGGCTTCGAGGCGGGCCAGCCCATCAAGGGCGCCAAGATCGACGTGGCCTTCGTCGGCTCCTGCACCAACGGGCGCCTGTCCGACCTCCGCATCGCCGCCGAGGTGGCCAAGCGGGGCAAGGTGGCCAAGGGGGTGCGCGCGCTCATCGTGCCCGGCTCGCAGCAGGTGGCCACGGCCGCCGAGGCCGAGGGCCTCCACGAGATCTTCCAGGCCGCGGGCTTTCAGTGGCGCAAGGCCGGCTGCTCCATGTGCCTCGGCATGAACGACGACAAGCTCCAGGGGCGCGAGATGAGCGCCTCCTCCAGCAACCGCAACTTCATCGGCCGCCAGGGCAGCCCCACCGGGCGCACGCTGCTGATGAGCCCGGCCATGGTCGCCGCCGCCGCCATCACCGGCACCGTCACAGACGTACGGGAGATCCTCCGATGAGCACGGCCGACTTCAAGCGCCGCCAGGTCTCGGGCCGCGGCATCCCCGTGCCCGGCAACGACATCGACACCGACCGCATCATCCCCGCCCGCTTCCTCAAGGCCGTCACCTTCGAGGGCATGGGCGAGCACGCCTTCGAGGATGCCCGCAAGCAGAACCCCGAGCATCCCTTCAACTCCCCCGCCTACCAGGGCGCCTCCGTGCTCGTGGTCGGCCAGAACTTCGGCTGCGGGTCGTCGCGGGAGCACGCCCCCCAAGCCCTCATGCGCTGGGGCATCCGCGCCATCGTGGGAGGCTCCTTCGGCGAGATCTTCTTCGGCAACTGCGTCATGCTCGGCATCCCCTGCCTCGTCACCTCCCAGGCCGACCTCGAGTGGCTCCAGAAGGCGATCGAGCGCAACCCGCAGACCCCGGTGACGGTGGACGTGGAGAAGCAGGCGGTGCGCTTCGGCGACCGCGTCATTCGCGCGACGGTGCCGGATGGGCCGCGGAATCAGCTCGTGGCCGGGACGTGGGATTCCACCGCGGTGCTGCTGGAGGCGGGCGTGGCGATCGAGGCGACGGCGGGGAAGCTGCCGTATGTGAAGGGGTACTAGCGCTACGGCAAGAGATCGTCGACGCAGATGGCGGATGCCGGCGCGGCGAGCCGGTCGCACCTGTGAGGTCAGGCGCCTCCAGGATTCAGCGCACCCCGCTGGCGAACTCGCTTTCCTTGATGAAGCGCCAGCCGGCGCGCTCCGCAGCGCCCCGGTCGTCACTCGCACCGGAAATGCCGATGATATTGCCGACCATCACGTAGTCCCGCGCCGGAATGTTCTGCCGCAGCTGGCGCAGGAAGTCGTGCTTCTCGATGCCGCATGGCCCCACGAACGAGCAGAAGTGGTGCCAGCCCGGACAGTGCAGCGTCACCATCGCCCAGTTCCCGCAGAGGCCGACGATTTGGCCATGCTCGCGCAACGTGACGAGATCGGCCAGCTTCACCGGACCATTGCTGACTTCCAGCGTGTCATCCACGTCGAACGCGTACAGGACCATGGCGGCTCCTCACTTTCCGGCTTGTGTCGCAATACTGTCTGCAGGAACATGACGGCAGGAGGGTCCCCATGCCAGAGTACATCCCCAGCCCCAGGGATTGGGTGCGTGAACAGGTCGAGCTCTACGAGAGCAGTGGCGGCACCAAAGGCACCACCCTTCGAGACACCGGGTTGCCGGTGATCATCGTGACCAATACCGGCAACAAGACCGGCGCGATCCGCAAGACCCCGCTCATGCGGGTCAAGGATGGGGCCAACTACGTCCTCGTCGGATCGCAGGGTGGGGCACCGACGAATCCGGTCTGGGTGAACAACCTGCGCGTGAATCCGGCGGTCGAGATTCGCGACCTCACGGTGGTACAGCCGATGCGGGTGCGCGAGGTCGAGAACGAAGCCGAGCGGAAGCAGCTCTGGGATCTCGCCGTCAAGGCGTTTCCGCCGTACGCCGAATACCAGGGGCGGACTACTCGGACGATCCCCCTCTTCGTCGCGGAGCCTGCGCGCTAGCCCGGTCCGAAGGCTACTTGTCTAGCCACACGTTGTGGAAGCGTGGGAAGGCCATCTTCTCGTTGTAGCCCTTGACGGAGGCCTGCATCGCGCGGAGCCCGAACAGGTCGCCGTAGCGGATCACTGGGACCCGCTCGTAGAAGGTCCGGTGGACCTCCTCCCAGAGAGCCTTGCGCTTCGCCGGGTCGGGCTCCTTTCGGATCGCGTCCATGCGGCTGATGATGACCTCGTCGCAGGTCCAGCCCGGCCAGTCGCAGCGGAGGTAG
>JBKPDT010000064.1:0-3171 GCA_046728035.1 Candidatus Methylomirabilota bacterium | reverse complement strand
GACAGTCCGGCGCCCGCCTCCGCCCCCGCGCCGGCTCCCGCCCCGGGCCGGCGCGCGCCGTCCGAACCCACGGCCCCCGCGCCTTCTTCGCCCGCGCCCGGAACCCCGCCGGTGCGCCGGTGATCGACCACCTGCTCGCGCTGGATCCCGGCAACCGCGGCATCGGGCGCTTCTTCGTGAAGGGTGGGGCGGCCGCCGCCGCGCGCGCGCTCCACCGCGGCCGGCGCGTCCTCCTCATCACCGGCTTCGCGCTGGGGCCGGGGCTGCCCGAGACCGACGGCCCGCCCGGCGCGGCGTCGCTGGGCCGGGCCCTGCGTGCCCTCGGCCTCGAGGTCGTCTATATCACCGACGCGGTGACGGTGCCTCCCCTGGAGGCGGCCCTCAAGGTGCTGGGCGAGCCCGCCGAGATCGTGACCTTCCACGCCACCATGGCCGGCGCGGGCGAGACCGCGCGCCGACTCCTCGCCGAGCACGCGCCCAGCCATCTCGTCGCCGTCGAGCGTCCCGGGCGCAACCGCGCCGGCGACTATCTCAGCATGCGCGGCGAGTCCGTGCGCGAGTGGAACGGGCCGCTGGACGCGCTCTTCCTGGCCCGCCGCGGCAGCGCGCGCCGACCCGTCACCATCGGGGTGGGGGACGGGGGCAACGAGATCGGGATGGGCAATGTCCGCGGGCGCGTCGCGCGGGTGAGCGCGACGGCGCGGCAGTTCGCCTCCATCGTGACGGTGGACCATCTGGTGGTGGCGGGCACCTCCAACTGGGGCGCCTACGGCATCGTGGCCGAGCTCTCGCGCCTCGCCGCCCGCGATCTGCTCCACTCGAGCGAGGAGGAGCAGCGAATGATCGGCGCCTGCGTCGAGGCGGGCGCGGTGGACGGCGTGACGCGCCGGGCGGAGCCCACGGTGGACCGCTTGCCCTTCAGCGCGCAGACAGGCATGCTTGAGCTGCTGAGAGTGGCGGCGACCGCCGGTGGTGTCGCGGGCGGCGCGGTGACCAGAGCGAAGCGCACATCGACGAGAGGAACGGGAGGCGGGGCGAGATGAGCGAGGCGAGCATGGACTCCAAGGTGATCCAGACGTATCGCGCGCGGCATCCGAAGTCGGCGGCGCTCTACGAGCGGGCGCGCGCGGTCATTCCGGGCGGGATCACCCACGACGGCCGCCACCTCACGCCCTTCCCGATCTACGTGGATCGCGCGCAGGGCCCGCGCAAGTGGGACGTGGACGGCCACGAGCTCATCGACTACTGGATGGGGCACGGCGCCCTCTTCCTCGGCCACTGCCATCCCGCGGTGGTCAAGGCCATGCAGGAGCAGGCGGCGCGCGGCACGCATCTCGGCGCCTCGCACGAGCTCGAGGTCCGCTGGGCCGAGCTGGTCGGCAAGCTCATCCCCTCCGCGGAGATGGTGCGCTTCACCATGTCCGGCACCGAGGCCACGCATCTGGCCATGCGGATCGCGCGCGCCTACACGGGCCGGCCCCGCGTGCTGAAGTTCCAGGGCCACTTCCACGGCTGGCACGACGGTGTCGTCGCCGCGGTCAATCCGCCCTACGACGTGCCCATGTCGGCGGGCGTGCCCGCTGCCACCCTCGACCAGCTCCTCGTGTGTCCGCCCAACGACATCAAGGCGGTGGAGCTGCTCCTGCAGCGGGGCGACGTCGCCGCCGTCATCCTCGAGCCCGCGGGCGGGCAGTCCGGCACCACGCCCACCATCCCCGGGTATCTCCAGGAGCTCCGCGCCCTCACCGAGCGGCTCGGCGTGGTGTTGATCTTCGACGAGGTCATCACCGGCTTCCGCTACTCGCCCGGTGGCGCCCAGGCGTACTTCGGCGTCACCCCGGACATGACCACGCTGGCCAAGATCGTGGCGGGCGGGCTTCCCGGCGGCGCCGTCGTGGGCAAGAAGGCGCTCATGAGCATGATGGCGCATCGCGGGGACCCGACCTGGGACCGCAGCCAGCGCGTGGCGCAGAACGGCACCTACAACTCCAACCCCGTGTCCGCCGCCGCCGCCATCACCACCCTCGAGCTGGTCTCGGACGGAAGCCTCCACGCGCGCGCCAACAAGGCGGGCGACGAGCTGCGGGCCGGCCTCTCCGACGCCATGAAGCGCGCCGGCGTGCCCGGTCTCTGCTTCGGCGAGGCCTCGATCTACCACGTGTCCTTCGAGGGCAAGCCCGGGCTGGCCGGCTTCGACCGCCCGCGCCGCCACGACCTCTACCAGCTCCTCCGCTGCGCGCTGTTCAACAACGGCGTGGATTGCGCCAGCCACCACGGCTGGATCTCCGCCGTGCACACCGACGACGACCTCGCCCGCACCATCCGCGCCTACGAGCAGGCCTTCCGGGACATGGCGGCGGACGGCGCCTTCAAGGGCTTCTAGTCCGGGCAGCGATGGACGAATCCAAGCGCCGGGCCAAGCTCAACGAGCTGCGCGAGCTGGCCGAGGGTTCGCCGGAGTTCGAGGGCGGGGTGACCTTCGAGGAGGAGACGGAAGCCCTCATCGTCGGCGACTGGGCCATCTTCGCGGTGGACGAGATCGGCGACATCGCCCTGTCCTTCCACCTGGACTCGCACCCGGTGGCCGTCGCCAAGCTCACCCGCTTCCTCGTCCAGCACGACGTGCCCTTCGTGCTCCACGAGGCCTTCACCGTCGACGAAAACGACCGGATCGTCTTCGAGTCCGATACCGGCGTCGATCTGTCCGGCCCCAACTGATTCCCCCTGTTCGCATTCCCCCTCTCCCCTCCAGGAGAGAGGGCGGGGTGAGGGAAATCAGGCTGACGGCCGCGCTTCCTCCCTGAACTGGGTCGCGGAGGGCGCCGCCCCCCGCGCGGTGAGCCCCGGGTAGTGCTCGGCGAAGGCCGCCATGATCTCCGAGACGGGCACATCCGTCCGCGGCCCGCGATCCCGCAGGTACTCCATGTGCCGCCGGCCCGACACGTCGAACGGCTGGAAGAGCGAGTCCTCGCGCCCGTCGAACTCGAGCGCCCGCACCCCGAACTTGTCGCAGAGCCCGCGGTCGAACGCGGGGGTCGCCTTGACCCAGCGCCCATCCAGGTAGAGGTCCGTGTAGCCGTGATACACGAAGGTGTCCGTGCCCATGAGCGCGCGCAGCCGCGGCGTGCAGAGATGGTTCCGCACGTCCGCGAAGCCGACCCGGGCCGGGAT
>JBKPDT010000063.1:0-4818 GCA_046728035.1 Candidatus Methylomirabilota bacterium | reverse complement strand
TTGCCTCGGCTCCTGCCGGGTGCTGCGCTGCCCCGCTGGCCGACACTGCCTTGGCTGGTCTCGCTCGTCGGCCTGCTGGCGACTTACACGCGGGGCGCCTGGATGGGATTTGCCGCGGGCGTGCTCGCGCTGCTTCCCATGACCCGCTAGGGGCGGTGGCTTCTGCTCGGAGGTCTCATCGCGGTCGGGCTCACCGTACTGGTCGGCCCCCAGCATCTGCGCGAGCGCTTCCTGACGATGGGCAATCCCGACGATCCCACCGTGAAGGAGCGTGTGTACATGTGGCGCAGTGGATTGTCGATGTGGCGCCAGCACCCGATGCTCGGGCTGGGACCCGGGGGGGTCAAGCGTGAATTCGCGAGCTACGCGCTGCCGGAGGCGGTCAAGAAGCGCACGGGCCACCTGCACAACACGCCGCTGCAGATCCTCGTGGAGCGTGGGCTGCTCGGCTTGGCCGCGTGGCTCTGGATCTGGGTCGCCTTCATCGCCAAGGGCCTCGGTCTGCTGCGACGGCTAGCCGAGCAGGCGGCGCGTGAGCGCGCGCTCGTGGTCGGCAGCCTGGCCGCGATTGTGGGCTTTCTCGTCGCCGGCCTCTCCGAGTACAACTTCGGCGATTCGGAGGTCGTGATGGTCGCCTGGGCCTTGGCGGCGCTGCCGTGGGTGGCGGACGCGAAGGAACCGAGAGAAAATCTCGCCTGATCCGGCAGCGGTCACATTCGTCTGCTACACTCTCAGTGAAGCGGCGCCGGCCGGGTCTCGAGACTCGGGCGGCGCGTCTTTGTCTAAGGACATGGAATACAAAGACTATTACAAAACGCTGGGCGTCGAGCGGACGGCCGATGAGAAGGCCATCAAGACCGCCTACCGCAAGCTCGCCCGGAAGTATCATCCCGACGTCGCCAAGGATAAGAGCAGCGTGGGGCGCTTCCAGGAGATCAACGAGGCCTACGAAGTCCTCTCCGACCCGGAGAAGCGGCGGCGATACGACACCCTGGGACCCGACTGGGAGCGCCAGGCGGCGGCGGGCGCGGGTGGCCGGACGGCCTGGGTCCCCGGCGGGGGCGAGGTGCACTTCGAGACGAGCGGAGGGGATTTCGCCGGCTTCTCGGACTTCTTCCAGAGCATCTTCGGGGACTTCGGCCGCCGGACCGGTGGACGCGGCGGCGGGGGCCGGGTGCGCGACTATCGCCGCGGCGGCTTCGGGGACATCGACTTCGGCGATCTCGGCGATCAGGGGGGCCGGGCGGGCACCGAGACCGCCGGCAGTGATGCCGAGGCCGGCATCGAGCTCACCCTCGAAGAGGCCTTCAACGGGGTCCGCAAGACCATCGCGCTCGAGATCGACGAGGTCTGCCCGACCTGCGGCGGCGCGGGCCACGTCGGCGGCAAGCCCTGCGAGACCTGCCGGGGCACCGGCTGGAAAAGGACCCAGCGTCGGCTCGAGGTCAAGATCCCGGCCGGAGTGGACACCGGCTCGCGGATCCGGGTGGCCGGCGAGGGCGGCGCCGCGGGCGTGGGCGGCAAGAAGGGCGACCTCTATCTGCGCGTGACCGTGAAGTCGCATGCGGCCTTCGAACGGAAGGGCGACGATCTCCACGTCGACCTCTCGGTGGTGTACTACGACGCCGCGCTGGGGGCCGAGATGCAGGTGCCGACCCTCAAGGGCAACGTGTCCATGAAGATCCCGCCCGAGACCTCGACGGGGCGGGTCTTCCGGCTCCCGGGCTACGGCATGCCGCGTCTCAAGGGCGGAGGGAGCGGTGATCAGTTCGTGCGGGTACAGGTGACGATCCCCTCGGGGCTCGACACCAAGGAAAAGGAATTGCTGGCGGAGCTCAAGAAGCTCCGTCCGGAGAGGAAATGAGATGCGATTCGACAAGCTGACGGTGAAGGCGCAGGAGGCGGTGCAGGCGGCGCAGTCGCTGGCCGATCAGGGGAATCACCAGGCGCTCGAGCCGGAGCATCTGCTCCTCGCGCTGGTCGAGCAGCAGGAGGGCGTGGTGGGGCCGCTCCTCGCCAAGCTCGGCGCCCGGCCGGAGATCATCTCGCGCGAGGTGAAGGCCCAGCTCGAGCGCCTGCCGAAGGTGGGGGGCGCCGGGCGGCAGTACGTGGGACCGCGCCTCGAGAAGGTGCTCAACGTGGCCTGGGAGGAAGCTCAGCGTCTGAAGGACGAATACTGCTCGACCGAGCACCTCCTCATCGGCATCGTCCAGGAGAAGTCGGGCGCGGCCGCGCGCATCCTCGCCGGCCAGGGCGTGACCTCGGAGTCCATCTACCGGGCGCTGGTGGAAGTGCGCGGCACCCAGCGCGTCACCGACCCCAACCCCGAGGAGAAGTACCAGGCCCTCCAGCGCTACTCCAAGGACCTGACCCAGCTCGCCCGCACCGGGAAGCTCGATCCCGTCATCGGCCGCGACGAGGAGATCCGGCGCGTCATCCAGGTGCTCTCGCGCCGCACCAAGAACAATCCCGTTCTCATCGGCGAGCCCGGGGTGGGCAAGACCGCCATCGTGGAGGGGCTCGCCCAGCGCATCGTGGCCGGCGATGTGCCGGAGAGCCTCAAGAACAAGCGCCTGGTCGCCCTCGACATCGCCTCGATGGTGGCGGGCTCCAAGTATCGCGGCGAGTTCGAGGACCGTCTCAAGGCCGTCCTCCGCGAGATCACCGAAGCCAGCGGTGAGATCATCTGCTTCATCGACGAGCTCCACACTCTCGTCGGCGCGGGCGCCGCCGAGGGCGCGGTGGACGCCGCCAACATGCTCAAGCCCGCCCTCGCGCGGGGCGAGCTGCGCTGCGTCGGCGCCACCACGCTGGACGAGTACCGGAAGCACATCGAGAAGGACCCCGCGCTGGAGCGGCGTTTCCAGCCGGTGATGGTGAAGGAGCCCTCCGTGGAGGACACCATCGCCATCCTGCGCGGCCTCAAGGAGAAGTACGAGCTCCACCACAAGGTGAAGATCAAGGACGCGGCGCTGGTGGCGGCGGCGGTGCTCTCGCATCGCTACATCACTGATCGCTTCCTGCCCGACAAGGCCATCGACCTCATCGACGAGGCCGCCTCGCGCCTCCGCATGGAGATCGACTCCGTGCCCCAGGAGATCGACGAGACCGAGCGACGGATCATGCAGCTCGGCATCGAGCGCGTGTCGGTGGCGCGGGAGACCGACCGCGTGTCGAAGGAGCGGCTCGCCAAGATCGACGCCGAGCTCGCCGAGCTGAAGGAGAAGTCCACTGCGCTGAAGGCCCGCTGGAGCGCGGAGAAATCCGCCATCCTGGCCATCAGCAAGACCAAGGAGGATATGGAGGCGGGGCGCCAGGCCATGACCGAGGCGGAGCGCCGGGGCGACCTCCAGAAGGCCGCCGAGCTACGCTACGGCACCCTCCACGAGCTCGAGAAGAAGATCGAGACGGAGAACGCCCGCCTCGCCGAGCTGCGGAAGAACGGCCGCATGCTCAAGGAGGAGGTGGACGAGGAGGACGTCGCCCAGACGGTGGCCAAGTGGACGGGCATCCCGGTGTCCCGTCTCCTCGAGGCCGAGGTGCAGAAGCTCGTGAAGATGGAGGAGCGCCTCTCGCAGCGCGTGGTCGGCCAGCGCGAGGCCATCGTGGCGGTGTCCAATGCGGTGCGGCGGGCGCGGTCGGGCCTCGCCGACCCCAACCGCCCCATCGGCTCGTTCCTCTTCCTCGGCCCCACCGGCGTGGGCAAGACCGAGCTGGCGCGAGCGCTCGCCGAGTTCCTCTTCGACGACGAGCGGGCCATGATCCGCATCGACATGTCGGAGTACATGGAGAAGCACACGGTGGCCCGCCTCATCGGCGCGCCCCCCGGGTACGTCGGCTACGACGAAGGCGGCCAACTGACCGAGGCGGTGCGCCGGCGGCCATACTCGGTGATCCTCTTCGACGAGGTCGAGAAGGCGCATGGGGACGTCTTCAACGTGCTCCTCCAGGTGCTCGACGACGGGCGCCTCACCGACGGCCAGGGTCGCACGGTGGACTTCCGCAACACGGTGGTCATCATGACCTCGAACCTCGGAAGCCACCTCTTCCGCGAGAACGAGCCGTCGGAGAAGGTGCGCCCGCTCATCATGGAGACGCTCCGGCAGACGCTGCGGCCCGAGTTCCTGAACCGCATCGACGAGATCGTGATCTTCCACCCGCTCGGCCGGGAGGAGATCAGCCAGATCGTGAAGATTCAGCTCGAGAAGCTGCGCAAGCGGCTGGCCGACAAGCGGATCACCCTCGAGCTCACCCCGGCCGCCGAGGAGCTGCTCGCGCGCGAGGGCTACGACCCCGCCTACGGGGCGCGGCCGCTCAAGCGGGCCATCCAGCGCCTCATCCAGGACCCGCTCGCCCTGGCCATCCTCAACGGCGACTTTCACGAGGGCGACTCCGTCGTGGTGGGCGCCCAGGGCGGCCGGATCGTCTTCGAAAAGCGCGTGGAGGCTCACGCCGTCTAGCCGACCTCCCCGTCACCCCAACCGAGCGGAGAGGGAGACCGAAATCCTTCTCCCCTCGGGGGAGAGGGCAGGGTGAGGGGCCATTCGTGCGGTGAAACCACGCGCGAATGGCTGGGTTTCCCTCCTCTCATGCCGAAGCGCCGAATCTGCGGGCCCGCACGCCGCGTCTGAAAGCATGATTCTCGCGAGGAGGGCCCATGGCCGCATCGCGGAACCGGATTCACTACGGGTGGATCGTGCTGGGCGCCGTGGTCCTCATCATGCTCACGGCCTCCGGACTGCGTGCCGTCCTCGGCGTCTTCATCAGGCCCCTGGAGGCGGAGTTCGGCTGGGATCGCGCGTCCCTGTCCGGGGCGGC
>JBKPDT010000062.1:0-23859 GCA_046728035.1 Candidatus Methylomirabilota bacterium | reverse complement strand
CGCTTGCTCAGTACAGCATTCGCCGCGAGGGCCCCGCCCCCGGCTACGCTCGCTCTCGCTTGTTCAGTACGGCATTCGCCGCGAGAGGGCCCGCCCCGGCTACGCTCGCCTTCTACACGGTTTGGGGAATCGGCGAGCCGGCCGGCAGCTCCGCCTCACGCCAGTCGGCGCCGCGCGGCAGCACGGCCTCGGCGGCCGCGAGCCCGGCGTACGTGGGCTCGACGCCGCGCGGGGTGCCCCCCTCGCCGACCACCTTCGCCGCCTCCAGCAGGAGCCGGCGCGCCTGGATGATCGCGCGGTCCGCGGGGCCAAGGTGCTCGCGGCTGCGATCGACGATGGTGCCCATGCCCTCCTGGATCGCCCGGTCCTGCACGTTGATGCCGTCGATGCCCGTGAAGCTCTCGGTCTTCTGGACCTGGCGGTCGAGCAGGTAGTTGTTCCGCCGGTTGCGGAGCGCGCGGAACGTCGTCTGATCGACGTCGAGCGGCCCGTTGCCGAGCCGCCGCTCGAGCCGGTCCTCCGCGGTAAGGGGAGCGGAGACGCTGTACTCCCAGTTGTAGACCATGGTGTTCTCGTCGTCGATCGGGACCCACATGTGACCGGCCACCAGTGGCACGCCGCTCTCCGAGCGCGAGGGACGGATCTGGTGGAACGGCAGGATGAAGTGATAGGTCCGCACGTGAAAGCTCGCCTCGTCGAGCGGCCGCACGCCCGCGTAGCGGTAGCCGTAGTCGGTGATGTCGACCTCGAGCGTGGGCGCCTTGCCGCGCACGAAGGGGTTGTCGGGCTTGAAGCCGGGTCGCGCGGTGTTGGTGGTGAGCAGCCGGTGCAGGATCGGCGCGTGCGAGGTGTCGATGCCGCCCTCCAGGCCTTGCAGCCAGTTGCTCTCCTGGATCACCTTCGACACCTGGATGTGGGTGGGCGGTACACGCGTCCACGCGAACGCCGGCGGCGGTGGCCTCCGCTCGAGCGGTCCCATGTAGGCCCAGACCACGCCCCCCACCTCCGCCGTCGGGTACGAGGCGATGAAGATCTTGTCCTTGAACTGCTGCTCCGCCGGCTCGTTCATCATGTCCACGCAGCGGCCGTCCACGTCGTACTTCCAGCCGTGGTAGACGCAGCGCAATCCGCATTCCTCGTTGCGGCCGAAGAACAGTGAGGCCCGCCGGTGCGGACAGAACTCGTCGAGGAGGCCGACGCGGCCGCGCGTGTCGCGGAACGCGACGAGGTCCTCGCCGAGGAGGCGGACGCGAACGGGCGCCCCGTCGGGCTCCGGCAGCTCCCGCGCGAGCAGCGCGGGGATCCAGTACCGGCGCATCGTGGTGCCCATCGGGGTGCCGCGGTCGACGCGTGTCAGCCGCTCGTTGTCCTCACGTGAGAGCATGCGCGATCCTCCTTGACGGCGCCGCCGCCGGGCGGATCAGGGGACCTCCCAACCGTTCGCGGGCAGTTTACCACCAAGCCGAGAGCGGTATGATGGCCGCCATGACCATGCCAACCCCCGTCGCGTGCCCGGCCGGACAGTATCGCTTCCTCCCCGCGATCGAGCCCTTCTCCGCCGGCGTCGTGGCCATGGCCGGCCACGAGATCGTGCGCGCCACCCTTCAGGTGCCCGAGCCTTGGCGCGACGGCTTCGCGCTGATCGATTCGCACCTTCGCGCCGCCGGCCGGCCCCGCGCCGCCCTCTGCGCCATCGAGCTGCGGATCCCCCGCCCGTTCTCGTTCGATGGCTTCGACGAGTTCAACCGCCCGTATCGAGCGCTGCTGGAGCGCTGGGGTCTCCTCGTCGACGGGGTCAATCCCATCGCGCGTACCAACGTGGCGCCGGTGGTCGGCGCGCCCGCCGAGCCCTCGCTCTTTGCCTTCTCCTACACGGCGCCGAGCCCGGACACGGGGGCGCCGACCTTCGTCGTGGCCGGCTCGGGCGACGTGCGAGGGCGGGCGGCGGCGGACATCGTGCGGCGCGGGGAGACCTCGCCCGAGGCGCTCGCGGAGAAGGCCGCCTTCGTCATGGCCACGCAGGCGGAGCGCCTGGCCGGGCTCGGGAGCACCTGGACGGAGGTGACGGTGGTGGACGTCTACACGGCCCACCCCATCCGGGCCTTCTTCGAGACGGGCATCCTCGCCCTCATGGGGCCCGCCGCCATCCACGGCGTGCACTGGTATCTCAGCCGCCCGCCCATCGAAGGGCTCGAGTACGAGATGGACATGCGCGGGGTGCGGCGCGAGGTACGGCTGGGGCACTAGCGGCGCCGGCCCGCCTGGACTGCCGCCGGTCCGCATGGTATAAGAGGCGAGTCTCTCCACGGGCTCGTGGTGCAGCCTGGTTAGCACACTGGACTGTCAATCCAGAGGTCGCGGGTTCAAGTCCCGTCGAGCCCGCCATAAAAACAAGTAGTTCTTAGGGGGCGGCTTCGGCCGCCCCCTTGACTTTGCCCAGAACTTTGCCCTCAAAGTGGAGCCAGTTGGGACCGACACCACTTGCGCCACCTACCAGGCTGCCGAGGAAACCGCTTTTCGCGAGCTACCCTAGGCGCGCGCGGATCGGTCCGCGATCTAGGGTGAACCGCTCGTACACTCCGCGTGATCCGGCACGATGAACCCGCCGGCCTCAAGCACATCGAGCGCGTGCTGGAGGGCAGCGTCCTCGACGTCGTGTCGGCGCTGGAGGAGCTGCCACTCCGAGATCCCACGCCGCGCGGTCTCCCGCTCAACGAGCAGGCTGGCGGTTGGGAGGAGCCACTCAAGCTGCTCCACGGCTTCGGCTGAGTCGTCGGCGAGCAGGCTCTTGTAGTCGGCGGTCAAGAAATCGAAGTTCTTGCTCAGCAGGCTCATAAGTCACCCCCTGAGACGAGAGTCTATCCCTGGGGGTAGCACTCAGCAAGAGCCACTAGATATCGCGTCCCCCGCGTTCCGACGGAGCGCCTTTTCGAGCCTATCGCGAAGGGACGCCAGGCCTCGGCGCGCGCCGATTCAGACCCCACACCTCTGTGAGCATGAAGAGAGCGAGGCAGATCGCATAGGCTAGCTCCGACAGTTCCTCCACACGACCGCCTTTGGGCCGGTCGAAGGCCAGAACGCTGGCGACGAGGAACCCGGGCCAGAGGGCGGCAGCGGGCACGCGGAACCCCGTCCGCTCAATCCAGGCCCGCACGTCCGGTTTCCGCTGCATGACGATGGGAAGGACGAGCCCGTAGATGGAGAACATGCCGAGTGCGATCTCCTTCTCCTTGATGGTCGTAAAACCCTCGAAGAGGTTGTGGAGATTGGTCTCGCGCTGGCGGGCATGCTTCTCGAAGAACGCCGGCGACTGGTAGCCGAACAGGCGCTGCCCCCAGCTGAGCTCCTCGACGATGCAGAAGAGGCAGAAGGCGGTGAACCCGACATAGAACCAGCGCCAGCGCCACGGCCGCGTGCGCAGGCGCCAGAGCGCCAATCCCCCCAGGACGGCGGCTGCAAAGAGTATCCACACCGTGGTCCACTCGACTAGGCCGTCCTCCGCGACGAGGCGCATGTAGAGCGGCCGGTCGGCGGCGTAGATGATGGCAAAGACCACCACGATCAGCGGGAAGACAACCCAAGAGAATGTGCCCAAGGCGCCATGATACCGTGGGGCTGGCGACTGCTCCATTCCGCTGGGGGTCGAGCTTGCGCTCAGTGAGCGACTGCGTACAAAGTGGAGGAGTACTAGGGAGCTAGCAAAGTGGGGGACGCGTTCTTTAGGCGACCCGTACCTGAACGACGGCCGCGAAAGCAGTGAAAACGCGGAAGGACGTGTGGTGCCGCCCATAGGATCAAGTCCCGTCAACCCCGCCATGATACCAATGCGCACCCGGGCAGTTCACCTGGCGCAACGCTGAGCACCCTCTTCCCCGGAGGTCTTTCCATGCGCGCAACCCGGCTTCTCTCGCTCCTGCTCTCTCTGGCGCTGCTCGCCGGCATCGTGACCGCGCCGGTCGTCGCCCAGCCTTCGGCACCCGCCGCCACCGTCCAGCCGTCGGGCGGCGCGAACGTCGCCGCGGGATTCGCCAACGTGTTCTACGTGCCCGGCAAGGCCATCACCTGTGCGGGCAGCGCGGTCCTCTGGGTGGCGATCCTCGGCGTCACCTTCGGCGCCCTCTATGAGGACGCCACCCACATCGTTGCGGGCGGCTGCGGCGGCAAGTGGACAGTGCATGGCCGAGACCTCGAACCCGCAATCCAGTCCGCGGCGCCCTGACCGGGCGCCTCGGCGTTTGCCGACACGTTCGCGGGACTCCGCCCCCGGGGAAGGGTGTAGCGGGCCCGTACTCTCGACGTGACTTCGCCTCGACCGTGCCCTCGGCGTTTCAAAGCGGCCCCATTCTCGCCTACCACACCCAAGAGTGCCACGGCGCTGCTCGCCTTCTGATCCGTGATGAAGGGGCTGCCTTGAAGCTGTCCGTCGCCGCACCGCTTCTGGCCATGATTGTCCTGGCCTCCGGAGCCGAGTCCGGGTCTGGGGGCCTTCCAGACGCCGTGGTGGATCTGGGTGTCCGTGTGGGATGTCGGGCGCTGGGGGAGACGCCACCAGGGAGCGCTCCCGCCTGGATCGTAGAACGCGAGGTAGGGACAGCATACGCAGCGTGGTGCGCACGACGGAGCGGCGGGCGTCTCGTGTACGACCTGCTGGTCGCGGCGACATCCCCACAGCATCCCTGGGCTCGTTGCCCTTCGCATGTCCGGCTCGGTCTTCAGCTGGGGGCGCAGGAACCTCTTCCTCGCTTGCGGGCCACGATGCTTCCGCGCGATCTGCCGTACCCAATGAAGCTCGCGGACTTCTGGCATCTCCGAGGCGACGATTTTCTGGTAGAGCAAGGGCCGCAAGTCCGCGGCTCCGGCATTCCCAGTGGCCCCGCGCTCGCCTTCGGGGCGGACGACGCGGGGCAGATCCTCCTCTGCCTTGGTGCCCGTTGGATCATGGGCGGCTATCATTAACTTCCCGTGCGCTTCTCTCGCGGCTGGACGAGATGGAAGGCGCCCTAGTGTTGGGCGGGGCCGAACGTAAGGCGCAGGCGGTGGTAGAGTGCTGACGGCGGCGCATGCCGCGCCGCGAATGGAAAGGCGGGTGCCATGAGAACAGGAGCCGCGATCGCCCTGGCGCTGGTCGGGTCCCTCGTATGTGGATGCGCGGGGAGCACCTCGCCGGGGGCCACGTCGGATGTGAAGCCGTTGCGGGTCGTCTCGGAGCAGACGGCCAAGGGCTTCGCGTTCCCTGAGTCGGTCGCCTACGACCCCCGGGCCAGGGTTCTCTACGTGAGTGAGTTCGGCTCCGAGCTGAAGCCGGCGGAGAAGGACGGCAAGGGCAGGATCAGCCGGGTGTCGCTGGCCGGGCAAGTCCTGGACAAGCAGTTCCTGCCCGGCCCCGGCGGTGAGGCGCTCAACAAGCCCAAGGGAATCTGGGTCGACGGCAACCGGCTCTGGGTGACGGACATCGACGTCGTGTGGGTCTTCGACCTGGCGACCGGTCGCGGCAAGAAGCTCGCGCTGCCCGGCATCCAGTTCGCGAACGACCCCGCGGTCAGCCGAGGCGTGCTCTACGTCACCGACAATCGGGCGGACCAGCTCTTCCGCGTGGAGCCGGCCGACTTCCTCGAGACGAGCGCCACGCCCAAGGTCACGCACGTCTTTCAAGGCAAGGGAATCAATCCCAACGGGGTCTATCCGGCCAAGGACGGCGCGCTCCTGATCGCCGGGTTCATGTCGGCCGAGCAGCCGCGCGGCATCTACTCGGTCGGCGCCGGCGGCGAGATCAAGACCCTGGCCCCGGACCTCGGCCGTCTCGACGGCCTCTATCAGATGGACGACGGGACGCTGTTGTTCACGGACTGGAACTCCGGATCGCTCCTCCGCTGGAGCGCGAAGGGTACGGAGACGCTGGCCAAGGGCTTCAAGGGTCCGGCGGACTTCTGCGTGGTCCCCGAGGCCAACGGGCTCCTGGTGATCGTGCCGGATCTGGTCCAGAGCGAGCTGCGGATGGTGCGCCTCGCGCGGTAGCCGGCTCATGCGCGGCAAAGACCCACGGGCGAGGCACCTCACGATGGAGACCACGCAATGAAGAACGTTCAGATGACCGTGGACGGCAACCTTCTGACGATCACGGTGGACCTGTCGAAGGAGTTCGGGCCGTCTTCGTCCGGGAAGACGATCATCATCGCTTCTACCGAGGGGAACGTGACGATACCCGAGCGCGAGGAGAAGATCGGGCTGAACGTCTACCGGAAGAAGTGACGCGTCAGGCGCAGCCGGCGCGCGGGGTGCCCGGCGCGCGGCGGGGCACGAGGCTGCAGGCGAACGTCGCGGGCTGCTGCCGGTACTGAGCGAGCGTGGCCTGAAGTCGGGCGAGGGTCCGGTCGCGCTTCGCCAGGCCGATCCCGTAGATGGCCAGGTCGTTCACCAGGCGGACATAGAACACGTGCGGGGCATCGCCGCCACTGCCCATGCATGGGGTCGGCTTCTGGGCCACGCGCAGGAGGGGACCGAAGGCCTTCACGTACTCCGTCAGGATGGGTTCGTCGCGAAGGTCCCGGGGCACCTCGGGAAAGAGGGCGAGGAGCTCCTCCACGGTCATCGGCGTTCGCGCCATGCGGGCGGTGTCTTCAAGGTCGCGCGACAGGCGAATCTGGACCATCGCCCAGGTAGTATAACCTCCCGTCTTGACTCGCCGAGGCGGGAGGCATACGGTCTAGTCGTATTCCGAATGGCCCTCAGGGGAGGCGGCGATGCCGCTGATCCGGGTTCCCGTACAGGCTTTCCATTCGCCCGTTGACCAGCCCGGTCGCCCGCGGGGGTCCGCGCGGGCCCGCGCCCCCCCCCCGCCGCGTGTCTCGTCCCTCCAGGGTTGCCGTGACCGGATCGAGACCATCGCGGGAGGATCGTCATGGGAGCATATTGCACGCTCACGAGTATCCGTCGTCACCCCGCTCGACTCGGCGAGAGCATGGAGGTCAGACGCCTGTCTCCGTACCACCAGGCGGCGCTGTTCGGTGACAACGACGAGATCGCCTGCATTCCCCACAAGGGCTGTTTGCTCGAGATCGTGGCCGCTCGCGAGGCCACGCATCGCGAGGTCAACCGGCTCCTGCCTGGGCACATCATCCGCTACTCGCGCTCGTTCTTCTTCGGCGACCGATTCGAGCTTCCGAGTGGTACCAAGGTGGACCTGAGCCAGCTCGTGGGCTTTCGGCTGCAGCTCGCGCCGCCCCGAACCGACCTGCTGCCCGACGAGGACCGCATCGTCCGGCGGATGACGCGCGTGTCGCCAGAGGCGGCCGAGCTGCCAACACAACAGGGGGAAGCCGATGCCCAAGTACGAGTTCATGTGTGAAAGCTGCAAGAAGAGCTTCGAGGTGATCCGCACGGCCGCGGAGCGAGCCGAGAATGTCGCGTGCCCGACCTGCGGCGGCCGAGACGTCACGCCTCAGATGGCGATGTTTTCCGCGAAGACGTCTCGGAAGAGCTGAGGCGGTGGCGGGTGGGTCGATGGCGCTGGGGGGAGGCTCGTGTTTCAGCCGAACGAGCAGGTGACGGTGGATCTGTCGGGGCTCGTCATCAAGGGCGTCTCGTTCAGCCAAAATGTGCAGAAGGCCCCCGGTAGGATCTTGCAGCAGGTCTCCATCGACCCGCCTGTCTACCAGGTCGAGCTCCTGTTCAGCTTCAAGGGCGTGAAACGGGTCGAGGTGCCGGAGGCGCGGATCCACTCGAGCTGACTGACGGTGACCGGATTGCCGAGTTCACGCGCGCCGCGCGGGCCGAACTCGGCAGGCCGATGCCTCGGCGCTACAATCGGCCGGTGATCCTCGCGTTCGGGGGCCTCACTGTGCTGCTGGCCGCCTTCATCAAGGGGGCGATCGGCTTCGGCTTTCCGACTCTGGGGACGCCTCTCCTGAGCCTTGTGACTGACGTGAGGACGGCGGTCGTCCTGCTGATCCTCCCCAACATCGTGATGGACGGCGTCCAGTTCGCGCGCCTGGGGGCGCCGCGGGCGGTGGTCGCGCGCTTCGGGACCCTGCTCGTGGCGGGCGCGGTGGGGACGCTGCTCGGCACGCGTCTGCTCGTGGGCCTCTCGCCGCGCGCGGCCACGCTCGTCCTGAGCACGGTCATCCTGCTCTTCGTGGCGCTGACGGCGGCGGGCGTCGCGCCGCGCGTGGCGCCCCGATGGGAGCGGCGGCTCTCGCCGCTCGTCGGGCTCGTGGTCGGGGTGGTCGGCGGCGTGACCAACGTGCCCGGCACGCCCCTCGTGATGTACTTCCACGCCCTGGGGCTCGCCAAGGACGAGTTCGTGGCCGCGGTCGCGTTCACCTTCATCGTCTACAAGGTCGTCCAGCTGGGCGCGGTCGTCTACTTCGGGCTTCTCTCGTGGGAGCTCTTCGGATGGTCGGTGGGCCTCACCGTGGTCGGCCTCGGCGGGTTCGCGGCGGGCCTGCGCGTACAGGACCGCCTCGACCCCCGCTCCTTCAACCGCGCGGTACTGGGCTTCCTCGCCTTTCTCGGGCTCTGGTTGGCCGCCCGGAGCATCCGATGACGGATCCCGATGAGGCGGCGCGCGGGCGCGAGGACGCGCCCCTCATGTCGCCGGACGCGTGCCTCCGTAGGCCTCGCTGGGGCCGATCACGCTGTCGGCGAAGATGAGCTTGGCGCGCTTGTCGGTGACGCGGGCCCAGTTCGCCAGCGCCGTCTCGCTCCACTCGGCGTCCGGGCGCGGCTCATCGTCGAAGTTGCCATAGGTGTCGACGCCGCGCACCAGCATGGTCGACTGGCGCGCCCGCGGCGGCGTCGCCCAGGTCGGGTGCATCTCGACGAGGAGCAGGAAGCGGCGGTCCGGGCCGGCATTGGTCCCCGAGCTGTGGATGAGGGAGTTGTCGAACATCGCCATCTCCCCCGGCCGGAGCTCGAAGTCGACCGCCCTGGACTCGTCGAAGGGGTCGGCGATGTATTGACCGCGCGCGAGGATGCTCTTGGGGTCGGCGCTCTCCTCGTGCTTGAGGATGCCCCACTTGTGCGAGCCCGGAATCCCGCGGAGGCACCCTTGCCGCACCCCGCACTCGGACAGGGCGAGGCCGCCGAGGACCACGGGGAGCGCTGCCCCGTAGGACGAGTCCTGGTGCCAGCCCGCGAAGGTCTCGCCGTCGGCCTTCTTCACCCGCCACGCCATGCTCCAGCAGCGGATGTTCGGCCCGATCAGGTCTTCGAAGATGTCGAGGATGTGCCGGTCCTCGGCGATCTCCAGCACCCACGGACAGAGGAGGTGGGACTTCGTCTTCATCTTCTTGATGTCGGGGACGCGCGCTTCCAGCGCCTCGAACTTCTCCCGGTAGTGGCGCGCGCGCTCGGCGCTCATGGCGCGCACCGGCGACAGGCATCCGTCACGCTCGTATTCCCGCACCTGAGCCTCGGTCAGGACCTTGGGCATGGCGGCGGCCGACCTAGTTGCCTCGCCGGTCCGCCTGGACGAGGCGGTACATGCCCTCAATGTTTAGCGGGAACCAGTCCTTCGGGCCCCACGCGGCGTACTTGGGCAGCGTGATGAGCGTCTTCATCTCGTCGATGGACTTGCCCTCCCGCGCGTAGCGGAGCACCTCGCCGCGCAGATCCTGAAGATATTCCCGGAACATGGTGACGTCCGCCTTGCGCCCCAGCGGGCCGTGGCCCGGGGCCAGGACGTCGAAGTCCATCGCCTCCACCCGCTTCAACGACTCGATCCAGTCCGGCATGTACGCGTCGGGAAAGTCGCGGAACGCGTACGAGTTCACGGGAATGAAGTCCACCGCGAAGAGGATGCGCTCGCGCGGGAAGCGCATCACGATCGAGTTGTCGGAGTGGTTCTTGCCCACGTACGCGAGCTCGACCACCGTGCCGCCCAGCTCGAGGGTCAGCTTGTCCGAGAAGGTGACGTGCGGCACCGCCGTCGGGCGCCGCTCTCCGACGATGACCGCCTTGGCGTTGTCATGCGAGATCACGATGGCGGTGTCGGCGGAGACCTCGCCGCCCGAGATGTGGTCCGCGTGGTCGTGGCTGTATACGAGATAGCGGATCGGCTGGTTGAAGCGTCGGCCGATCTCGCCCTTCAGCCATCGCGCGGCGTCGGCATTGATGGGATCGGTCGCGATCACGCCCGCGGGCGTCACCGCGAAGACCGAGTAGTGGTTGGCGTTGCGGAAGCGGTACACCTCACCGGCGATCCTGGAGATCTCGCGGACCGGCGCCTGCTGGGACTGCGCCCATGGCGCGGCGAGCAGGAGGAGGGCGATTCCCACGATCCCGAGCGACAGGTGGCGGCGTGTTGTTCGCATGGGCTACTCCGCCAGCCAGACGGTATCGAGCTGGTTGTTGAGGAAATGCGCGGGCGTGATCGTCCAGCCCCGCACCTTCGCGCTGTGTGGGATGATGCGGTGCCACTGCAGCGTGTAGATGTAGTGCACTTCCTCGTCGAGCAGGCGCTTCTCGAAGGCGCGCAGGTAGCGCTTCCGCTCATCGGGATCGATGGCCTGGGCCTGCTTTACGAAGAGCTCGTCCAGCACGGGGTCCTTGTAGCGGCCGAAGTTGTTGTCCGAGATGTTCGACGACTGGAACTTCACGATGTCGACGTCGGGCTCCACCACAAAGCTGCACTGGAAGTCCATGGCCACGTCGTAGCCGCCCTTGGCGAGCATGGGGTGATAGGCGGAGGCCTCGATCACCTCCTGCTTGACTTGGAGGCCGATCTGCCGCCACTGGTCGACCAGCCAGATCCCCACCGGCTCGTAGGGCTGGGGGATGCCGCGATTCTTGAACGTGAAGGTGAAGCCGTCGGGCACGCCCGCCTCGCGAAGCAGCCGTCGCGCCTCCGCCCTCGCGGCGCTGATATCGCGCCCGTAGCCGGCCAGCTTCTCGAGCTCGGCGGGGGGCGTGGCCCACGGGGTGCCGGGCACCTGGATGCCGGCCACCTCCTTGACCACCGCGATCTTCGAGAGGTTCCGCGAGGCGTCCCACCGATCCAGCGCCAGGGTCAGCGCCTTCCGCACCCGCTTGTCGTCGAAGGGCTTGCGCTCGTGGTTCATGGCGACGAGGAGCACGCAGTCCCAGGGGCTTTCCTGCACGGTGATCCGGGAACCCAGCGCGGACACCAGGCTGTCCCGGTCGGCGGGACTGAAGCCACGGAACTGGATATGCGCCCGCTCGGCGCGGACCGCCGCCACCTGGGCGGAGGAGGCGCTGATGAAGAGGATGCGATAGCCGTCGAGATAGGGCTTACCCTTGTCCCAGTAGTCCGGGTTCTTCTTCCCCACCCAGTGCGAGCCCTTCACGTGCTCGACGAACTTGAAGGGCCCCGTGCCCATGACGTTCTTCTCGTACCAGCGGATGTCCTTCTCGAGGATGTCGGCCTTGTAGATCCAGCTATAGGGCGAGGCCAGGATGGTGAGGAAGGAGGCCTGCGGCCACTTGAGCCGGAACCGTACCGTGTAGGGATCGGACGCCTCCACCGCCTCGACCGGGCGGTACGCCCCCTTGCGATACGAGCGCACTCCCTCGGGCGGGGACACGATCTTGTCGTAGGAGGCCTTCACGTCCCGCGAGGTCATCTCGGTGCCGTCGTGGAACTTGACGCCCCTGCGGAGCTTCAGGGTATAGGTCAGCCCGTCCTTGCTGATGGTCCACGACTCCGCCAGGTCGGGAACCACCCGCGTGCCCGTCTTGTCGAAGGGATCGATGCGGAGGAGGCCGTTATAGTGCGGCGCCAGAGGGTGGACGACCCCGAAGGTGCCCTCGGCATGCCCATCATAGGACGGAGGCTCGGAGGGGACGAGGGCGACCAGCTCTCCGCCGGGCCGCGGCCGCTCCTGGGCCAGGGCGGGCGGGAGCAGAGCGAGCGCGGGCAAGACGAGCGCGATGACGAAGCCGATGAACAGCCTGACGCGACGACGCATTCGGCACCCCCTTGTGGGTCGGAACGCTCTCACGGATCTGGGGCTTTGATCGGGGATGCTGCGCCAGGCGGCGGACGGAGTCAAGGCGGGCGTGGCGGGGCGGGGAGGCTCCATGACTGGTCGGACAACACCCGTGGGGGCATGTATGCTGGGGGCGCTTCCGTGCTCTTCTTCGTCTCGCTCCTCGTCGACGGGGTGCTCGCGGGCGCGGTCTACGCCCTGATCGCGCTCGCCTTCGTCGTGGTCTACAAGGCCTCCCGCATGATCAACTTCGCGTTGGGCGAGTGGGTGATGTTCGGCTCCCGTCTGGGCGCGGTCGGGCTGCACGGGGCGGGGTTGGGTCTCGCGGGCGCGCTCGGATTCGCCGTCGCCGCCATGGTGGCCTTCGCGCTCGCCTTCAATCGCGTGGTCCTGCGCCGTCTCGTCGGCCAGCCCCTGATCGGCGTGATCATGGTGACGCTGGGACTGGGCACCCTGATGCGCGGCGCGGCGCCGCTCCTCTTCGCGGGCTTCCCCGCCGGGATCCCGTTGCCCATTCCCCAGGAGCCGCTCGTCGTTCACGATATCCGAATCCCCGCGGCCCGGGTCGTTGCCCTGATCGTCGCGACGGCGGCCATCGCGGGGGTCACCGCGTTCTTCCGCTGGAGCCGCACGGGGATAGCGCTGCGTGCTCTCGCCGACGATCAGCAGGTCGCGCTCTCGGTGGGCATCGACGTCAACCGGCACCTCGCCATCGCGTGGGGCATGGTGGGTGCCCTCGCCGTGATCGGTGGCACCCTGTGGACCCTCGTGGCGGGCGCCGGCTTCGGCCTGGTGCTGCTGGGACTCAAGGTCTTCCCTGTCGTCGTGATCGGCGGGCTCGACAGCATCCCGGGCAGCATCGTGGGCGCGGTCGCCGTCGGCGTCCTCGAAAGCCTCACCGCCGGGTACCTTGATCCGCTCCTGGGCGCGGGCTTCAGCAGCGTCGCTCCCTACGTCCTGCTTCTCGGCGTGCTGTTCGTGCGGCCGTATGGGATATTGGGCCGACCGGACGCGCGACGCGTCTAGGAGATCACGATGAGCGACGACCTTCGGTGAAGCTCGGCACGGTATTCCCGCACGCCGACATCGGAACCGAGCCCGCGACCATCCGGGACTTCGTGCAGGCGGTGGAGGCGGCGGGATTCGACTACCTGATCGCTTACGATCACGTGACCGGCGCGCATCCCGACCGCTTCGCCGGGGCGACCATTCCGGGCTTCGCCGCACCGCCCTATCTGCACGACAGCCCCTTCCACGAGATCTTCACCCTCTTCGCGTTCCTCGCCGGGGTCACCCGGCGGATCGAGCTGGTGACGAGCGTGCTCGTCCTGCCGCAGCGGCAGACCGCGCTCGTCGCCAAGCAGGCCGCGGAGGTCGACATGCTGAGCGGCGGCCGGCTGCGGCTCGTGGTGGGCGTGGGCTGGAACTTCGCGGAGTACGGCTCGCTCGGGGCGGACTTCGGGAGCCGTGGCCGGCGCCTGGAGGAGCAGCTGCTCGTCATTCGCCGGCTCTGGACCGAGCCCCTGGTGTCGTTCGAGGGCCGCTTCCACCTGCTGGACCGCGTCGCGATCGCCCCCCGGCCGGCGCGCGCCTTGCCCATCTGGATCGGCGGTGGGGTGGGCGACGTGTTGCTCCGCCGCCTGGCCCGGCTCGCCGACGGCTGGATGCCGCTGCTCCCGCCCGGTGAGGATCCGGAAGCCGCCGTCGCCCGCCTGCGTGCCGTCCTGAAGGAGGAAGGGCGCGACCCCGCCAGCTTCGGCCTGGATGCGCGGCTTCGCGCGACGGGCGAGCCCGCCGACTGGGTGCGGGGCGCCCGCCGCTGGCAGGCGCTTGGCGCGACCCATCTCTGCCTCAATAGCGTGGTGAAGGGGACCGCCCCCATGGCCCAGCTCGAGACGGCGATCCGCATGAAACGGGCCATCGCGGACGGGCTCGCGTGCTGAGCCGCCGTGCCGTCCTCGCGGGCGCGGGCACGGCGGTGGCCCTCGCGGCGCTGCGGAGAATGGGAGGCGACGCCGAGGCGGTTCCATTCACCGACGACGGTTTGCTCAATCCCTGCCTCGATAGCCGACTGCCCGATTCCCTCGCCGGGCACGAGATCGTCCGCGCGGCCTGGGAGGGCATCGACCCCGCCCGTGTCTGGGACGTGCACGTCCATCTCGTCGGCGACGGCGACTCCAAGCAGGGGCCGTGGCTCCCTTCACAGTCGCGGAGCCTCTGGCATCCGATCGCGTACATCCGGCGCCTGACCCTGATGAACGCGGGGTGCGTGAACCCCCGGTCGGTGGACCGAAGCTACGTCGATCGCCTGCACGGGCTGGTCGAGGCGTTCCCGCGGGGGGCCCGGTGCCTGCTGCTCGCCTTCGACTACCACCACAACGCCGACGGGCACGCGGCGCCCGCGCGCTCGTCGTTCCACGTCCCGGACCTGTACGCCGCCGCGGTGGCGCAGCGCTTCCCGCATCGCTTCGAGTGGGCGGCGAGCATCCATCCCTACCGGCCGGACGCGGTGGAAGCGCTCACTGCGGCGCGGGGATGGGGCGCGCGCGCGGTGAAGTGGCTGCCCAACTCCATGGGCATCGACCCCGCCTCCCCGCGCTGTGACGCCTTCTACGCCGCGCTCGCGCGAATGGACATGCCCCTCCTCACCCATGCCGGCCACGAGGGGACGGTGGACGCCTGGGGGGGCGGGCAGGACCTCGGGAACCCGCTCCGGCTTCGCCGCGCCCTGGACCACGGCGTGCGAACGATCGTCGCCCACTGCGCCTCGTTCGGGAGCGGCGTGGACCTCGACGCGGGGCCGAACGGGCCGCGAGTGGGCAACTTCGCCCTCTTCAGCCGGCTCATGGACGACGCGCGCTACCGCCGTCTCCTGCGGGGAGACATCTCCGCCCTCGTGCAGCGGAACCGCGCGGCGGTTGCCCTGGCCAGCCTGCTTGCGCGTGAAGAATGGCACGGGCGCCTCCTCTGGGGCTCGGACTATCCGCTCCCGGGCGTCATGCCGCTGATCCACGTGCACGCGATCGCCGATATGGGGCTCCTCGATCCCCGCGAGGCGCCGACCATCGTCGAGATCCGCCGCCACAACCCGCTTCTCTTCGACTTCGTGCTGAAGCGGCGCCTGGCCGCGGGGGGGCGGCGCTTCGCGCCGGGAGTCTTCGAGACAGCCGGATACTTCGGGGCGGCGTGAGCCGGCCGGGGGGCGGCCCACCCCGCGGAGCGGCGGCTACTCCGTGGTCAGCAGGAGGCGCGCCCCGCCGGTGCGGTGGGGATCGAGCGGGCCGAAGCGCCCCGCCCGTGAACGCAGGGTGGCCTCGTAGGGCGAGGAGCCGCGCCGTGCCACCCATTGCTCGATGGAGCCGCCGGCGAGCCGCGGGCCGAGGAACTCGATCGCATGGGGCCCTACCATGAAGCGGATGCCGTTGCCGCCCGCCTCCGCGCTGACGACGTCCTCGCCCGCCTGCTTCAGCACTTCCGCGTACCAGTGGCGCACCGCCGGGAGCTCGGCCGACGTCGTCGCGATCCGGAGGACCACGATGCCAGTGACCTGGTTGGCGTGGGTCGTCTCGCGGGGGATGCGCTCCTCGCGCGGCGTCTCGTCCTTGATGAGAAAGGGCGCCACGCCGCGGTGCCGGCCACGGGCCAGCGAGAAGACCCAGCGGAGCTGATAGCCGTCGGGGCGCTCGCGAGACTGGGAAGTGGGATCGGCGATGTCCACCCCGGCGGCGCGGAAGGCCCGCGTATCGGCGATGAGGTTGTCGGTCTGGAGACAATAGTCCACGAGCCCGCCCCCCTGCTGGAGCGCGTTCCACCAGCGGTGGTCGGGGTTGTCCCGGTAGAACGAGATCAGCTCGATGTATGAGCCGTCGGCGAACGAGATGAGGACGTTGTATGTCCCCACCGGATGTCGGCCGCCCGGCACCACCGTGAACCCGAGGTCCCGATACGCAGCCGCCGCCTTCTCGAGCTCAGGCACCGCGATGACGAGATGATCGATGCCGGTGATCATCGGACGCTCCCGAGCGCCAGCGCGGGCGCCACCTCTTTGAGGAAGCGGCTGAGCTGGCCGCGCTGGTCCCACGAGGTGAGGCGAAGCGCGATGTGGCCGAGGCCGGCCTCGGCGTACGCGCGGAGCTCCGCCACGCACTGGGCGGGACGGCCCGCAACCGTCCAGCCCTCGACGAAGGCCGGCGTGAAGTTGCTCGTGTAGTAGGCGTCGAGGAAGGTCTTGCTCTCTGCGAGGGCGGCCTGGCGATCCTCGTTGATGTTGATGTTGTGGTAGAGCGCGCTACCAAGGCGCGCGGGATCGCGACCTTCCTCCCGCGCCATGGCGGCGATGCGCGCCCACTGCTCGCGGAACTGGGCGGGGCTCACCTTGTTGGTCATCCAGCCGTCGGCGTGGCGGGCCACGCGGCGGAAGCTCCGCTCCACCACGGAGTCCTCCGCGCTCGCGCCGCCCTTCCAGGTGAGTCCGGTGGGGTTGCTGGCGATCCAGATCGGGTACGGCTGCTGAATCGGCGGCGGCTGGACGCTCACCCCCTCGAACTGGTAGAAGCGCCCCTGGTGGGCCGCGTGCTTCTCGCCGAAGAGCCGCCGGAGAATGGTGATGCCTTCCTCGAGCCGCGCCACCCGTTCGGCGGCGCGGATGCCCATCACGCGGTGCTCGAGGGCCTGGGCCGGGCTCTGCTCGTCGGGGCCGCCGAGGCATACCACGAGCCAGGCGCGGCCGCCCGAGATCACGTCGAGGCTCGACCATTGCTGAGCGAAGAGGACGGGATGGCGGTGGACGAAGGTGGCCAGACAGCCCACGCCGAGCCGCACGCGCGAGGTCACCCCGGCAAGAGCGGAGAGCAGGGTCACCGCCTCCAGGCGCGGCTTGGCGAGGAGGCTGTCGCCCACCCACACCGTGTCGAAGGCGCCCGAGGCCTCGGCCTCCACCGTCAGATCGAGCAGCTCGCGGCTCTGGATGGCGCCGAGCACGACGGCGCGATTGGGCAGGGTCAATCCCAGCGATGGCCCGGGCATGGTCGACCTCCTGGAAGACCCTAGGGGCGCCGAGGAGCGGAGTCAAGCGGCGCCGCGCGCGGGTCCCGCCGCGGCTCCACCACCGGAAACATCAGCCCGAAGTCGTCGAGGAGATCGAAGAGCTCGGCGAGTCGCCCGCGATCTCCCTCGACCCGCGCAACGCGGCTCTGGATGGCGTCGTCGAGGGTGAGCTCGCGAAGGACGAGCCGGTCGAGCACGGGACGGGCGAGGGTTACCGTCGCGTCCGCCCCCGCGAGCTGCCGATCCGGGCGGCAGGTGAGCGCGCAGTTCGAGAGAGTGAGCGCGTAACGCCGGCCGATGTCCGGCAAGATCCAGTTGATCGCGAGAGTCCGCCCCGCCGCCCGGCCCCCGTCGAGGCGCACGGCGAGATAGTCGAAGAAGAGATCCAGGGTCATCGCGCGGACGACGTCGGGGCTCACCGGCGCCCGCGCGGCGAAGGTGGGGGTCCCCCCGCGAAGCTCGAGAGCGCCGAGAAGATAGGCGTTGCGCCAGGTCGCCGACTCGGCCTGGTAGCCGAGCTGCTCGAGCGCGTCGGCGCCGAGCCCGCGCGCCTCCGTATCGTCCGGGTCCGCGAAGACGAGGTGGCTCATGGCCTCGGCCACGAAGCGGTACTCGCCTCGGGTGAAGTCCTCGCGTGCCCGCCGTCGCGCCGCCTCCGCCCCGCCCATGTACTCGACGTACTTGCGGGCTCGATCGACGGGGGGCAGGGGGTGGAGATTCGCGGGGTTGGCGTCGTACCAGCCGAGGTAGCGCTGGTAGACCGCCTTCGAGTTGTGGCTGAGGGTGCCGTAGTAGCCGCGCACGTGCCAGGTCGCGGCGAGACTCGCGGGCAGGGCGAGCTGCTCGGCGATCTCGGACGGCTTCAAGCCGTGATTCATCAGCCTGACCGTCTGGTCGTGAAGGTACTTGTAGAGATCGCGCTGCGTGGCCAGGAAGTCGCGCACGCGCGCGCGGCCCCAGACCGGCCAGTGATGCTGCGCGAAGACGACGTCGGCGTCGTCGGCGAAGCGGTCGAGCGCGGCGTCGAGGTACTTCGCCCAGCCGTTGGCGTCGCGCACCTGGGCCCCGCGGAGGGGGTAGGTGTTGTGGAGGTTGTGGGTGGCGTTCTCGGCGAGGTTGAGCGCCCGGAGCCCCGGGTAGAACATGTGCATCTCGGCGGGCGCCTCCGTTTCCGGCGCGAGCTGGAACACGATCTCGACGCCGTCGATCCGGTGGGTCTCGAACGGCTGCGTGATCACCAGCGTGGGCGGAATGAGGGTGACAGTGCCGCGGGACGTGCCCTTGCCCAGCCCTGCGTCCACTTGGCCCCGGGGGGTCCCTTGGGGAGGGTGGCTCCGAACTGGAACTGGGCCCGGCGCACCATCGGCGTGCCGGCGAGAACGCTCTCCGAGACGACCTCCTCCAGGAAGCCGTCGGGCGCGATCACCGGGACGCGGCCCGCGCGGACCTCCCCCTCGTCGAGCACGCCGCGGACGCCGCCATAGTGGTCGGTATGGCTGTGGGTGTAGATGACGGCGGTGACGGGCCGCCGCCCGCGGTGCTGGTAGTAGAGCTCGAGACCCGCGCGGGCGGTCTCCGTCGAGATCAGGGGATCGATGACGATGACGCCACGCTCGCCCTCGATCAGGGTCATGTTGGAGACGTCGAAGCCGCGGACCTGGAAGATGCCCCCGGTAACGTTGAAGAGCCCGTTGTGCAGGTTGAGTCGCGCCTGCCTCCAGAGGCTCGGGTTCACCGTCTGGGGCGCCTCCTCGGCGGCGAGAAAGGCATACTCGCGAAGGCTCCAGACCACGCGCCCCTGATCGTTCCGGATCTCGACGTCCGGCAGGGTGCCGATGAACCCGCGCCGCGCGTCCTCGAAGTCCTGCCGGTCGGCGAAGGGGAGCGCGTCGAGGACGGCGCGATTGCGCGCCTCGGTGGTCGGTGTCGCGTCCTTTGGATTCGCGGGGGGCTTGGCCGGCGGCCCGGAGGCGTCGGCTCTCACCCGGCGCCCCGCACGCCAGCTCCGCCCACGTGTCTACCCGAGCTGCTTGTGGACGAACTCGATGATGCGGGCGATCGCCTGACCGGCCGCGGGAGAGCTCGGGTTCCGGTTGACGAAGCCTTCCGCCTCGCCCTCGTACAGCTCGAGCTCCACCTGGCCGCCGGCCTTGGCGTAGCCGGCGACGAAGCGGTCGAGGTCGGGACGCGGGTGCGCGACGTCGCGCGTGCCCTGCAGATACAGCGCGGGCGGCGTCCCCACCTTCTCGCCGCGCTCCAGCGCGAGCACGGGATTGCCCTCGGCCATCGCCGCCTCATCCGGCCAGTAGAGATCGTGGAGCGGCAGCACGCGGTCCACCACCTCGGGGTAGGGCGGCCCGCCCGCCTTGAGCCTCTTGGCGTAGTGGTACCGCCCGAGGGGATCGATCACGGGCCAGCAGAGCACCACGCAGCGGAGCCGCGCGTCCACCGCGGGCGAGCCTGCGGGCAAGGGTTGCGCGGCGTAGCGGGGATCGGCCGGTCGCATGCCCAGCAGCATGGCCTGGTGCCCACCGCTCGAGATGCCGATGGCGCCCACCCGGTCGGCGCGGCCCTTCAGCTCGCCCGCCCGCGCCTTGAGCCAGCGGATCGCGTAGTGGATGTCGGCGAGCGAGGCGGGATAGCCGGCATCGGGCGGCATGCGGAAGTCCAGCGCCGCCACGACGACGCCGCTCCGCGCGAGCGGCTCGTTGATGGCCGCGTCATTGGTCCGGTTGCCATTGCACCAGGCGCCCCCGTGGAGATCCACCATCATCGGGAAGGGGCCGGCGCCCTTCGGCCGGAACAACCGGGCGAGAAGGGGCTGGTCCCCGTGCCGGAGATACTCGAGATCCTCGACGGTGATGTCGTGCATGGGGCTCCTCCCGGATCGATGCTGGTCTTGGCCACTTCCGCGCCAGTAGACTGCCCCCCCGGCCGGCCCAGGTCAATAGGGGTCAACCCGCGCCGCGGCTGACTCGTCAATACCGGTAGGAACGATATCCGAGGAGGAAACACACATGATGCCGACACGGACACTTGCAGCGCTGGCGCTGGGCCTGGGCCTGGCCCTCCCGGCGGCGGCCGGCGAGATCCCGGCCCTCGCCGCGGCGACTTCTGACCGATTGGTTATCGCGGATGCGGGCGGCCCGGGGCTGGGCCGCTCGGATGGACCGGGTGGTGAGTACCGACGGGCGGGCCGCTCGCACCGGCATCTCGGGGCGCGGCGGATGCCGACCTATGCGGGGATTGCGCTGCGACACCGGGCCGAACTCGGGCTCAATCCGCAGCAGGTGGGCGTGCTCGAGAAGCTCCGGATGGACACGGTTCGCGCTTCCATCCAGCGGCGGGCCGATCTGCAGATCGCGGGGCTGGACCTCATGAGCCTCCGGCACGCTGAGCCCGTCGACATTGCCAAGGTCGAGGCGAAGGTCCGGGAGATCGAGAAGATGCGGGCCGACGGTCAGATCGCGCGGATTCGGGCCGACGAGCAGGGCAAGACCCAGCTCACCGCCGAACAGCGCGACAAGCTCAAGGCCCTCATGACCGCGCGCTGGCAGCAGTGGCGCGAGCGCCGGCAGCGCTCGGACGCCGACGGGCCCGCGCAGCCCGCCGTTACCGAGGAGCGCACCTAGCCGCCCGCGCGGGGCTTGTCGCGGCACGGCAGGGGCCCCTGGCCCTGCCGTGCCCGTTCGGCTACGATGGTCGGGCCGTGCCTGCCGATGGGGGCAGGCACGGCGCGCGCCTCTCCCACGCCGAAAGGAGCCCAGCGTGATCTACGAGATCCGGACGTACCGCATCACTCCAGGAAGCCTCGCCGAGGTCGAGAAGCGGTGGGCTGAGGCCTACGAGCACCGGAAGAAGTATTCCGAGCTGACCGCCTTCTGGCACACCGAGATCGGGCCGCTCAACGAGATCATCCACGTCTGGGGCTATCGTGACCTCGCCGAGCGCGCGCGCATCCGGGCCGAAGCCGCGAAGGACCCCAACTGGCCCCCCAAGTCCGGCGAGTTCATCCAGGCGATGCGCTCCGAGATCGTGAATCCGTTTCCGTTCGTGCCCGAGGTCCAGCCCGGGAAGATCGGCCCCTACTTCGAGATTCGCTACTACACACTCAAGCCGGGCGTGCTACCGGAGACCGCCAAGGGGTGGGAAGCCGCCCTTCCCGAGCGGATCAAGCTCTCCCCGGTGGTGCTGGCCGGCGGCGTCGAGTTCGGCACCGCCAACGGCTTCGTCCACATCTGGGCCTACCAGAGCCTTGATCAGCGCATACAGATCCGCGACGAGGCCAGGAAGAAGGGCATCTGGCCGCCGCCGGGCGGGGGCGGGCGCCTGCTGACGCAGGAGAGCAAGATCGTCATGCCCTCGGCCTTCTCGCCGCTCAAGTAGCGGCGGGTGGTGGCACCGGGCGCCTCGCCGTCGCGCTGGCGGTGGGCGCCCGGGAGCGCCGGACACTCGATCAGCGACCCAGGACGCCCCAGGTCCGCACCGCGAGCGGGTGTATCCGGAACATGACGCGATTGGCGGGCATCGCGCGCCCGCCCCAGAGCCGGGCGAGATCCGGGTCGTAACGCGCCAGGAAGCGCTCCGCGAGCCGGCGGCGCTCTGGTCCGTCGGCGAGGAACTCGACACGGCCCTGGATGGCCACCCCCCGGACGTCGCTCCGCGTGCCCGCTTCGGCCACCACCGAGACCCGGGGCTCGCGCCGGAGGTTCCGCACCTTGGCAAGACCGTCCACGCTGATCATCACGAGAGCGTCCGCCTCGGGCAAGAGCCACATCGCCATCGCCAGCGGTGAGCCGTCGGGCTGGACGGTAGCGAGGGTCACCACCTCCTTTTCGGCGAGGAAGGCCTGGATGGCCGCGTCGGACAGACGGGGGCCGCTCACGCGGGCAGGCCGAAGAGCGAGGTGATGCGGGCGGCGCCCTGCATCGCGCCCATCTCTGCGTCGGAGGGGCTGCCCGCGTAGCGACCGGCGGCCTCGAGCACCGTCGGCAGGAGCGAGAGGTCGCCGGCGGTATTGAGGAAGGCGCCGGGCACGCCCATGGCCCAGTGCATCGCGCGCTCGATGTCCGCGGGGCGCTCCAGCGGCTGATACCAGGTCGCGTGTGTGCGCTCGGTCGTCGCCCACGGCCCGCGCGCGATGGTCTTGATGAGCTGCACCGCCACGTTGCGCTCCCGGCAGATCGTCAGGAGCTCCTCGACGGCCTGCCGGTACCGGTCGTTCTGGGCCATGAAGAAGTTGAGGGGGAGGAGGATCGAGTCGAAGTCGAAGCGGGCGAGGCTTCGCCGATGCATGGCGGGAATGGTCCATCCATGGCCGGTGACGCCGATGAACCGAACGAGGCCCTGGGCCCGCGCGTCGATGAGCGCCTCGAGCGCCCCGCCCACCCCCATCACCTCGTCCCAGTCGTCGGGATGGGCCAGGGAATGGAGCTGGATCAGGTCCACGCAGTCCACGCGCAGCCGCTCGAGCGAGCGGTGGAGGTCCTCGCGCGCGCCCGCGGCGGTGCGGCTCCCCGTCTTGGTCGCGAGGAAGAAGTCGTTGCGGTGGCGGGCCATCCACGGGCCGATGCGCAGCTCGGAGTCGCCGTAGCGCGCGGCGGTGTCGATGTGGTTGACGCCGTGCCGGAGCAGCACCTCCAGCGCGCGGTCCGCCTCCGCCTGGCTCGCCTGAGCGAGCGCGGCCGCGCCGAAGAGGGTGACGGTGCTCAGATGTCCGGTCCGTCCGAATGGGCGCCGCTCGATCATGACGGGTCCTCCCCGCCCGGAGCATACCGCACCCCGCATCCGAGGTTGCTGGTGCGCGTTCCTCCGCCCCGCGTTATCATGTTTCGATGCGTTGCACCGTCTGGCTGAGCTTGGCCCTTGTCGCGCTGCTCCCCGCCGCGGCATCCGGCCAGACAACCGTCAACGTGCGCGGCGCCGTCGTCGAGCTCTCCGGGCAGATCCTCACGGTGAAATCGCGCGGAGGCGCCATCGTGCCTGTCCGGCTGGCCGACAACTACGCGTTGATGGAGGTCAAGAAGATCAAGCTCACCGACATCAAGGTCGGCGACTACGTCGGGACGGCGGCGGTGCGGCGGCCCGACGGCACCTTCCGCGCCCAGGAAGTTCTCGTCTTTCCCGTCTTCGCGCGCGGCAGCCGCGAGGGGCATTTCCCGTGGGACCTCACGCCCGACAGCACCATGACCAATGCCACGGTGACCGGAATCGCGGCGCGGTCGGAGGGGGCGGTGCTCACGCTCAAGCACAAGGCGGGCGAGGTCAGCGTGTTGGTGCCGCCGACCGCGCCCGTGGTGACCTTCGGCATCGGGCATATCGATCAGCTCAAGCCGGGCGCCCACATCTTCATCGAGGGCACGCGCCAGCCCGACGGCACCGTCACCACGACGAGCGTCCTGGTCGGCCGCAGCGGCCTCGTCCCGCCCATGTGAGCGGGCGGCATTCAAGGCCGCGGTCCGGCGCGGGTCAGCTCGCGCACCTTCGCGGTGAAGGCCTCCGCCTCGAAGGGCTTGGCGAGGAAGTCGGCCTCCTCGCCCGCGATGGCCTCCCGCGCGCTGCCCTCGTCCACGAAGCCTGACACGTAGAGGACGCGCACGCCCGGCCGAAGCTTGGTGAACCGCTGGGCGAGCTGCCGTCCGTTCATGCCGGGCATCATCATGTCGGTGATGAGGAGATCGATCTTCCCCGTCTGCTGGCCGGCCTGATTCAGGGCCGACTGGCCGCTGTCCGCCTCGATGACGCGGAAGCCGGCCGGCCGCAGGATGTTCGCCGCCACGAAGAGGAAGCTCGCGTCATCGTCCACGAGCAGGACGGTGCCCAGGGCGTCGCCCGGTGCGGGATCGGGCTCGCGCTTGCCCGGCGGGAC
>JBKPDT010000061.1:0-4534 GCA_046728035.1 Candidatus Methylomirabilota bacterium | reverse complement strand
GGGCTGGGCGACCGCGTCACCGGGGTGGAGGTCAAGCTCGCCGACCCCTTCGACGCCAAGGCGGTGGGCCGGCGCCTCGCCGCCGTCGCGGGGGGGCCCTACTGGATCCGCGACTGGATGGACATGAACCGCAACCTCTTTGCCGCCCTCCAGCTCGAGAAGCTCGCCCTCTTCGTGATCGTCACCATCATCGTGCTCGTCGCGGGTTTCGCCATCATCGGCCATCTCGTCCTCCTCGTCGCCGAGAAGCGCAAGGAGATCGGCATCCTCAAGGCGATGGGCGCCACCTCCGGTTCCATCGGAGCCATCTTTCTAGCCGCCGGCATGCTGATCGGCCTTGTGGGGACGATCGCCGGGAGCGCGTTCGGCCTGGCCATCATCTGGGTGCAGAACACCTACAAGATCATCCGGCTCGCCGGCGACGTCTACCAGATCGACCACCTCCCGATGAAGCTCACCGGCGGGGACTTCGCCCTCGTCATCGGGGCCACGCTCGTCATCTCCTTTCTCGCGACGCTGTCCCCTGCGCGCCGGGCCGCCTCGCTCGTCCCGGTGGACGTGCTCCGCTATGAGTGAGCCCCTCGTCGTCGCAGAGGACCTCGAAAAGGAATACCGGATAGGGCCGGAGCTGGTGCGCGTCCTCCGGGGCGCCAGCCTCGTCGTGAACGCGGCAGAGTCGGTGGCGGTGATCGGCGCCTCCGGGGTGGGGAAGTCGACCCTGCTCCACCTCCTCGGCGCCCTTGACCGGCCGACCGCCGGCCGAGTGCGCTTCGACGGCGAGGATCTCTTCGCGCGCTCGGAGAGCGGGCTGGCGCGTTACCGACGCACGGAGATCGGCTACGTCTTCCAGTTCGGCAACCTCCTCGGCGAGATGACCGCGCTCGAGAACGCCATGATCCCCGCCATGCTGCAGCGGCTGCCGCGGCCGGCGGCACGCGCGCGCGCCTACGAGGCGTTGGTGGAGGTGGGGCTCGCCGACCGGACCGGCCATCGTCCGGGCGAGCTCTCCGGCGGGGAGCTACAGCGCGTGGCCATCGCGCGCGCCCTCGTGGGTGCGCCGCGCATCGTCCTCGCCGACGAGCCCACCGGCAATCTCGACCCCAAGACGAGCGAGGTCATCTGGGAGCTCTTCTTGCGCCTGCAGGCCGAGCGCGGCCTGGCCTTCGTCATCGCCACGCACAACCATGCGCTCGCCCGGCGCGCGGACCGCGGCTATCAGCTCGTCGAGGGGCGGGCGCTGCCCTGGCCGTGAGGGCCCCGAACGGCCCCGCGGCCTCGACGCCGGTCATCTCGGCACGACCTGCGCGGGATCGGCAGGACTTCCGGGCAGATACGCCCAAAAAAGAAGAAAAGGCTAGGCGGCGCTAGGGGCAAGCGTTATACTTTGAGCAGGTTTAGGCCGCATCGACATCACACCTAACCCGGGGAGCGAGGAAGCCAAGTGTTCGAACGATTCACGGAGCGGGCGCGGCGGGTCATCATTCTGGCGCGGGAAGAGGCGGGCCGTTTCCGCCACGATTTCGTGGGCACCGAGCACATCCTCCTCGGGCTCATCCGGGACGGTGAAGGAATCGCCACCGCCGTTCTTCAACGCCTGGGCCTCCGGCTCGAGACCGTCAAGGCCGAGGTAGAGCGTGCTCTCGCCGGCTTCCCCAAGACCCTGACGTTCGGAGAGGTGCCCTTCACGCCGCAGGCCAAGCGGGTGCTCGAGCTCAGCATCGAGGAAGCCCGCCAGCTCGGCCACAACTACATCGGCACCGAGCATCTCCTCCTCGGGCTGATGAAGGAAGGCCAGTCCATCGCCGCCAAGATCCTCGAGTCGCTGGGCGCCCGGCTGGACGAGGTCCGGCAGGAGACCCTCTCGCTCCTCGGCGACCAGTACTACCCCCGTCCCAAGAAGCGCTCGCAGACGCCCGTGCTCGACGAGTTCGCCCGCGACCTCACGCAGCTCGCCCGCGAGTCGAAGCTCGACCCCGTGATCGGGCGCGAGACCGAGATCGAGCGCGTGATCCAGATCCTGGCCCGTCGGACGAAGAACAACCCCGTCCTCATCGGCGAGCCGGGCGTGGGCAAGACGGCCATCGTGGAAGGCCTCGCCCAGCGCATCGTGGGCCACGAGGTCCCGGACGTCCTCGCCCAGAAGCGACTCCTCCAGCTCGATCTCGGCGCCCTCGTGGCCGGCACCAAGTACCGCGGCCAGTTCGAGGAGCGGCTCAAGGCGGTGATGAAGGAGATCCGGCAGTCGGAGAACGTCGTTCTCTTCCTCGACGAGCTCCACACCCTCATCGGGGCGGGCGCGGCGGAAGGCGCCATCGACGCTTCCAACATGCTCAAGCCCGCGCTGTCGCGGGGCGAGATCCAGACGATCGGGGCGACCACGCTGGACGAGTACCGGAAGTACATCGAGAAGGACGGCGCCCTCGAGCGCCGCTTCCAGCCCGTCATCGTCCGCGCCCCCTCCGTGGCGGAGTCGGTCGAGATCATCAAGGGCCTGCGCCACAAGTACGAGGCGCATCACCGGGTGAAGATCACGGACCAGGCCATCGACGCCGCCGTGAAGCTCGCCGACCGGTACATCACCGATCGCCAGCTTCCCGACAAGGCCATCGACGTCATCGACGAGGCCTCCTCGCGCACCCGGCTCATGGCTCTCATGCCGCCGCCCGAGATCAAGGAGCTCGGCAAGGAAGTCGAGCGGGTCGTCCGCGAGAAGGACATGTACCTGGAGGCCCAGGAGTTCGAGAAGGCGGCCTCCCTCAGGGAGAAGGAAAAGCTGCTTCGCGGACGTGACGAGGAGCTCAAGCGCGAGTGGGACAAGCGCAAGGGCAAGGGCCCTCAGACCGTCAGCGAGGAGGACATCGAGTACATCGTGTCCCGCTGGACGGGTATCCCGCTCTCGAAGCTGGAGGAGAAGGAGTCGGCCAAGCTCGCCCGCATGGAGGAGGCCCTGCACGGCCGCATCGTGGGCCAGCGTGACGCGGTGGCCGCGGTCTCGCGGGCGATCCGGCGCTCCCGGGCCGGGCTCAAGGACAGCAAGCGCCCGGTCGGATCGTTCATCTTCCTCGGGCCGACCGGCGTGGGCAAGACCGAGCTCGCGCGGGCACTGGCCGAGTACCTCTTCGGCGACGAGAACGCCCTCATCCGGGTGGACATGTCCGAGTACATGGAGAAGTTCTCCGTGTCCCGACTCCTCGGGGCGCCTCCGGGCTACGTGGGTTACGAAGAGGGCGGATTCCTGACCGAGAAGGTGCGGCGGCGCCCGTATTCCGTGGTCCTCTTCGACGAGATCGAGAAGGCTCACCCCGACGTGTTCAACATGCTTCTCCAGGTCCTCGACGACGGGCGTCTATCGGACTCCGTCGGGCACGTGGTGGACTTCAAGAACACCATCCTCATCATGACCTCGAACCTCGGGACGAGCTTCATCGGCAAGCGCACTTCGCCCGGCTTCCTCCCCGAGGGTGACGACTCGTCCCACGAAAAGATGAAGGGCCGGGTCATGGAGGAGCTCAAGCGCGCGTTCCGACCTGAGTTCTTGAACCGGATCGACGACACCATCGTGTTCCACGGCCTCTCTCGTGAAGACATCACGGGGATCGTGCGGCTCATGCTCAACCGGGTGAACGCCCAGCTGAGCGACAAGGGCATCAGCATCGAACCCACTCCGGTGGCGCTGGATCTCCTCGTCGAAAAAGGCTACGATGCCACCTACGGCGCCCGCCAGCTGCGGCGCACGATCCAAAAGCACGTAGAGGATCCGCTCGCCGAAGCCATTGTCCGGGGCCAGATCACGGATGGGGCGCGGCTCGAGCTCGACGTGGAGGGTGATAATTTCGTCTTCCGGGAAGCGCAGGTCGCCGAGCCACCCCTGGCGCTGGCCGAGCACTGATCCGCAGAACGCGGGGTCGGGATACCACGGGCCGCTCGCTCTCATGACCCTCATGGGGAGAGTCCTTCTCTCCATTTTTTTTGTCTTCCTGCTGGCCCCTTCCGACGCCGCCGCTCAGGCCCAGCCGGAGTCGGGCCAGCGCCCCATCGTCGTGAAGGATGTGGTCGTCCAGGGGAACCGCCGGATCCAGGAGGCGGTCATCCTGGGGCGAGTCGGCACCAAGATCGGTGGACCGTTCTCCCCCACGCGCCTCGCCGAGGACATCCGCGGCATCTTCTCCCTGGGCTACTTCGACGACGTGCAGCTCAAGGTGGAGGACTTCGAGGGCGGCGTGAAGATCACCTTCGTGGTAGTGGAGCGGCCGTTCGTGCGTGACATGCAGTTCGCGGGGAACAAGAAGGCGGACGCCGCCGCCCTCACCGAGAAGATCGACCTCAAGCTCGGTGCGGTCTATAACCCGGTGGACGTCACCCGGGCCGCCGAGAAGATCAAGGAGTACTACGAGGAGGAGGGGTATTTCGAGGTCCAGGTGACCCCCGACGCGGTCAAGCTCCCCGACGGCGACGTCGCGGTGACCTTCCGCATCGCGGAGGGGCGCAAGATGACGATCGAGGAGATCGTCATCGAGGGGGCCAAGGGGCTCAC
>JBKPDT010000060.1:0-9416 GCA_046728035.1 Candidatus Methylomirabilota bacterium | reverse complement strand
AATCCGGAGAGCGCGAACTGGCTGCAGAACACGCCGAAGTACGTCGTGAGCCTGCTCAAGGCCTGGTGGGGCGAGCACGCCCGCCGGGAGAACGACTTCGCCTTTTCCTACCTGCCCCGACAGGGCGCCGGGTTCCAGGGCCAGGGCTACGCGTTCCTGGCCCTCACCCACGCCATGCTGGCCGGGGAGATCAAGGGGATGTTCTGCTTCGGCCAGAATCCCGCGGTGGGCGGCGCCAACGCGCGCCTGATCCGCGCCGGGCTCGACAAGCTCGAATGGATGGTCGTCGCCGATCTCTTCGAGCACGAGACGGCGGGTTTCTGGAAGCGGCCGGGCGTGGACCCGGCCAAGATCCCGACCGAGGTGTTCGTGCTCCCCGCCGCCTCCGGCGTGGAGAAGGAGGGCAGCATCGTCAACAGCGGCCGCTGGGCGCAGTGGCGCTTCCGCGCCGCGAAGCCCATCGCCGACAGCCGTCCCGACCTCGACATCCTCGACGGGCTGGCCCAGGCCATCCGGAAGGCGTACGCGAAGGACGGGGTGTTCCCGGAGCCGATCCGGCACCTGGCCTGGGACTACGGCCACGAGCCCGATCCGCACAGCGTCGCGCGTGAGCTGAACGGGCGGTTTCTGGCCGAGGTCGCCCAGCCCGACGGCACACGGGTCGCCGCCGGCAAGCAGGTCCCGGGCTTCGCTCAGCTGCGGGACGACGGCAGCACCATGTCGGGCAACTGGATCTACTGCGGCGGTTACACGGAGGAGGGCAACCTGGCCGCCCGGCGCGAGCCGGCCGACGCCGCCAACGGCATCGGGCTGCATCCGAAATGGGCCTGGGCCTGGCCGATGAACCGCCGCATCCTCTACAACCGCGCCTCGGTCAACCGCAAGGGCGAGCCGTTCAACCCGCGCCGCTGGGTCATCCGCTGGAACACCGAGAGCCGGACGTGGGAGGGCGACGTGCCCGACGGCGCCATGCCGCCCGGAGCGACGAACCCCTTCATCATGCTGGCCTCGGGGGTCGGGCAGCTCTACGCCCCCGAGCTGGTGGACGGGCCGTTCCCCGAGCACTACGAGCCGGTCGAGAGTCCCGTGCGCAACCTGCTGTCCAGCGTGCAGTCCACCCCCTGCGCGCAGGTCTGGCGGTCCACGGAGTTCGACCGCTACGGCACTGCCGAGACCTTCCCCATCGTCGCCACCACCTACCGCGTCTCCGAGCACTGGCAGACCGGCGCCATGAGCCGCAACATGCCCTGGCTGGTGGGTCTGGTGCCGCACGCGTTCGTGGAGATCGGGACCGCGCTGGCCGCGCGCGAGGGCATCCGGAACGGCGACCGGGTGATCGTGAGCAGCGCCCGGGGCTCCATCGAGGTCTACGCCCTCGTCACCGAGCGCTTCCAGCCCTTCTTCGTCGACGGCCGGCTGATCGACGAGATCGGACTGCCCTGGCACTGGGGCTACGCGGGCATTGTGCCTGGTGACATTGCCAACGATCTCACCGCCAGCGTCGGCGACCCCAACACGCAGATCCCCGAGAGCAAGGTGTTCCTCTGCAACCTCAGAAAGAAGGCCCTCGCATGACGGCGCCCGCGTCGACCAGCTCGAAGGCGATGATCCAGGACAACACCCGGTGCATCGGCTGCCGCGCCTGCATGGTGGCGTGCAAGTCGTGGAACGACCGCCCCGCCGACACGACGGACTTCTTCGCCGGCCCCGGCTACCAGAATCCCAGGGATCTCGACGCCAACAACTACACGCTGATCACCTTCAACGAGATCACCGCCGGCGCGCGCCCCAACTGGGTGTTCGGGCGCCAGCTCTGCATGCACTGCGCCCATCCGGCTTGCGCATCAGCGTGTCCGACCACCGCGCTGAAGAAGACCGCCCTCGGCCCCGTGACGTTCGACGCGTCGCGGTGCATCGGGTGCCGGGCCTGCATGCAGGCATGCCCATTCCTGATTCCCAAGTACGACTACGAGAACCGCGCGCCGCTGATCCACAAGTGCACCTTCTGCGCCGACCGGCTCGAGGTCGGCCTGAAGCCGGCATGCGCAACCGTCTGCCCCACGGGTGCCATCAGCTTCGGCGACCGTGACGTCATGGTGACGGAAGCGAAGCGGCGGATCGCGACGTCTCCGGGCACGTACATCCCGGAGATCTACGGTCTCGACGAGGTCGGCGGGACCAGCGTGCTGCATCTGTCGTCGGTCCCCTTCGCGCAGATCGGCTATATCACCGGGCTGCCGAAGTCGCCGATGCCGGACCTCACCCACCGATGGCTGCGCGTCACCCCGCATGTGTTCGGCCTGCTGTACGGCTTGTTCGCGGCGCTGACCTGGATGGTGCACTGGCGCAACCGCGGCCGGGAGCACGATCGCGAGAAGGCATGAACTGGCGCATCCGGCTCACCTGGTGGGACAAAGCGCTGCTGGCCGTCATGGCGGTGGCCGTCGTCATCACAGTGGTGCGATTCGCGGCCGGGATCGGCAGCATGGCCAACATCAACAACGCTTATCCCTGGGGCTGGTGGGTGGGCTACGGGATCATGACCATGATCGCGATCGGAGGGGTCGGCTTCACGATCACCGGACTGGTGGAGGTCCTGGGCGGGCATCGTTACCATTCGTTCCTTCGCCCCGCCGTCCTCATGGCATTCCTCTGCTACGTCAGCGCGATCACCATGCTCATGGTGGAGCTCGGCCGGCCGTGGAAGGTGTGGTTGGTCCTGGTGTCCTGGGCGCCCACCTCCGCCCTGTACGAGGTCGGCTGGTGCGCGTTCCTGTATCTCAGCGTGCTCGCCTTCGAGTTCGCCCAGGTGCCGGTCGAGCAGCTCGGCTGGCGTCGCGCGTTGAACGTCATCCGGGCGATCTACATTCCCATCATGCTGCTCGGCGTGACGCTGTCGCACCTGCACCAGTCCTCGCTGGGCACGTTGATGACTCTCATCCCGCACAAGGTGAACGTCCTCTGGTGGTCGGAGCTCTTGCCGTTGATCTACCTCTTTTCCGCCATGATGGCCGGTCCGGCGGTGGCGATCCTCGAGCACCTCGCTGCTGCTCGCTGGCTCGGCTTCGAGCCGCGCATGGATTTGCTCGCCAGACTCGCCCGCATCGAAGCCTGGCTCGTGGCGCTCTGCCTCGCGCTTCAGGTGGGCGATCTATTCTACCGTGGCGCCGCCGGCGCCATGCTCAGCGCGACGTGGTTCGCTGTCTCGTTCTGGGTCGGGATCGGGTTCGGCCTGCTGCTTCCCCTGGTTCTGCTGCTCATGCCGGAGGTGCGCGAGAGCCGGCGCGGGCTCGCCATGGCCTGCGGCCTGGTAGTGGCCGGCGTCCTGCTCCACCGCTTGAACGTGGCCGTGTTCGGCCTGCGGGTGCGGCACTGGGAGACCTACGTCCCGTCATGGGGAGAGATCGGCATTACCCTCGGCATCACCGCGGGGGCCGTGTTCGTGTTCGGCGTGCTGGTGCGGATCCTGCCCATCCACGAGGAGGCGCCGCCGCAGACCAGCGCGCGCGCCGCGGCTCAGCCCGGCCGCGCGCTGCGCGGCGCGGAAGGACTGTCGTGACATGACGCCGGAGCAACCGCGCCGGATCTCCGGGCTCCGCATCGTCGGCATGCTGGTGGCGCTCGTCAACCTCATCCTGACCATCGCCCTCATCACCCAGGTGCGCGAGGTTCAGCAGCGTGTCGCGAGCTTGCCTTCGGACCTGGCCAGCAAGCGCGACGTGGCCTCGCTACGCCCGCTGCAGGTTCGCCAGATCCTGACGAGGAACTGTGTGGAGTGCCACAGCGCCCGCCGGCTCGGCGCGACCGTCTCCATGGAGCCGTCGGAAATCCAGCGCACCGTCGAGCGCATGCAGACCCACCCGGGCGCCAATATCCCGACAGTCGAGTTCGAGCGCATCGCCGCTTCCTTGCTCGTGCTCCGTTGCGCCCGCTGCCACGGAGAGGACACGCTGAACCTGATGGTGCTGAAGACCCAGCCCGAGCGCATGGCGACGATCCGTCGCATGGCAGCGCTCCCCGGCTCGGGCGTGCGGCCAGACCAGGTATCTGCCATCGCTCAGGCGTTCGAGAAGGTGTGGCAGTAGAAGCCGTTCCGGGGCGAGAGGTCAGAGGCGAGCACGGATGTCCAGGTCCACGTGCCACGGTCGAAGCCAACACAGGAAGCGAGGCCTCATGACGGCTGCAGGGTCTCGAGCGTCGACGTCAGCGCGGGCAGGACTTCCCGAAGGCAATGGCGGAGGCGGGCGATGTTCTCGTCCGCCCGCTCCGGGATGCCTCCGCGCGAGACGTGGGCGATGAACTCCTCGCGGCTGGTGGTCATCAGCAGCGAGGCGTTGATCTCGAGCTGGAGGGCGTGGACACGCCGCGTCCGCGGATGCCCGAACGTCGCCACGATGTTGCCGCCGGTATAACCCGTAACGTTCTTGTGCACGTCGAAGCCGTGGCGCGTGAAAATCGCGCCGACCGCAGCGGCGAGCTCCGGCGCGCAGGTGGCCTCGTGGCGCGTGCCGATGATCACCTCGTGATCCTTCATCCGGCGCGGGCTGCCGGTGTGGGCGTCGAGGAGCAAGGCATACCCGTAGGCGTCGCGGAGATGGCCGAGGAGGCCGTCGAGAGTCGAGTAGTAGGGATCGTAGAGAGCCCGGAGGCGCGCCTCGAGCTCGGCGAGCCCGAGGGGGCGGGTGAAGATGGGCACGTCGCGCATGGTATGGGTGCGCACCACGCCGCGACGCGAGTGCACCTCGCCGTCGCGCTGCTCGAAGTCGTCGCGCCGCCGGTTGACGTCCACGAACATGCGCGAGAACGGGGTGGCCAGCACGGTGGCGCCGTGCTCGTGCAGGTCGCCGTAGAGATCGACGGCGAAGGTGTCGGCGAACCCATAGGCGAAGGTCTCGAACCAGGGCTCGCCGTAGTCGTCTCGGGTGATGTGGGGCAACGGCTGGGTGCCGTAGTGGGGCACGCTGACGAGCACCGGCGAGCCGTTCTCGGCGGTGGGATGCCGGACGATCGGAAAGGCGTCCTCCATCGACCGTGATGCTACGGGCCCGACCACCCTCAGGGCAAGCGAATGCTGTACGATAGCGGGCCGGAGGGGCCCGGGCCATGCTGCCGACCCACGATCGCTACGACTACTCGAGCATCCCGACACGCCCCGACTATGCCTGGCCCGGCGGGCGACGGCTCGCCGTCTACGTCGCGCTCAACATCGAGGCCTTCGGCTTCGGCGTCGGCAAGGGCGCCGCCATCGCCCCGCCCGACCAGGCGCAGAGCCACAGCATCTTCAGCTGGCGCGACTACGGCAACCGCGTGGGCATCTGGCGGCTGTTCGAGCTGCTGGACGAGCTGGCAATGCCCGCCGAGGCTCAGATCAACACCGCGATCTACGAGATGGCGCCGGACATCCCCGCGCGGTTGCGGGCGCGGGGCGACGAGATCCTCGGCCACGGCGTGACCAACTCCGACGAGCAGGGCCATCTGAGCGAGGCGGACGAGCGCGAGCTGATCGCGGACGTCACCGCCACCATCGCGCGGCACGAGGGGGCTCCGCCGGTCGGCTGGATGAGCCCGTGGCTCTCGAACAGCGCGGTCACCATGGATCTCCTGCAGGAGGCGGGCTACCGCTACGTGATGGACTGGACCATGGACGACCAGCCCATCTGGCTGCGCACCCGTAAGGGCCGCATCCTCGCCATGCCTTACCCCATCGAGGTGAACGACACGCGCGGCATCGTCTGGTACCGCTACACCGCCGACGAGTTCGCCGACATGATCGTGGACCAGTTCGACGAGATGCTCGCGCAGTCGGCGCGCCAGCCGCTGGTGTGCCCGATCTCGCTGCATCCCTTCGTCATCGGCCGCCCCTATCGCATCCGCCGGCTCCGGCGGGCGCTCCAGCACATCCTCGAGCACCGCGAGAAGGTCTGGCTCACGCGCCCGCGCGAGATCTGCACGCATATCGAATCCCTGCCCGCCGGCGTCGTCCCGGGCAGCGCCTGACATCCACCGCGGGGAGGCATCCATGAAGATCGGCGTCGTCCTGCCGCAGACCGAGATCGGCAATGACCCCGGCGCGATCAAGGCCTATGCCGAGGCCGTCGAGGGCATGGGCTTCACCCACGTCCTGGTCTTCGACCACGTGCTGGGCGCCAATCCGGAGCGCCCCGGCGGCTGGAAGGGGCCCTACACCCATCGCCATCCCTTCCACGAGCCCTTCGTGCTCTTCGGCTTCCTCGCCGCCGCCACGCGCCGGGTCGAGCTCGTGACCGGCATCATCATCCTGCCGCAGCGGCAGACCGCGCTGGTCGCCAAGCAGGCCGCGGCGGTGGACGTGCTCTCGGGCGGGCGGCTCCGGCTCGGCGTGGGCGTAGGCTGGAATCCGGTGGAGTTCGAGGCGCTGGGCGAGAGCTTCAGCACCCGAGGCCGGCGGATCGAGGAGCAGCTGCAGGTGATGCGCGCCTTGTGGACGCGCGAGCTGGTCACCTTCAAGGGGAACCACCACCGCATCACCGACGCCGGGCTGAACCCGCTGCCGGTGCAGCGACCGATTCCGTGTGGATGGGCGGCGAGGCCGAGGTGGTGCAGCGGCGGACGGCGCGCATCGCCGACGGGTGGATGCCCCACTTCCGGCCGGGCCCGCCCGGGCAGCTGGCGGTGGATCGGATTCACGCGATGGTCCGCGAGGCCCGCCGTGATCCAAACGCGTTCGGCGTCGAGGGGCGCATGGCGCTGTCCCAGGTCCCGCAAGGGGAGTGGGGCAAGGAGCTCGAGGCCTGGCGTGGCATGCGCGGCATCACCCATCTCTGCGTCCACACCGCCGGGATGGGGCTGGCGAAGCCGGAGCAGCATATCGAGGCGCTGCGCCGCTTCCGCGATGCCGTCGGGCTCACCTAGCGCCGCCGATACCGCGACGCCGAGCGCATGGCGGGCGGTAGCGGCCGCCACCGCGCTGAACGCTCCGCTGGGGTCGATCTACGCCTACAGCGTCTTTCTCGAGCCGCTCGAGTCGCTCCTCGGGCTGAGCCGAGCGGACCTCGCCTTCGTGTTCGCTCTCGCGGCGGCCGCGTTCGCCGCCGGCATGAACCTGGTGCCCCTCACGTTCGGGAGGGCGCCGGCGCCGCTGCTCGCGCTGGGCTGCGCGGGGGTGAGCGCGCTCGGTATCGCGCTGGCTGCCACCGCGGGGAGCTTCGGCCAGCTCGCTCTGGGCTACGGCGCGTGCTTCGGCGCCGGCGTCGGCGCCACCTACATCCTCTTCCAGCAGATCGTGAATCTGGCCGTGACCTCCCGCCGCGGACTGGTGAACGGCTACCTCGTCAGCCTGCTGCCCACCGGCGCCATGATCGCGGCTCCCGTCTTCGGGTGGGCCATCCCGGCGATCGGCGTGCGCGCCGCGCTCGGCTGGTTCGCGGCCGTCCTCGCGCTCCTGGGTCTGGTCAGCGCGTGGCTGACCGCCCGGTCCGCCGTCACGCTCGAGACGGCGACCGCCGGCGTCCGCATGCGCGAGGATGAGCGCCGTCGGCCGGTGTTCTGGCGGATCTGGCTGGTCTTCTTCCTGGCGGCATCCGCAGGGCTCATGGTGCTGAGCCAGGCCGCCGGCATCATCACGGCCTATGGCGGCACGGTCGGCCTCGCGGTGTATGGCACCACGCTCATCACCGCCACCGTCGCCGCGGCGCGAGTGGCCGGCGGCTGGATGGCGGACTGGCTCGCGATCCCCGCCGTGGCGGCCGGCGCCCATGCCGTGGCTCTCACCGGAAGTGTCGCGTTGACTCTCTGGCCCGGCGCCGGCATGTCCGTGCTCGGGCTGGCGCTGGTGGGGCTCGGCTATGGCCTCGTCTCGGGGGTCACCGCCGCGGCCATCGCGGTCTATTGGCGGCGTGCCCTCTATGGCCGCGTGGCCAGCCGGATCTACATCGCGTGGTCCGCCGCCGCCATCGTCCTGCCCGTCATCGCCGGACGGCTGTTCGACCTGACCCAGGGCTATGGCGCCGCGGTCCTGCTCGCCGCCGGCGGCAACGCCCTGGGAATTCTCGTGGCGCTCGGGCTGCCCCGTCAGGAGCGGTCGCGCCCCGGCTAGCCGGTCTCGCCCTTCGCCCCGGCCTTTCGCACGAGCTCCTCGAGCGCCTCGTAGGGCTGCGCGCCCACGACGCCGTAGCGGCCCACGACGAACGTCGGGACGCCGGTGATCCCGTACTGGCGCGAGAGCTTCCAGTCGGCGTCAACGGCGGCCTTGAACGTCCGCTTCTCGAGGACTTCGCGCGCAGCCTCCTCGGGTAGGCCCACGCCCCGCGCGATGTCCAGGAGCTCCGCGGGCTGGGAGATGTCGCGTCCGTCGACGAAGTAGGCGCGGAACATCGCGTCGTGGAAGGCCTCCCCGCCGGGCTGAGTGTCGGCCCATTTGCCCAGCTCCTGGGCCAGGCGGCTGTTGTAGGTGTGGGTGCGCTCGCCGTAGGGAAGCCCTTCCGCGTCCATGCGCGCCTTCATCTGCGCGTGCATGGCCTTCAGGGCCATGCCGCGCCCGGCGAAGAGATCGGCCAGCGCCCGGCCTTCGGCGGGGGTGTCCGGATGCAGGGGAAAATGCACCCACTCGACCTTCACGTCGTGCTCCCGCTTGAGCTTCTCAATACGCCCGGTACTGAGATAGCACCACGGTCAGACGTAGTCGGAGAAGATCCTCATCGTCACGGGCTCGGGCATCGCGATGCCTCCCTTGGTCGGCTGCGTGATCTCATCGTACCGCGAGAAGCATGCGGATGCCCGGCTCCGGCCGCAGCGTGATGTAGGGCGTGGGCGTGATCCGCTGGCCGGGAATCAGCGACAGGCGGAAGCGCTGGGCGATGGCGGCCAGGACCAGGACGGCTTCCATCTGGGCGAAGCTATTGCCGATGCACTGGCGCGGCCCGCCGCCGAACGGAAAGTAGGCAAAGCGCGGCAGCCGCTGGGCGAGGTCGCCCGCCCAGCGCTCGGGACGGAAAGCCTCGGGCTCCTCGAACCAGCGCCGGTCGCGGTGCACCACCCACGCCGGCGCGGCGAAGATGTCGCCCGGTGCCACGGACCGGCCGGCGATCTCGGTCTGCCGCACCGCCTGGCGACCAATCGCATAGGCCGGCGGGTAGAGCCGCATCGATTCCGTCACCGCCATCCCGGCATACTTCAGCCGAGGTAGATCGGCGACAGAGGGCGCACGACCGCCCAGGACCTCGCGCAGCTCGTCGGCGAGCCGGGCTTCGGCGTCGGGGTGCTGGGCGAGCAGATACCACGTCCACGACAGCGCCACCGCGGTCGTCTCGTGGCCGGCCAGGAACATCGTCATGGCCTCGTCGCGGACCTGCTGACCGGTCATCCGGGATCCGTCGTCGGCGTCCTGGGCGTGCAGGAGCATGGAGAGAAGATCGCCGCGGTCCTCGGCGCTCGCGCGG